>JAGQKZ010000023.1 GCA_020429745.1 candidate division WWE3 bacterium | reverse complement strand
CCAACATTTACGAGGAGTTTGGTTATACAGTGTTCGATAATTTCGTGAGAATTCCGTCGTTAAGCTCTAAGACGATTGCGTTTACTTACACATTGCCTGCCGGTCTCGGTGACGTTGGTGAACTGCTAATACAAAAGCAGCCTGGCGTTGAGGTGGTTTACCACACTATCGTTACATCAGATGGAGAGCAAGCTTTTAATCTGCGAAAGGACGAGAACGTTTCGATTAAGCTCTAGGCATGTTGCTGTTTACCGATGAAGGCTTTATTATCCGCAGGTTTCCGTTCGGGGAGGGAGATGTTGTCCTAGTAGTATTTTCAAAAAATCACGGTAAGCTACGTCTCGTTGCCAAAGGTGTCCGCAAGATCAGTTCACGTCGCAGTGGCCATCTTACCTTGTTTAACCAGGTAGAGTTTCAGGCTCGCCAGGGCAACGAGTTGTCTATCATTAGTGAGGTGCGTACCCTGAACTCGTACGATGCGTTAAAGTCAGACACCGACGTGTCGAGATACGTTTACTACCTGGCCGAACTGCTCGACGTTTTTACTCAGGAGGAGGAGAAGCATTACTCCTTGTATAAACAACTCTTAACTGCGCTTGAGTTGCTTTCGAACACGCAATCAGCTGCTGATGCGTACAGCGTTGTTGAGAACTTTGAGATTGTACTGCTTAAAGAGATGGGGTTCTGGTCGGACGATGTTCAAGGACGTGAATTACAAGGGGAACAGGGCAAACGCTCAGAGTACCTGAAAAGCTATATTCAGAGTTTAACGGGAAAACGCATAAACAGTCTTCGTGTTTTATAAACCGCGACTTAGCTTAATTACACTAACGCAACTTATCCTGCACAAACTCGCCGATCTCTTTAACGGAGACTCTTATCTGTTCCATCGTATCGCGGTCACGCACTGTAACACTACCTTCTTCCAACGTCTCGTAATCAACCGTAATGCACCACGGGGTGCCGATCTCGTCCTGGGAGTAGTAACGTTTTCCTATATTGCCGCGGTCGTCCCACGCAACTGAGTAGTCATCTGACAATTTGTTGAAGATCTCCTTGGCCTTAGTAACGATATCCTCTTTGTTTTTAACAAGTGGGAAGACTGCTGCCTTATATGGCGCTAGTGTCGGTTTTAGTTTTAATACGATTCGATCGTTCACCTCATCTTCGTAATATGCGTCAAAGAGCACTGCTAGGAACGAACGGTCAAATCCGCCTGAGCATTCAACGATAAACGGTATAAAACTTTCCTTCGTTTGTGGGTTTGTATAGGAGAGGTCGACGCCCGAAAACTTTTGGTGTTGTGTGAGGTCGTAGTTGCTCCTGTCGTGCAGACCTTCGATCTCCTTAAAGCCCATTCCTTCAAAGTTGTATTGGATATCCCACGCGTCGCGCGCATAGAACGCTCGCTCGTCTTCTGAGTGTTGCTGCCAGCGTAGCCTTTCTTCGTTTATTCCTAGCTCGTTAATGTAGTAGTTCCAGCGAATCTCCTTCCATTCTTCGTAGTAGCGACTTGCCTCACTGGGATGAACAAAATACTGGACGTCAGCCTGATCGAACTCCCTTTGTCGAAACAAAAATTGGCCGAGCGTAATCTCGTTTCTGAAAGCCCGTCCTATCTGCGCAATGCCAAAAGGGATCTTCGGATGCATAGAGTCGAGCACCTGTTTGTAGTTGACGTAGATGTTCTGACAGGACTCACCTTTGAGATAGACCTTCATCTTGTCTCCTTCGACCGTGCCGATCTCTGCAGCCATGAGCTGGTTGATATTCTTGGCTTCAGTAATAGGGTTGCCGTGCGGGCTCTTTAGCTTGCCTTCCTTAATATATGTGTTTATGGTCTCGATGTCGTTACTTTTGACAGATACCCCAAGTTGGTCTTCAACTAGCTTGTCGGCGGCGAATCGTTCGTGCGTCACCTTGTCTTCGACCAGTGCATCGGCAAAGCCCTTTATGTGTCCACTTGCCTCCCATACCTTAGGATGGAGAATGTTGCGTCCGTCGATACCGTAAACGTCGGCACGTTGATGTACCATCTTTTTCCACCATAGATCGTGAAGGTTATTGCGAAGTTCCGCACCTAGTGGGCCATAGTCGTAAAGCGCACTCATACCGCCATATATCTCTGAATTTTGGTAAACAAATCCACGTCGTTTGGAAAGCGACGTAATCGTCTCCAACATGTTTTCTGCCATGTGCTAACTATAACACAATTTTTATGTGTCAGAACTGGCAAGTATGACGTGAAAGGTCACATTCTATAGGTTCGTACAGTGACGATTTGAGATATGTCATATAGGCCTAAATCAGTCCTTGACACATAGTAGACAAATGTAATACATTGGTGGTGAAGAATGGTGAAATATGGTGAATATGGGATTAAGATTTGACAACAAGGTAGATAGAGATCATGAATCAGTAAATAAGAACTATGTATTTGTAAATAATTACCATGTATTTGGGCGAGTATTCAATATCGGTAACATCAGGAAATCGAGTAGCAATCCCGAAGAGATTGCGTGAGCAGCTTAACAAGTCAGGTAGTACTAACGGTGGGTTAGTAGTAACGCGTGGATACGAAGGATGCATCGTTTTGGTTGCGGAGTCCGAGTTCCATGAGCTCCTAAATGGTGTGTCTGATATTCCCTTTATATCCGCAAACAAACGGGAAACCGCAAGGTTCTTGCTATCGGGTGCGCATGAGGTCGAATTAGATGCACAGGGAAGGTTTATTATTCCAGAAAGTCTGCACCAGTACGCCAAGATAACGGACGGAAAGGTCGTTTTCTTGGGAGTAGGGAACTGGATTGAGATTTGGGATGAGGCGGTGTGGCAAGAGTATCGAGCGCGTTTGGACGATAACTCGTCGGAGATTGCCGAGAGATTGCTACAAACTCAAAGCACTAAACAAGCGTAAGTGTTCTTTAAGTGGCGTTAAGTCTGGATGTTTATATGTCCATGCGGTGGGGTGCGGCGACGGACTCGCACTGTCCCATATCCAAGCCATAAAAATTTGGATGAGAATTGGTCCCTGAATTAAATTTATTAATTTGATTGCATAGACCGCCCCTACTGCATCGGCATGTAAGCATACGAAACAGAAAATGGAAAAGCCAAAACATATCCCAGTACTACTTGATGAAGTATTGCACTTTTTAAATGTAAAGGAGGGAAACTGGTACATCGACGCCACACTTGGAGGCGGTGGTCATACACTGCAGATCCTAAAAAACGGTGGACATGTGTTAGCTCTCGATCGTGATGAAGAGTCGATTCGTCGAACGAAAGAGCATCTCATAAATGAGTTTAGGGACATAAACGAGCGTTTGATAATCGTTAAAACAAGCTTTAGCGAGATCTATAACGTCGCACAGGCGAACGGGTTAAATGGGGTCAGCGGTATCTTGTTTGATCTTGGCCTCTCGAGTGATCAATTGGATGATTCCAGGCGTGGCTTCTCGATGCTTCACGAAGGGGAGCTGGATATGCGCATGGACGCTAGCTTGTCGGTTAGTGCGGCAGACCTGGTTAATGGTCTAAGCGCTAAAGAGATGATTGAGCTCTTTGCAAAGTACGGTGAGGTTTATCGGATAAAGCTCGTTGTCGATGAGATAGTTAAAGCCCGTGCCGTAAAACCAATTAAAACAACTGCTGAATTGGCGACAGTTGTCAAACGCGCTTATGGATGGCGTTGGCAGAGAGATATTCATCCAGCGACGCAGGTTTTTCAGGCCTTAAGAATTACTGTTAACGATGAGTTGAATCAGCTACGAGTTGCATTGGAAGAGAGTGAGAAGTTACTTCTTCCACAAGGAAGATTAGTTGTTATCTCGTTTCACTCTCTCGAGGATCGAATTGTAAAAGACTTTATAAAGAGGTCCGGTTTAGATCAGCTTGTAAAGAAGCCGGTAACGGCGAGTGAGGAGGAGGTAGCTCAAAACCCTCGCTCAAGGTCGGCCAAATTAAGAGTTGGAGAAAAAGATAATGGTAAATAAAAGATATAGAGTAAACAATAAAAATATAAGAAATACTAACGTACTGAGGTCACAGCATGGTGGTGTGAACTACACTGTGTTAGTCGCGGCTTTAACGTTCATCGCCTACATTACTGTTCGCGTTCTCACCTCAGGTAACGTCGCCACGGTTGGTGAAGAGATTAAAGATCTGGAGCAACAACGTGTCTCGCTACAGAAAGATATCAACCTTTTACAAACCGACATTGCCAAGCTGTCTTCTATTGCTACAATAGAGAAGAAGGCACGTGAAGACTTGGGCATGGTAAATGTTGACTCGTCGATGAAGTTTGTCGACGCCTCGGATCTTTCACGTCAATTAGCGCAAAATTGACATGAACTGGCGGTTCTCGCTTATAAAATTTGGTTTTCTAGGTTTGTTTGCTGTTGTAGTATTACGATTGGGTCAGATAATGATTATCGACCATGGAGAGTATAGCGTTCTTGCCATGCGGCAACATACGGCAGAACGTCAGCTGAGCGCGGATCGTGGTCAGATTTTTTCTTCGGACGGCTTTCCACTAGTTTTAAACGCGCCCAGTTATCTCCTGTTCGCTGTTCCTCTTGAGATGGACGATAAAGACGCGGTTGTTGAGGTTGTAAAAGACCTCGTTGTCAATGAGATAAAAGCCGCGGACGTAAAACGTGATAAAGAGGATGACCTTCTCAAATTCGAAGACGATGAAAAGTATCCTTTAACATGGCCAATTATTTACCGTAACGCGAAGAGAACGTTGCTTGATTACGAAGATTGGGAGAAGGACTTAAGCGACCAAGTGGGTGAACAACTAGAATCTCTTTTAAGCGATGATGCAAACCAGTTTGTTCAGTTAGTCGCCGATCTTGATCAGTCACAGAAAGACACGATTGAAGCGCTAGAGATACCGGGAGTCTATTTTCAGCAGGCCTACAAACGCTTATATCCAGAAAGCGAGATGGCTGCGCCGGTCCTTGGTTTTGTCGGCAAGACTAGTTTGGGAGAAGACCAGGGATACTTCGGACTGGAAGGATACTACAACGGCTATCTCTCAGGTCAGGTCGGCTACGAGTTAATCGAGCGTGATGTCGAGGGAAAACGTATTCCATTTGGGAACAGCAAGCTCAACACTCCAAGCCACGGCAAGGATATCGTTGTGACAATTAAACGTGAGATGCAGTATCTATTAGACAAGAAATTAAACGAGGGTGTAAAGAAGTACGGTGCTAAATCAGGTACAGCGATCTTAATTGATCCATACAGCGGGGCGATATGGGCGATGTCGTCGTCTCCTTCGTTTAATCCGCAGTATTGGACAGAGGAGTTAAACGGTGAAGGCGACGTGAGTAGGATTACGCAATTTAGAAACGCGGCGGTGGGATCAAACTACGAACCCGGTTCTGTTATGAAACCGGTGACGATGGCTATGGCGATTAATGAAGATCTGGTAACGCCAAACACGATATATCATGACGATGGCCCTGTCGTATACAACGGCTTTCCGGTACGTACGTGGGATAACAAATATCACGGAGAGATAACGATGACACAGATCCTACAGTTGTCGGATAATACTGGTGCAGCGTGGGTTGGTCACCAGGTTGGGTTTGAAAAGTTCGAGCGGTATGTGAACGATTTTCGTTTCGGCCAGCTATTGGGGATTGATCTACAGGGAGAGGAGGCAGGTATCGTCCGTGATAGTAGTACATGGCGTGACATCGATCTTGCCAACATGTCTTTTGGTCAGGGCATATCGGTAACTCCTCTTCAGATTACGGCTGCATTTACGACACTAATAAATGGTGGTTTTGTTTATAAACCTTACATCGTTGAGGAGATCAAAGTAAGCGACGACAAGGTTGTTCAGACACAGCCAACGATTTTAAGTCATCCGATAACCGACGAGACCTCTGAGCAGATCAGGTACATGTTAAAGAAGGTTGTTACCGATGGTGAGTTTAAGTGGTTTGTAAAGCAAAGTGGCATGGATATCTATTCGGTAGGCGGAAAGACTGGTACGGCACAGATTCCAATAGATGGGGAGTATGATCCGCATAAGACCAACACGACGTTTATTGGGTTTGGTCCGGTGGAGGATCCCAAGTTTGTGATGTATATGATGCTATCTGAGCCAACCACTTCGACCTATTCAGCCGATACGGTAGTACCAATGTGGATGGAAACTGCAAGGGAGTTGATGAACTACTTTTCGATTAGGCCCGAAATATAAGCAGAGTAATGGCTTGTAAGGTATAATCTTTGACGTATATGAAGCAAAGTTTACTTCTAGATGAAGGGGGGATCGCCATTCGCGGTGAATACACGCCGAGTCCCGATGTGTTGACTGCAGCATACCTATTAATCGCCTCTATTGTAACTAAGTCACCGACCCATATCCACAACATCCCACAAAGCGGTCTTATGGACGAGCTGTTGGATTTATTAGAGTTTATTGGCGTTGAGGTGACGGTTGATGATGGATTAACGACAAACTGCGAAGAGTTAAAGACGAAGGCTGTCCCGTTCTCGCTTGCACCGGATGTCGATCTGGCATGGCTGACTACCATAACACTGCTTGCTCGCACTGGTATTGGAGGGATTGAGCTGCAATCTTTTCCTGAAATGGATCAAAGTAGGATCCGTTATTACGTAAGTAACTTAAGGTCTGTGGGATTTGAGGTCAACGAGGAGGGTAAGTTCGTGTTTGTCAAAGCACCGGAAGATTGGAGGGAACTAGCTAAAGGGAGTATTGATCTCAAAGGTTGGACCCCCGTCGAGGTGTGTGGTCTTATCCTATTAGTCGTGTCGAGGTTTAAATCACCGCTGAACCTTAGGGATGCTACTATCGATAAGTCGTGTCTTTCGGTAATGAATTATCTGACGAGCCTTAACGCACAGATCTCTATAACCGACGAGGGCATCGTAGTAAACAGTGGCATAACCGATCAGGAGGCGTCGGTTTCTGTACCGGCTAGCCTTTTAGAAACGTTGTTTATTATCGCCCTTACGGTGTTAACCAAGGGAGAGGTAATCGTCAAGGATCTTGAGAAAGATAACGCACTCGCCATGTTGAACTTGTTTAACAAGATGAACATCAGTTACAAGTTTAACGATACGATGCTTAGAGTTTGGAACGAGGACGACTCCAAACTAAGTGCTTTTAATGTCAGATCCGAGTCTTTCCCAGGTTTTTCTTCAAGTTGGATTGAGATCTTTGCAGTGATGGCCTCTGTTATAAACGGCGAAAGCGTTTTGTTAAATCGCACCAATCTTTTTCAACCTAATTTTATACAAAGCATAAAAGACGCCAAGATTGAGATTCAGCGTGGAGTTTTAAGCGAGGAGGATCTGATCGAGATAGTCGGCGGTGACAAAGTTTCGGAGTTTGTAAATGTACAGGAGTTGGAGTTAAAGGTGAGTGTTTTCGGCCCAAGCAAGGCTCAGATCAAATCACTAGATCTTTCGCAATACAAAAATTATCTTGCCCCGGTTCTCATAGCGCTAGCACAACATGAAGCAACGGAGGTAACAAATATCCAGAGATTCACGGATAGATTTCCCGAACTGCTTTCGACACTGACACGATTTGGTTATAAGATGAATATAGCGCAGATACCATGACAAAAAATATCGTTGTCCTCCATGGTTGGGGAGCAAACAGAACGAGATTTACTGACATACAGACTAAGCTTGAGAGTTTAGGTTATAACATGTTTGTCCCTGATCTACCTGGTTTTGGAGAGGAAGATCCACCACTTGAGGTATGGGGCGTAGAGGAGTATGCGCACTGGGTTCACACGGCCGTCGCCGAGATGGGGTTTAGTAGTTACGTTTTGATCGGACATTCTTTTGGTGGTCAGATCGCCGCACAATATGCTAATAAGTATGCCGACGAGATCGACAAGCTGATACTGATCGCACCTGCATTAATCCGTAAACCGAGAAGTATAGGTATGGTTGCGATGGAGAAGGTGACGAAGGTTGGTAAGGGTGTTTTTGCGTTGCCATTTTTGGAAGGTCTCGGAGAAAGCGTGCGAGAAAATCTATATCGACTGATCGGCTCACAATCGTATAATCACTCGAACGGAATTATGAAGGAGATAATGAAGAAGGTGATTCGCGAGGACGTGTCGCACAACGTTGTTTCTCTCACGCGACCGTGCTTAGTGCTGTGGGGAACGAAGGACGGTGATACGTCGCTGCGTGAAGCCCAACAACTTCTATCCCAGAACAAAAACGTTGAGGTAATGCCGTTTGAAGGCGCAGACCATAACTTCTATCGCGAGGATAAGTACGATATCGTTAAATACATAGACGATTTTGTGAAAAAGGAGTAGTTAGAATGCGTTTGTTCTTTTATTGGATCTACCTATGGCAGCTGCACGAGTATCGACTTGATCTTGCGTTGGTTTATCTGAGGCAGTTTACGCGTGAAGATCTGTTATCGTTAGTATTCATTGGGCAGAAACGTCGCCCTAGCCCAACGATAAAGGCAGTCTTGATCGCGGCTTTAAGCGCGTTTTATGCAATAGTAATTCTGATCTTTTTTCTCTCATTGTTTGTGCACCTATTAATTGCCGCGACGCTAACGTACTTTCTGACGTTCGTTAGTGTTTCGTTAGCCGTTGGTACTATAGCAATACCAAGCAGAGTTATTGGACTCGTCGTCGCACGACTTGCTTCAGTAAAAGTAAATAAGATGTCAAACCTCATTGTAATCGGCGTCACCGGCTCATACGGAAAGACCTCGACGAAAGATGCAATTGCCGCGGTTCTCTCTCAGAAGTACTCGGTTCTTAAAACACCAGGTGGTGTTAACACAAAGATTGGCGTCTCATTGTTTATTCTTAAAAACTTAAACGCCGAATACGAAGTATTCGTTGTCGAGATGGGAGCATATAAAAGAGGGGAGATAAAGGAGATCGTAAATATTGTACGCCCAGATATCTCTGTTGTAACAGGCATAAACGAGCAGCACATTGCATTGTTTGGCAGTATCGAAAACACGATTAAGGCCAAGTTTGAGATCGTTGACGGCCTCAATGATAGTGGTGTTGCGGTGCTAAACGTCGCAGACGCAAACGTTTCTGGCAGGCTTGACGAGATTCAAGGACGGGATGTCATAACATATTCGTCGACGAGTCCGCACGAGAACGTCAACGCTGCGATTGCGGTCGCAAAACATATGGGTTTGTCGCAAGACGAGATAAACGCGGGTAGAGAGAAGATTGCGGTTCCAGAGTCAAGATTTAACGTCATTACCGGTGCTAACGGTGTTACTCTTATTGATGATAGTTACAACAGTAATCCCAGTGGTTTTCGATTTGCGTGTGGCTATGTTAACGACATGCCGAAAGAAACAAAGATTCTCGTTACGACTGGAGTTTATGAACTAGGCAAGTACTCCAAGCAGGTGAATACCGCACTGGGCGATTTGGCATCCTCGATATTTACTGAGATCTTCGTTGTAGAAGTCTTACATAAGGATTTCATCGGTGGTGAGTTTATCGAATCGGCGGAGGTTTTATTGTCAAAACTCGATGGGAGATTAGACGCCCAGACGGTTATCTTGTTTGAAGGGCGCAACTTGACCATACGTTACGCCTTAGAGAAGCTTAAATAAAGATGTTGATATCGATAGGGTTTTCGCCTAATTTGACTCGGGAAGATGCGGTAAAGGCCGCGAAGATGTTGTTCTCACAACACGCTTGGTATAACAAGAACGGAGTCGAGGATTTACTTGAAAACTTGGCGCGAACGTTTGACGTCGATGTGAATAATATCTTTCCAAGTATTAGCGGACGTTCAGCAACGTACGATGCACTCAAATTATTTGGTGTCGGGGAGGGCGATGATGTTGTCATGCAGGCGTTTAACTGCGTGGCGGTGGTTAACTCGATACTCTGGACAAGAGCGACGCCCGTTTATGCTGATATAAAAAAAGAAACACTCAATCTTGATTTAGATGAACTGAAACGTAAGGTTACGGCTAAAACAAAGGCGATAATCGTACAACATACGTTCGGATTACCGTTTGATCAGATGGATGATTTGATGAAGTTTGCTAAAGAACGTGGGATTTACGTGATTGAAGACTGCGCACACGCGCTTGGTGCGAAGGTTAATGATCGATACGTTGGTACCATCGCCGATGCCGGTATCTTTAGTTTTGGACGTGATAAGGTTGTGAGTTCGGTCTTTGGCGGCGCGTTATACATTAATAGTGCGCACCCGGATATCGTTCAAAAAGCACAGGAACTTTACGCTCAAAAGCAACCAGTTGGCAGAGGTTGGATCTTAAAACAATTGTTGCATCCGGTCTTGAGTTACATCTCGTTGCAAACGTATTCATTTCTCAGTCTCGGTAAGTTACTACACGCTGGATTTCAGGTGCTTGGTCTGCTCTCCAAGGCGACAGATGAAGCGGAGAAGAGTTGTGGACCGATGCCCAATTGGATCGATAAGAAATATCCAGGTGCTTTAGCTACGCTTGCCTCTTTTCAGTTAAAGGCGTTAGTAGATAGCAATACAAGACGAGGCGAGATCGCGAAGATGTATGCAAGTGCCGGTATCGTGTCTGTGCAACAAGGGGTAGACAATCAAGACCGTATATGGCTTCGTTACAGCGTACTGGCGGAGAATCCGCGAAAGTTAATTAATAGGTATAAGCGCTACGGTATCGTGGTTGGTGACTGGTACGATCAGGTTGTCGGGCCAAAGGAGATTGATCTTTCAAAGACAGGTTATAAGCAAGGCGCGACACCTGTGGCAGAAGACGTAAGCGCGCATGTTGTTAACCTGCCGTGTTACCAGCGTATGAGTGATGTTGATGTTGAGAAGGTGATAATGGTGTATAAACAAAAAGACTAATCATGGCTAGTAAAATAAATATTCAAGAGGTCATCGACAAACAAGAGTGGACGGATTTTGTGGCGCCGTTCCCGCTTAACTCGATGCTTCAGTCCTGGAACTGGGGTGAGTTTGCCAAACTACAGGGGCGAAAAGTCTTCCGATTGGGTTTATATGAAAGCGATAAATTAGTTGGCGCCTCTTTGTTTACTAAAGTTACTAGTAAGCGCGGCGACTACCTTGAATCACACGGTGGACCAATGTTAGATTACGACAACGTAGATTACTTCAGGTTACTTCATGACTATTTGATTGAGCTATCGAAGAAAGAGAAGGTTCACTTCTTCCGAATTCGTCCGCCGAGGTTTAACTCCGAAGAGTTCATTCAACGCTTTACAAAGATGGGATATTTTAAGGCACCGATGTATTTTCAGGCTGAACATACGATGCACTTGAATCTTGAACCGTCTGAGGATGAGTTGTTGAAAGGGATGAAGAAGAACACACGTTACTATGTTCGTAAAGGAGAACAAGGCGGTGTTAGTATCCGTTTCTCAAAAGATCGAGCCGATATCGATCTTTTGTTTGACCTTTACGAAAAAACCGTTGAGCGGCATGATTTTGTTCCATATAACAAGGAATACTTCCTTCACGAGTTCGATACTTTTATTGTCGATAACTTGGTTGAGCTCGTTTTTGCTGAATATAACGGCGAAACCATTGGCGGAGCGATGATTATACGTTTTGGCACAACGGGGTATTATCATCACAGTGGTTCGGTACGACTTGATCCTGATGTATACGCCAACTATCTTCTACAGTGGGAGGTAATCAAGCGCCTCAAACAACAAGGAATGAAGATGTATGACTTCTTTGGAATCGCCCCGAACGATGATCCAAACCATCCACGGGCGGGTCTTACGAAGTTTAAACGCGGATTCGGCGGTGAACGGGTGCGGCTTATGCATACTTTGGACTTCCCGATTAATCATCTGCGGTACTGGCCGCTTTATGTTTTTGTAAAATATGAAAGGTGGAGGAGAGGCTGGTAAGATAGGCGACAGTAGTATTGGATTGGTGTGCGATACTCTTTGCCAGATTTTCGACTTTGTTGAATTCTGCTCAGTGGAAAGTCTAATATTTGTCACATAGAATTAAAAAAGAGTCTAAAACTGTCAAAGTCAACAAACCGTAACCTACGAAAGAAAAATAGACATGAGGAAGATAAAAAATATATACCACAGAATAAGAGCGGTGATTGCGCAGGTTTATTTTGGCTTTCCGTCAAAGAAGCTTAAGGTGATCGGTATCACGGGCACCGATGGAAAGACGACAACCTGTTTTTATCTGTATAACATTCTTAAAGCAGCTGGATACAAAGTCGCAGTTGTAACAACAATTGAGGCGCGTTTTGGTGATGAGGTAGTCGACACTGGACTGCATGTGACAAACCCAGATGCTTGGAAACTGCGTCAGCTACTTTGGAGAATCGTCTACAACGGGATGGAATACGCGATCTTGGAGGTGACATCTCATGGGATTGATCAGGGAAGGGTTTACGGAATTAAGTTTGACGTCACTGGACTTACAAATATTACGCATGAACACCTCGATTATCATGGGACGTTTGAGAAGTACAAAAAAACGAAGATGGATTTCGTGCATTCGGGAAAGAGTAGTTTTGTGAGTGATGACGTTCCTGATTCAATATTAGAAGGCGTTGAGGTAAAAATGCCGGGAGATTATAACCGCAAAAATGCAAAGTTAGCAGCCGCTATTGCAAAAGATCTGGGTGCATCTAATGATGCAGTTAAAACAGGAATCGAGGCGATGACGTTTCTCCCGGGACGCATGCAAGTAGTTTATGACAGTGAATTTAAGGTGATCATCGATTTCGCACACACGCCGAATGGTTTAGAAAGTCTCTTAACCTCTGTTCGCGAGATGGCTGCCAGCAAAGACGGAAGGGTCATCACGGTTTTTGGGAGTGCTGGCAAACGTGATGTCAGCAAACGTCCGCTTATGGGTGAAGTCGTTGGGAAGTTAAGTGATCTTGCTGTTATAACGGCAGAAGATCCACGCAACGAGAGCGTTAGGGATATCTCGGAACAGATAGCTACTGGCGCTTTGAAGTTAGGTAAGGTTAAAGATGAAGACTTGTTTCTTATTTCGGACAGAAAGGAGGCCATTAATTTTGCGGTTAATAATCTGGCACAACCCAACGACATAGTTGTTGTGGCTGGCAAAGGTCATGAGAAGTCGATGAACTATGGTCAGGGGGAAGAGCCTTGGGACGACGTCGAGGTTGTAAAGGAGGTTCTTGAACTTAAGAGTTAGTTTATATGAGCCGCCCGTTAATCGCCTTCCCACTGGTTGATAGTCGCAGCGTTTCGATGTTGGATGAAAAGTTCAACGCTGATGAACCGTCGTGGTGGCTTTCAAGGCGAAGTTACAGTGACATGGTCGTTGCTGCAGGTGGAAATGTTCTTTTTGTGCCAAATAACGACGACAAGGCAGTTGTTGACGATCTAATGGCACATGCCAATGGTTTATTAATTCCAGGCGGGGCCGATATCGATCCAGGTCGTTACGGTGAGGATACTGATACCGAAGCGGGGGTTAACGCGAATCCATATCAGGATGACCTGGACTTTTACTTGATCGAATATGCTCGTGAAAAAAAATTACCGATTTTGGGGATTTGTCGCGGAATGCAGGCGGTCAACGTGGCGTTTGGTGGCACTCTTCATCAGGACATAAATTCAATCGTTAAAGATAATTTACATGTTTCTAGTAAGTATCCGAGTAATGATGAGTCAAAATGGACGGATGTTGTGCTAGATTCATCTAGTTACGTTTACTCGGTAATTGGCGAG
>JAGQKZ010000022.1 GCA_020429745.1 candidate division WWE3 bacterium | reverse complement strand
TAACAATTGCTCGTTTCTTGTCTGGCTCAATGACGCCAGCAACTCAAGAACTAAGCAATGTTTGTTCGCTCCAAGGGAGGTAGAGAAGGACGGACCGCGGATGATTTATACAGTTGCGGCGGTCCTGGCCGGAGGCCAGAACAGCCGAACGACAAACGATCTGCGATGTGCTCGCGCGAATGCACGAGCTGAGAGCTTGTTCCAGCAAGGGTGACAGAATAACTTGGTCGCATTTCTGCGTCCAAAGTGTTCGTTACCCTTTACAAGTCCGAGCTCATCCGGGGTCTGGTGACCAGGCGTTCCGCAAACGGAACAGTTTTGCATAGTAAGCCTCCTCAGCTTGACAATGCGGTCCGCCCTCTCTTCTCCCAGAAGGGAAGCGTCGAGCCGACGCTTGAGCCATTGGTCCGGGGCTCACACCGGGCGATTCGTTTTACAGGGGAGTCAAATCCCCAAACCTCACCCAAACATACAGAAGTATGATGGGTGAGGAAACTCCTCGCTGACATTGTGCGCAGGACCGAAGTCCTGCAGGAAACCACCTCATCCTCGCCTCAAGCCCTAAGGGCTACGTGGTACGTTCTCGACCACTTGAGGAAAGGAGGTGGGATCCTTGGTGCTGTCAGAGACAGCGATGTCCCATGGGGGACGTCCGTTTCTTTGCGTAAAGCAAATGTTGAAAGGGAAAGTCTAAAATAAACCTTAACGATTAGTTTATTCCACAATATCCCTTTCAACTTTTAAAGCAAACGCAAATGTTTGTTTTTATTTAGTTCTCTCAGTTGTTAATGTTCTTTAGAAATTAGCAACTGTTTACTTGTTTTAATAAACAGTTTGTAATCGCTAAACTTGCGAAGGGGGAGGCACTCACCCGAGTGCCTCCCCGCTTCTTGTTTGGCTAGGAGGATGCCATCCGTTTAGTGCCAGGCTCGCCAAAGCCTAGCACTGCGACCAAATCCGTGTCCTCGCTGGTAAGGCGTATGCCCTATGCGGTCTGGGGCTGCTCTATGGGTCCACCCGTAGTGAAACCCGAACAGCCACAGCCGCATCGCCGCGCCCAGAACGATAGGGTTAGCATAAACCGCCGCCTTGCGGCTGCGGTGGTATGCTGCCCATCGCTCCGAGGGCACGACGTGCGGGAACGCCATCCCGACGATATACCAAATCGGCCAACCGAATACAAGGAGAAGCTTGTTGAAGTAGTTCATCAATCTTCTCCTACCTACAGCGAGGGCGGGCCGGCAGGTGCCGGTGCCGTCTTCGTCTTCGCAGGCTCCGACGCAATAGCTCTGGTCGTAGCCGAAGTCGGCTTTGTCGCGCCGTTGGTGGCGGCCCCTTGTTGCTGGCGCCGTGGCCGTCGCTCTCGCGGTTTCTCCGGTTCACCCTTGACGGTGGAAGCCGCCGGATCATCGCGGAAGAACGTCTCGAACAGAGGACCAAAATACCTAACAATCGGTTCCACTGTCATCTTCGTCCCCTTGGCGGGGGGCGAGAACGCCAGGAAGTAACCGATCGTGTTCCCAGGGGCGTCTAACCTCGTGCCGTCATTGAGTTCCCTGCGAAAACGGTAGTGTGGCTGCGTGATCTTGTTTAGCACAGCCAACACCACGTCGTTGGGGGAAAGTACGACGGCAAACAGGTAAGGGATCCTGGGATCACCATTGAGCTTATTATCGCTCATGTCTGCCTCCTCTATTGGTAAGTCGGCGATTAAGCCGACCTGAATGTTAATAGCCACAAGATGTGGTCTCTTTTGGGAGAATACGAAAGATAATATCAAATGATTATCTCCCCTACTCTCCCAAAGAATTCCTCCTAACGCAAATATTAAATGTGCTTCTAACTACAGTTTAAATAATACCTGTAGTAAGACTTAGAGTGTCTCAGATTTTATATAACGAATGTGTAAATGTCAATATGTTATTCATTATCTAAAAACCGAGGCAGTCTGCTAGCGACCCACGCTGAGACTAAATATTCTGTGAATACTATTTTTTAGTGCTTAATAAACTGAGGGCCAGGCCCCCGCGGAATGATTACCGCAAGGGACCTGGCCGTAAAGCCGGGTTGGGTCAGTTCGTGGCGCCGCCGTAGCCCTCGAAGGGGTCGGTGGTGCGTCCGCCGCCGAACATGGCATCCAGGTTGAACGAACCGCCCGGGCCGGTGCTGTAGGCCGTCAGAACCGCACCCAAGGCCTTGTCAAAGACCTTATCGAGCGCATCTTCGACCACGCCGATGACAAAGGTTGCGTAGTCGGGGATGGTCGGATCATCGATGAAGTCCTCGACGCCGAACACGTCAAGCAATGCAAGGACTCTCTTGCCACTCAGAGCCGAAAAGTCGACGCTGGCGATCTGCGCCCAGACGCGGTTAGGCATCACCATCAGCTGCTGCCAATGCAGCTTTCCGGAAGTGCAGTTGCACTTGACGCACAGCACCATGCGTTCCTCGTCAAACGGAAGCGCTTCGCCGTGATTCTTGGGCAGGGTCTGTCCGTCGTCGTTTGCCATTGGTTCCTCCTTGGGATATGGCATGTGAGGACACTGTCATGCCCTCAATTTTTTATACCCACTCGGGGGTAAGTCACCACCCGTTTGGCCCATAAAGAGCCTATTTGTGGGGTCGAAAGAGTTACTAATAAAATATGCTTAGAAACTTTTTTAACCCCACAAGGTTATATTAATAATGTGCTATACACTATAAGTTGGTGGAATTGTATATTTGATGCGTAAAGATGTCAATATGGTTGTATTCGGAGGTGTGCTGAACATGAGGGAGGGACAGATCCCCATATCTGTCCCTGCTTCGTTGTTTGTAATCAGCGACGTCTTTTGGACTTGTTCGCACAGTTTCGGCAGAGTCCCGAGATTGCACGGACCTTCCGGGTCAATCCCGTACGGCGCTTGTTGACTTGCTGACAATTAGCCTCGGTGTAAAAACGATGGCATTCGTCGCAGCAAACATGAATGCCGATTCTTATCTTCGACGCTTCGACGCATGGAACGCTAGTTGCCACTGGATACTCCTTTCTTGCCCGACACTTATGGGGTTGCGTCGGACCAAAGTTAAAACGTTCGCAAACGTTCTTTTACGGTGTAATGCCGTAAAGTGCAAGGTGAGAAACTTATATCACAGAACCTATAGCAAGTCAACCTGCTGTTTACTCAACTTAGGTATTCTGAGTAGACCTCCTAGATTTTAACTTTTTGTACAAAAACACCACTACCACAACAGCCAAAATCCCGGCCACAACAATGTCGCCTTTTCTGAAAAGCGGGGTGATTGTTTCGTAGTTGTCACCGTAAATTATCCCAAGATACACCAAGAACGTCGACCATACAGCAGTTCCGATTCCCGTCAGTACAGTGAACTTTAGAAGCGGCATCTTTACGTACCCTGCCGGAATGCTGATAAAACTACGTACGAGCGGAATAACCCGGCAGATCAAGACCGCCCAATCTTCGTACTTCTCAAACCACTCCTCTGCCCTGTCTACGTCACTTTCACTAACAAAAATATATTTACCCCATTTGATAATGAATGCGCGAAAACGCTCAGACCCCATCCAGTATCCAAGACCGTAAAACACATAAGCTCCAACGATACTACCAATTGTTGCGGCAAGAACAACTAAAACAAGATTAAACTGCCCCTGGCTGACAAGAATCCCAGCAAAAGGAATAATTGCCTCTGAAGGGATAGGCGTAAAAACGTTTTCGAGAAAAGAGACTAAAAATATTCCGGGATAGCCAACAGATTGAATCAATGACAGTCCGATCTCCGAAACCTTCTCAATTATCGCGTAAAACATTGGTTAAGAATATCATGTCGAGTTAAAGGTTGGAAGGTTGTAAGGGGGTAATGTTGTAAGAAGGTAATAAATGAAGGTTGGGAAGTTGGAAGGCAGGAACCCACGTAAATCAGATAGACTACACAATGGCCGTATGATTCTTTTTATCTGTTAAACCTTTAACTTTAAAACCTTTCAACCATTCTACCCTTCAAACTTCTCGGCGATCTTCATGAGGTGATTGTATTTAATCACGCGTTCACCCCGCATCACGTTGCCTGTTTTCATGAACTGTGCACCAACTGCTACCGCCAGATCGACGACAAATGTGTCGGTTGTTTCGCCGGAGCGGTCGCTGATCACCAGTTCGATACCAGCGTCCTTGGCGACCTTCACAAACTGTAGTGTCTCTGTGACCGTACCGATCTGATTTGGTTTTACAACTACTGAATCGATAGCGTCGGTGTCGATGGCTTTGTAAAGTCTTTCTAACGATGTAGCCGTCAGATCGTCACCTGCCACGAAGATGTTGGGATATGCGTTGTTTAGTATGTTGAAGTTGTCCCAGTCCTCTTCGTCAAAAGGATCGATTATGCAGACGATCGGGTAACGTGTAAGTGCCTTGTCGATAAAATCATCGGGGAGTTTACTGCTCATGTGTGTGCTTGCTATGTCAAAGCCGTAAAGAATCTGGTTATGGACGTTGTAGTTGGTGCGTTTAACAGCCTCGACAATTAGATCCAACGGCTCGAATACGTCGTCAAACGAGCTCGCATAACCGCCGGTGTCGCCGATGTTGGCGATCTTGTCCTTCTCGTGAAGAACCTCGCGAAGGACGTTATTTATCTCAGCTGCGGCGCGTACCTTCTCACTCATCTTGGGTATACTCACTGGAAAGATAAGATACTCTTCGATAGGAATTGTGGAATCTGCGATCTTCCCTCCATCGAACATTGTAAATCCGGGAATCGGCAGCTTAGGTTTTGTTTGTTGGTCGGATAAACGAATATCTTCTTCGTACTTGTTTGAGGCTTGAGTCTGGACAAGAAGGTGGTTTATGTGTTCATATAAGGGTTTTTGCTGAATGACAGCCGCAGCTTTCGCGACCGCCATCGAAACAGACAGCGTTGCGTTACCACCGAGGTGAGCCTTATTCGGCGTACCATCGAGCTCAATTAAAATCTGGTCGATCCGATGCTGCTCGAGCGGATCAAGTTTTTTAAGTCGTGGAGCTATCGTCTCGTTGATATTACTGACTGCGTGATTCACTGATTTACCAAAGTAAACGGAGAAGTCTTTGTCTACAAGCTCAATCGCTTCATGTGAAGATCGAGAGGCACCGTTTGGCGCCGATGCACTCACCGTCTCCCCTGAAGTAAGATGGACGGTGGTCTCGATGGTTGGCTCACCGCGTGAGTTAAGAATCTGTCTGGCTTCGATGTAATCAATTAATACCATTACTTATCCGGTTATGATCGGCGTTGTTTCGGCATATTTAACTCGTGCACGCGATCTGCTATCATGGTATCAACGTGGGTTTTATTAGTCAATTACTGCCAAAAGACGATGCTTCAAATAATTGGGAGAAGAAAGAAGAACAGTATCATTACCTGATTAATCAACTCCGCGCTGTAGTAAATCATCTCTCAAATCCAATATTTTCAATCGAGTTAGACGGCAGTATTAATTATATGAGTCGTGGTGCGGCTACGATCTTTAACTCGCAACCAGCTGCTTTTGTAGGGCGTAAGTTTCAGGTGATTCTTCCCCTGGAGCCGCATGAGGGGTTACGTGAGTTTTTTTCGGACTTTCTCGATCAAAAGCTTAAGATTGCGTATGAGTTTACGCACGGTGAAACACCACTTCAATTAACGATTAACCCGATCTACAACCCGGCTACAAAGGCGATAAACGGCGGTGTGATCGAGATCACCGACCTCACGGAGAAGAAGCGTTTTGAACAGCGCCAGGTGGATTTTGTTGCTTTTATCAGCCATGAATTGCGAACTCCTATCTCGAGTGTGAAAGGATATCTGAACGTGGTTATGGAAGAGGGAGATTACTTAACACCGGAGCACAAGGAGTTTATCAGACGTGCATATGTTAGTAACGAACGTCAGGAGCGCACCGTGGAAGATCTTATTGAGCTTTCTGATCTGGAGCGTGGTGAGCTTAATAAACGCATGGAGGTAGTCGATCCGATTCCACTTACCAATGAGGTTGTGACGAAGTGGCAAAAAGCTGCATCTGACAAAGGACTGCAGTTAATATTTCAGTATCCAAAGTTTTCTGTGCCACATATCGATGCCGATACAACGTTATATTGCAATATCTTAGACAACGTAATTGAAAATGCGATAAAGTATACCCCCAAAGGTGAGGTGCGTGTTCAGATTGAGAAGAAGGATGCCAACGTTGAGGTTTCGGTCACCGATACCGGACCGGGAATATCAAAAGAAGCACAAAGCGAGATCTTTAATAAGTTCGTTCGAGGCGAGCATAGCATGACGGAAACCACACAGGGTAGCGGTTTGGGACTTTTCCTGGCGAAGTCTTTCGCCGAAGAGATGGGAGGGACACTAACGGTTAAATCACAGGTAAACAACGGCGCAACGTTCATTCTGAGTTTGAAGGCGAGTGAAAAGCTTATTGACGCTTCTGTTCTAGAAAACTCTTAACCTCATCAATAATCTGCGAAGGGGTATATGCTGACTTAATAAGATAACTCTCTGCACCGTACTCGAATCCCTCTTTAATAACGCTCTCTTGACCAAGGTTGGTCAGTAAGATCACGGGAATATCTTTCGTCTCGTCTTTGGACTTAAGTGTGCGCAGCAGGTCAAGTCCGTTTAACTTCGGGAGCATAATATCTAACAAGATTAGGTTTGGGTGCTCGGAAGATGCTTTGACTAGACCATCCGGCCCATCTTCTGAGGTGACAACCGTATAACCGTCTTTTGTAAACTGACGATCGTACAACTCTCTAATAAAGAAATCGTCTTCAATAATTAGTATCTTTTCTTTACTGTCTGCCATCTAAATCAGTAACCCTCTCAGTTTATCATACTCAGCCTTTTTTACAATTTGCCGAGTCTGTTCGATAACATCTGGTGACACGCTTATGGACGTTACACCCCATTCGACTAGCTTCTCAACTAGTTCAGGATACTCACTCGGTGCTTGTCCGCAGATACTCGCCATAATTCCGTGTTCCTGGCAAGTGCGGATAGTTTTTTCAAGGGCCCACATTACGGCCGGGTTTCGTTCGTCAAAGATGTTTGCGATCTTGCCGTTGTCGCGATCGACACCTAATATTAGCTGTGTGAGGTCGTTGCTTCCGATCGAAACTCCGTCAATACCTACGCCGATAAACTGCTCCAGCATAATCACAGTAGATGGAACCTCTACCATAATAAAGAGTTTGAACGTTCCCGACTGATATAGATTCATGCCCGCCATAATCTTTTTGACCTCTTTCAGTTCCTGTGGTGTGCGCACAAACGGAACCATCAACCATAGATTCTGGTGGTAACGACGTACCTGTTTAATCGCCTCAAGCTCCATCTGGAATACCTCTGGATCAGCAATATAACGGGACACTCCCCTGAACCCAATCATCGGATTCTCTTCTTCGTCTTCATACTTTTCACCGCCGTGTAAACCACGGTACTCGTTGGTACGAAAATCAGTAGCCCGATAAACAACGGGGCGCGGATCAAAAGCCTTGGCGAACTTCATCAAACCCTCATGCAACTCATCGATAAACTTTTCCCTTCTCCCCTTCTCAAGCATGTAGCGTGGATGTTCGCCAATATTAGCAATCATGAACTCAGCTCGTAGTAGACCGATGCCGTCGACGTCGCGCTTTGCTATGTCTTCAGCAAGTTGTGGCTCACCGAGGTTGCAGTAGACCTTGGTCGCGGTTTTCTCTGGTAGCTTGCCATCTCCAATTGTAGTCATGCTTTCGGTAACAAAGTTTGGTTTTTTGTCTTCGATCTTGATCTCACCGGCATAGACTTTGCCGTTTCGGCCATCAACCGTGATTACCTCGTCGAGTTTTAGCGTTTCGGTTGCGAGCTCGGTTCCAACGACTGCGGGAATTCCCAATTCGCGACTCACAATCGCTGCATGTGAGGTTCGACCACCTAAGTTCGTAACGACTGCCACAGCTCGTCGCATGGCAGGAACGTAATCGGGTGTTGTCATCTCAGTGACTAATACGTCCCCCTTATTAACCTTGTCGATCTCCGTTGAATCCTTAATAATGCGAACGGGACCGGTGGCCACCCCTGGACTTGCCCCCAAACCTTCCAAGATAGGATCAGGCAGATCCTGTGGTGCGGTGTCCTCCTCATTTGCAGCCTGTTCAGCGCCGGCCTTTGCAGTATCTGCAGCCATAGGGATTGTAGTTATCGGACGTGTTTGTACCATATAAACTTCACCTTTCTCGATCGCCCACTCGATATCCTGTGGGTGATTGTAGTGATCCTCCAGTTTTTTGCCAATCTCTGCAAGACGAAGAATCTGCTCGTCGGTGATCTTCTGTGAATTCTGATGTGGTTTCGGCACATCGACCCAGAACAACTCACTCTCTTCGCGGAAGGGACGTGCATTTTCGGGCGCGACATCACTTTTGGCGAGCATCTTATTCTGATCGACGATCTGTTTGCTCGTGATCTCCATCTTTTGTTTATCGACGATGTATTGATCGGGTGTGATCGAGCCGCTTACGACAGCGTCGCCAAAACCAAAGCCTCCCTCAATCGATATGACATTTGCGTCGTTGGATATCGGATCGACGGTAAACATCACTCCCGAGGCCTCGCTCTGAACCATCAATTGAACCGGTACGGCGATACCAACCTTGAAATGATCGAAACCTTTTTGCACGCGGTAAAATACAGCGCGGTCCTCAAAAAGTGACGACCATGCGGTCTGGATCGTTTTTAAAACGTTGTCCTTGCCTTTGATATTCATGTAACTCTCCTGCTGACCGGCAAAGCTGGCATCAGGAAGATCTTCGGCGGTAGCGGATGATCGAACGGCAACGAGCGCATTCTTACCGTTAGCCAACTGTTGGTAGGCAGAAACGATAGCGTTTTGGATCTCTGGCGAAGGGGAGGCGCTCATGATGAGCTTTCGTGCATTACTGGCCGCTTTTGCAAGCGCCTTTGAGTCGTTAACATCTAATCCAGCAAGCGCATCTTTGAGCTTCTGTTTAAGCCCTGTTTCTTCGATGAAATCAAAATAGGTAGCCGCAGTTACGACGTAACCATTGGGAACCGGGAAGTCGTTCTGAATCATCTCACCGAGATTGGCACCTTTCCCACCGACTAAACTAACGTCTTCCTTCCCAACCTCGTTAAACCATTTTATGTACTTACTTTTATTAGCCATAGGCAGTAACTACACCATTATGGTGAAAAGTATTAAAAATGTCAAAGGTTAGAAAAAGTTAGTGTTAAGGTTAAAAAGTTTTAGGGTTTAAAGTCTGGAAAAGTTGGACGGGCCTGCCGCAACGATATAGACAGATTAGCGGGCGGGGTATAATGTACTAGTAAACTAGTTTATGATTGCATATTTATCTGGCAAAGTTATCGCTGTTGAGGATGAAACACTTGTCGTTTCCGTTAACGATATCGGATACGAGGTCTATGTTCCAAATAGAGTTCTGTCCGGAGTAAAGATCGACGACGCCCTTGAGTTGTGGACGATTATGGTTGTAAATGAGAAGGAGATCCGCTTATTTGGGTTTACTCAAAAAGATGAGCGTAGGATGTTTGAAACGTTAAACGCGGTCTCGGGGATTGGTCCAAAGAGCGCTCTCGGAATCTTGAATCAGGCAAGCGTTGCCGATGTGGTTGGCGCGATAAGAAACGACAATGTCGATATCTTCACCGCAGTTTCGGGGATCGGTCGTAAGAATGCAAGCCGAATCATTATCGAATTGAAAAACAAATTTAGTAAGAACGATAAGGTCGACGTAAAAAGTATTATGCAGACTCATGACGATGCCGCTGATATCTTTGAGGCGCTCGCGAAGTTTGGCTACAAGAAGTCGGAGGTTAACAAGGCACTCAAGGATGTCGACCCGTCACTCTCCACAGAGAAGAAGATAAAAGATCTGTTGAAATTAATGTAGTGCTACCTTGCAACATTTCAACTTTTTACTTTTACTACGTTATGTTTCTAAACCTCTTCGTCACCGCCAATGTTATCGCCACGGCAAGTGCATCGGCTGCGTCGTCGGATTTAGGAATCTTTTCAAGTTTTAAGAATAACTTGACCATCTCCTGCATCTGTTTTTTGTCAGCATTGCCGTAGCCGGAGAGCGCAAGTTTGATCTCGGCAGGTTTGAACTCGACCGGTGAGAATGAGTTTTGTGCTAAAAGCAGCATCACCACGCCTCTTGCCTCGCCTACCATCATCGCGGTTTTGGCGTTTTTGCCAAAGAAGAGTTCTTCAATACCCACCGCATCCGGCTTGTGTTTTTGAATCACTCCCTGCATCTTTTCATAGAGCTCACTAAGGCGAATCGTCAGTGGATCCTTCGATGATGTTTTTATTGAACCAAAGTCGACAACCTCAAACGCATCACGTCTCTGCAAGCGAGAGTTATTTGGGCTTATCTTTTTTATCACGCCCCAACCGCAGTCGGCTAAACCCGGGTCGATACCAAGAATAACCTCGGGGGCTTTTTTCTGACTTGACATGCTATGTACATAATAATATAAAAATCGTAAAGAGTACGATTTATACCGAAAGGTGGTGATCATACATGACAGATTTAACTTACATGATGCAAAGTATGGATGATGATGATATGGATTCTGGTGTAGTTCCTGACGAGGTAGAAGAGGAGGTAATGGAGGATGACGGTGACGATTGGGAAGACGATGGTGATGATACCGTAGTCGTAGATGCAGAAGATGGCGATGATGACTCGTGGGGTGATAACGGCATGGAAGAGATGGAGAGTGAGGACGATTATTAAATTTGCGCTACTTAATTGTTAAGCGCGATTTAATCGCATAATTAATGCAACATCATTGCATGATTTGAGAAAGCCGCCTTTAAAACAGGCGGTTTTCTTTTTGGGACGAGACGATGTTCTCCCCTTTTTCAGTAATTGCTCTGCCGCGTGGCGTCTTTTTGATCAAACCTTTTTGCAGCAAAAACGGTTCAATGACGTCTTCAATGCTTTGTTTATCTTCCGAAATAGCAGCCGAGATGGTTTCGACACCGACAGGACCGCCGCTGAAACGTGTGGCCAAGGTTTGCAGGTAGTGATAATCGAGACTACTCAAACCGATCTCGTCCACTCCTAAAAGCTTGCAGGTTTTTTTTACGTCATCGACCTCGACGGTATCCTTATCCTTAACTTGAGCGTAGTCACGCACCCTTCTAAGGAGTCGATTTGCAACACGTGGTGTACCGCGGGATCGACGTGCAATCTCGAGCATTGCTTCGCTGGTAATCTCTACGTTTAGAATCCTTGCTGATTGATTAATGATCATCCTCAGATCGTCGTCGTCGTAATACTCAAGCCTAAAGATAGCGCCAAACCGATCTCGCATTGGGGCGCCGATCAGCCCTATTCTCGTGGTAGCACCGACCACGGTAAAACGTGGCAGATCAAGCCGTAACGTGCGAGCTGACGGTCCACGTCCGACGATGATGTCTAGCGCAAACTCCTCCATAGCGGGGTAAAGTGTCTCTTCGACGACCTTGGGCAGACGGTGAATCTCATCGATAAACAGAACGTCTCCGTCTTCGAGGTTGGTCAAGATCGAGGCTAAATCTCCTGCTCGTTCGACGGCTGGGCCGGATGTCAGCCTTACATTAACGTTTAATTCGTTGGCGATTACGCGTGCAAGTGTTGTCTTCCCAAGACCTGGAGGGCCGTAAAAAAGAATGTGGTCAAGTGGTTCTTTGCGTTTTTGTGTGGCCTTGATTAAGATGTTGACGTTCTTTTTTAAGTCGTTTTGTCCGTGGTAGTGAACGAGTCGTTGTGGCCTGAATGATGAGTCGACGACCTCGTCCGTTCCCCCTTTTTCGTTTGTGATGTCGTCGTTGAACTCCATATCTTATATTATACCTTTCCAAAGAAAAGATAGATATCTGCTGTGTAACGCCCTAATATCCTCAAGGACCGAGTTTGGTATAATATGGTCTAGATGGCGACGAAAGCGAAGGAAGAAAAAACACAACCCGAGCGAACGATGACGTTCTCTATTCTTACTCTTTTCCCAAAGATGTTTAAGGGGCCTTTTGGTGATTCCATACTAAAGCGTGCCCAGAAAGACGAACTTATCGAGATTAACATTTACAACATACGCGATTGGGCTGAAGGCAAACATGAGGTTACCGATGATGAGCCATACGGCGGTGGCGTTGGCATGGTAATGAAGCCTGAGCCGATCTTTAAAGGTATAGAAGTGATAAAGAAGGAGTATTACAAGACGCACGGCGAGAAGGACATAACGCACACGATCCTACTTACTCCCAAAGGACAGAAATACAACTATCGCATAACCGAAAAACTGGCAGAACTTAGCCACCTTATCCTAGTGTGTGGTCATTATGAAGGTGTTGATCATCGTGTGTTTGAAAACGCGGTCAACGAGCGTATCTCTATTGGGGATTACATCTTAACAGGTGGTGAATTACCGGCGATGGTTGTGGTTGAGAGCGTGAGTCGTTACATAGACGGAGTGCTAGGAGAATCAACCTCGAAGGACAACGAAAGTTTTCAGTACGGTGAGAAAGGCATCCTGAAGTACCCAGTGTATACTCGCCCGGAAGAGTATGATGGCATGAAGGTGCCTGATGTGTTGCTCTCTGGTAATCATCGTGAGATCGAACGTTGGCGCGAGGAAGCTGCTGTTGAGTTGACCGAAGAGTATCGTCCCGATCTATTGGGTAAAAAGTCGGGGTATTTTTGATGAGTTAGTATAGTTTAGATAGTTAATATGGTTAGATCGTAGGATCGTTTGTACGCGTTCCGATGAAGATTCAAAAATTTGAAGAGTTGACAATTTGGCAAGAATCAATGCGTTTAGTGGAATTAATCTATCAAGTACTTCAAAGCGATAGGTTTAAGAGCAATTTTGCACTAAAAAATCAGATTAGTAGGTGTGCTGTTTCCGTGCCCTCAAATATCGCAGAAGGTTTTGAACGCGAAAACAATAATGAGTTTATCAATTTCCTACGAATTTCGAAGGGTTCTCTGGGGGAATGCAAAACGCAACTCATACTTGCGGTTAAGCTAGGTTACATTACGAACCAAAACTTCGTTGATTTGGAGAGAAAGATTGAATTAGTTGGAAAACAGATTGGAAGCCTAATAAAATATTTAAGAGTGAACAGAACAAACGATAGATTAACCACTAAGAAACATCTACGAAAATGAGACGCACTATCTCAACAATAGTAACTATCAAACTATCTAAACTAGTTCTCGTACTTCTGAATCAACTTCGCTGTCACGATGAGGCGATTTAACGGTATGCCCGGAGGGTCACATGTCTGTAGTGTGAGCATCGGATAATCGGGCTGCCTCGTTAACGGTTCCACATTAAAACTGTTTACAACCTCAACGCTCTCGACTGCGTAGTCGTAACGAACGTTTTCGGAAAATACGGTGATCCTATCCCCTGCCTCGAGGCGATGCAGAAGTGTGAAGACCGCAGCATAACGTTCTATCTCGAGTGGGTTAAGTGTTGAGTGGGCAAACAGATAAGTATTACCGTTTTGGTCAGACGGGTGCTGCGTACCGGCGGCATGGGCCACTCCACTTGCTAGCGCGTTGTTGTAGGCTGTCTTATTTGTTACATCAATGTCCCAGACAACCGGTGTATTCACGTCGATCTTCTCGATGATAATGGAGTTGGTCTGATTAACCGGTTCGACAGACAAAACAGGGGGAATTACGAGAATACTCCCAAACGAGTCCTCGTGACCTTTA
>JAGQKZ010000021.1 GCA_020429745.1 candidate division WWE3 bacterium | reverse complement strand
CCGAAAGCTGTGCCGCCAATTGCGCTCCTTTTTCACTTCCGTAGCGAACACCGAGCATGTACATCGCATCGGCAAGCCCCGTGTAACCTAACCCTATGCGCCTGTTTTTATGAGCCGCCTCACGTAACTGTGGGACGGCCGGAACGTAACCATTGACACTTACGACATCATCCAAGAAACGTGTCCCCATCTCAATTGTCCTCGCAAGATAGTCCCAATCAATCTTGCCATCTACCACATGCGCCGCAAAGTTTACATGCCCCAAGCAGCAGTTCTCGTATGGTCCAAGCCACTGCTCGCCGCAGGGATTGGTCGCCTCAAGCGCGTACTGTTGCGGAACAGGGTTATAACGATTCGCTTCGTCGACAAATAACAGGCCCGGTTCACCGTTGCGCCAGGCATTATCAACGATCAGATCGAAGATCTCACGCGCACGTACCGTTTCCCAAACCTCACCGTTTCGCGGGTTAATTAACTCAAAATCGGTGTCGTTTTTAACCGCCTCCATAAACTTGTCGGTGATCGCGACTGAGATATTGAAGTTCTTTACCTTACCCTCGGTAGACTTGCAGGTGATAAATTCGCGCACGTCCGGATGATCGACTCTTAACACGGCCATGTTTGCTCCTCTGCGAATTCCGCCCTGAGCAACCTCTTCAAAAGCCGCATCAAAGACTTGCAAAAAACCAATCGGTCCACTGGCTTTACCCATACTCGACTTCACCACGTCTCCTTTGGGGCGAAGCCGTGAAAATGAGAAACCATTACCACCACCGGTCTGTTGAATCAAAGCGGCATTTTTTAACGTTGAAAAGATTCCATCCGGATGTTGCCCCATATCGTCTTCAATCGGCAAAACAAAACAGGCGGCCAACTGACCAAGAGGCGTTCCCGAACCAGTCCAAGTTGGTGCATTAGGTATAAACTCAAGTTTTGTCAGCATGTTGTAAAAAACATGAGTGTAATAGTGTACTGCTTCAGGACTTTCTTCAGCTGAAGCGATGTGCGAAGCTACGCGCAGATAAGCTTCCTCGATCGACTCGATGAAATTACCATCTGCATCCTTCCTGCGATAACGTCTATTGAATATCTCTTTGCCATTATCCTTTATCTCTATCACTGAATAAAGCTGGGGCGGATTAAGATATTTTGCCTCTATACCAGTAGTTTCACGCGCTGAATCTTCTGGGGTGTCCAATAGTTTACTTACGACTCGCTCAAAGTCATTCGCACTGTCCATTGTTCTTCATCGTATCGTTTTGAGAAAATATGTCAACAATCTATTTTAACTCTCGCAAGAAGTCAAACCTTAAACCTTAATTATATTACGCATTAACGGTTGGAATGCTCGAGTCTTATAGTCTTTATAACGTGGTATACTCAAAGAACGATGTCTATCTATACAAAAAAAGGTGACAAGGGAACGACTGCACTCGTAAACAATCAACGAATTCCAAAAACTAATCTAAGAGTCAGCTGCATCGGCACCGTAGATGAGCTAAATGCAAACGTTGGATTAACGATCTCGCTTCTGGCACATATTCCACCCAACAGAACAGTCCAGGAGATACTCTTAACCCTGCAACACACCCTTCTACAACTCGGCAGCAGTATTGCGGGTTCACCACTTGAACTCGATCAACAGGTGGTCGCCAACCTCGAACAGATAATCGATCACTACCAGGTCAATCTTCCTCCTTTGTCGAGCTTTGTACTTCCGGGAGGAACAAAAGCCGCCGCCGCATGCCATATGAGTAGAACTGTATGCCGAAGATGCGAACGGATGCTTGTAGCTCTATCGTCCGAACAAAAGGTAGATCCTATCATTCTGCAGTTTATAAACCGTTTATCCGACCTGTTATTTGTCTTGGCGCGGGTAATAAACCGTAATGAAGGTGAAGAGGACGTCCTATGGGTAAAAAATCTGAAGGCTACCGACGACGCATGAATGCAGGTGTTTCAAACTCATTTTCGTTACCGGCAGGTTGTTCCTGCTGTACTGAATTAGAGACCAAGCCATCACCTTGATGTTGAGGCATCGACATCGTTCGCTGTGGACGTCTTCCGTTTTTTCCATCGAATCCAGTGGCGATTACAGTAATCTTAATCTGATCACGCAACTCCTCATTGATAGCGGCACCAAAGATTATGTTTGCATCCGGATCGGCAGCATTGCTAATTACTTCAGCAGCTTTATTTACCTCATTCAAACTCATGTCGCTTCCACCAACGATGTTGAATAGTATGCCCTTTGCACCTTCTATCGAATTTTCAAGAAGAGGACTCTCGATAGCGTTACGTGCTGCCTGCACCGCTCGATCTTCTCCTGCACCATAACCAATCCCCATCAAAGCGCTACCGGCGTTCTCCATAATGCTTTTTACGTCGGCGAAATCACGATTAATCAAACCCGGTTGAACGATAATATCAGAGATGCCTTGGACCGATTGTCCTAAGACAGAATCCGCCAACTTGAAGGCTTCGAGTAATGGCCTATTGTTATCCATCACCTCAAGTAGCCTTTGATTTGGAATGGTAATTAGCGCATCAACCTTATCTTTCAACTCCTCTAAGCCCTCCTCTGCATTCAACGCTCTCTTTGCGCCCTCGAACAAGAACGGCCGCGTCACGACACCAACCGTTAGTGCTCCCTGTTTCTTCGCCACTTCAGCGATAAACGGTGATGCACCGGTTCCCGTTCCACCACCGACACCCGCTGTAATAAAGACCATATCCGAGCCTTCAAGATGTTGGTGAATCAACTCTGCGCTCTCTTCGGCAGACTTGCGTCCTACCTCGGGGTTTCCGCCTGCTCCTAAGCCTTTGGTTAACTGCTTACCGATCTGAATCTTTAATGGAGCTGGGGAGCTCGCGAGGTGTTGAGCGTCGGTATTTACGGCAATAAAATCCACACCCTGAATCTCTTGCTCCTGCATCATCGTCTTGATGGCATTCGAACCACCACCGCCAACCCCAATGACTCTAATGCGTGCGAATTTTTCAACTTCAGGCTTGATCAACATAATTAAGGAATGAGACTCTTTATGAATCCTAGCGCTTTATCTTTCACCTTACTCACCTTGTCGAAGGAGATGCCGATACCCGGAAGGGATGGTAATAAGGAACGTCCTGGGTTTGACGAATTTAAGGCGTAGAGAATACTTCCAACACTTGCAGCATAGTCGGCTCCACGGATCTCGTCAATCAGACCCGAAACACCGCTTGGCTGCGCCAAACGCACAGGAAGGCGCAATTCATCCTCAAACACCTTTTTTATGCCCGCAGTATACGAGACACCGCCACCAATCACTAGTCCCGCCGGAGTCATACCATCAAAACCGCTCTTTTTCAGTTCTTGAGCGACCTCCTCCGCTAGCTCTTCAAGACGAGGTGCCATAACACCTTCGACTAGAAACTTTTTATCTACCTTCTGTAGACTTTCGAGATTCAGTGTACTTATGTCTAGTACTTCGTCTCCATCCTCTCTATGGTTATGTTCGTCTCGTGGGTTAGTCTCTTGTGGCTTTTTCATACTGACAAAACGCTTAATCTTCTCGGCATCTTCAAGCGGGACGCGCAGTCCTACTGCAATATCAGAGGTTATATTCTTGCCCCCGAGCTTTAAAACACTGCTGTAAACCGGTGCTCCTTCATGAAAGACCATGAGGTCTGTCGTTCCGCCCCCGATGTCAACCAAAACCACTCCAAGTTCTTTTTCAGTATCGGTTAGCAAGCTCTCACTGCTCGCGAGCCCAGTGAAGATGAGGTTCTCAACGTCAAGCCCAACCTCCTGAACGCTCTTTACGAGATTGCGAATGCTCGTGGATGCTCCGGATATGATGTGTGTCTCAACCTGCAAACGTACACCACTCATGCCAATCGGGTCGTCGATCCCCTCTTGTTGATCGACTATGAAGGTACGTGGAATAACATGCACAACCTCGCGGGACGATGGCATCGACACGGCTTTGGCCGCCTCGATTACACGCCCAACATCGCTTGGAGTAATCTCGCCTTCGGGAGACGACACAGCGACGACCCCTTGAGAGTTAACTGACGATATGTGGCTCCCGTTCACACTGACCCACACACGCGATACGGTGACTCCTGCCATACGCTCCGCCGACTCCAACGATTCCGACAACACCTCAACCGCCTGGTCGATATCGACGATTACACCTTTTTTAATACCTCGCGAAGGGATAGATGAAACGCCAATTATCTGAACGGTATCGTCTTCTGTATGTTCAGCGATTAAGCAGACTATCTTTGACGAACCTACATCAATAATTGTAATTAAACGATCTTTTGCCATCTTGTATTAAGCAAACGTTTTTAAACGAAATCTTTGCCACTTAACTCAAATATATCCCCATACAAAAGGAGATTAAAACCAACTAACCCATTTAACTTCGTTCTAGAAATATCTTACCACAGCCTTATCAAAACGCAAATCAACCAATTGTAGGTTTTTCGCATCGTTCCTGCTTAGTTGGACAAGCGTAGTAAGTTTTAGCAGAGACTCCTGAATATCATTCTTGTCAGACAATCTAACGACCGTCGGTTGATTCACACCGCTTAACAGATCTTTAACCTGCAACTCTAGATAATCAGGATGTAGTACCATACTTTCAACCCGCAACTGGTCAATGTTCCAATCATAGTTATAAACCAAAAGCAATCTGTCTATGTCAATGTTACCTGGTTTTTCGCCGATAACTATGGCGATAGTTTCTGTGTAATCATCCGAGAGCCGAATACTCGGCACATCCTGGTTATCCTCTTCTTCGGCCTGTGCATAAACAACACCTTGGGTATCGGTTAAAAAACTGCCCTGTGACGACGTAATTGTCATTGTTGGAAGCTTCTCCTTGTAGCTTATCTTAAGCGTTGATGGCAGAATCCGCTCAATCTCTAAGTCTTCAATCTGAGGGAAGGCATCTACCAGATCTTTTCTTACAAGCGACGTATTAAGATCCATGATAGAGGTCACAAGATAAGGTGTTAACAATCTCTCCACGTCCTCCTTCGCTACGTACTTGTTTGTTTGCGCTGTTACCTCAACGCGCTTTACTAAAAATAGATCGGACTGCGATAGAAGATAAACGACGGTGATGATTAAAACTATAATGATAAAACTGCTCGTGCTTTTTCTCTTGAAAAAGCGAGTAAAACGCGCCACAACACTTTTTACAGAAGATATGCTGCCAAGCTCCGAACGTCCGACTAACGGGTCACTTTTGCGTAATGAATTTTTGGATCTCATTAACCATCCTCTCACGCGCGTTATACACAATCTTTGACTTCGCTTTTTCAGCCTGAGATTTTAGCTCATCGATATCATTCATCATCGTATCTAGCTCAACGATAAGAGTCTCTTTCGTTAATCGATTTTCAGGAAGTATGTGTGCACTGCCTTCGTTAACCAAAATTCTGGCATTCTTATACTGCTCGTTATGCGACACCCACGGGATTGGTATAAATAACGCGACCTTACCCAACGCCGCAATCTCGTAAATCGTATGTGCACCCGCACGAGAAACAACAATATCTGCACTATAAAACACCTTACCGATCTCATCCTCGTAAAAGTAATCCTTTGCTATGTATCGTTGTCTTAGTTCTGGCGCCAGATACTGAGCCTTTTGCTTGAGCTTTTCCAGATCGTTATGAACCGTATTACCTCCCGTCTGGTGAATGATGTTGAAACGCGTAAGCAGTTGTTCGAGTGATTCAAGTACCGCCTCGTTTATGATGTGACTGCCCTGTTTTCCACCCGTTATGTAAAGCGTCGGCATATCGTTACCAAACATTTTCTCGCCCTCATAAAAGATGGCATCGCGCAGGGGCAAACCCACCACAGTAACTTTATCAGAATCGAAATATATCTTTGATTGCGGCCAGGTGATAAATATCTTGTCTGCAAAATGTGCAATAAGGCGATTAGCGAGTCCGACGACGGTCGTTTGTTCCTGAGTCACAACCGGAACATTTTGAATATAAGCTGCCACAACCGCAGGAGCTGCCAGATAACCGCCAAAGCTGACCACGAGGTCTGGTTGCTCTTTAAGCAGTAGATAAAACGCCTGAAGAAACCCGACGGGGAGTTTGAGTAACTGTATGGGATTAAAGGTTTTATAGAGTTTACCGGCATGCAGCTCGACAAATTTGATATTTGCAGCGGTCACCTCTTTAAACTCGGACGATACGTTTCTATCCTTACGCATAGTAAACTTGTGGCCGAACCAAACCACCTCGTATCCATACGTTTCGATTAACTCGCGTGCTACGGCTAATGCGGAGTTATGGTGACCTCCCGTAAACACGATCTTTTTTACAGCTTCCGTAGATTTCATGTTTGATATTTTACGTTATTTTCGCTACCTTCGCCGACGTAATAGATCATTATCGCTTGTTTAGGTTGTTACTACGGGAGATGCTAAGAAGTATTCCAACCGAAATTAACAAAAGCGTCAAGGACGTTCCGCCGTAGCTAATAAACGGCAGCGGCACACCGGTGAACGGCATAATCCCAACCATACCACCTAAGTTCACGATGGCCTGGAAACCGATATTTGCTGTGACTCCAAGTGCTAGCAGTCGCCCAAATTCGTCCTTGCACTCGGAAGCAATCTTAAAACCCCGCCATATAATAAACACGAGTGCTGCAATAACAAGCACCGCACCGACAAAACCCAACTCTTCGCCGATTATGGCAAAAATTGAGTCGGTCGTTACCTCTGGGATATATTGATACTTCTGGCGTGAGTTGCCAAGTCCCAAACCCAGAAATCCCCCGGAACCTAAAGCAATAAATATCTGTGTGATGTGATAAGAAACGGACGAAGTCCCCGAAAGAGGATTCAAAAATGTAAGGATGCGTTGCCTACGATACTCAGACGACAAAGCATAAAGCAACGCCGAGACGAGCCCTACTGCGAGTATCCCCATGAAGACAAAGACGTTGGCACCTGCTGCAAAAAATACGACCAGAGCGCTCGATGTTATCAATATCGCATTGCCCAAGTCAGGCTCAACGGCAGTTAACCCCGCAACTACACCAAGCACAACGAGAAACTGCATATAAGGGAACGCCTTTTTTTCTGCCTTCTCCTTTACGAAAAGTGCGGACAAGTAAATGATGAGCGATAATTTAACCAGCTCCGACGGCTGAATACTGAGACGATCGAGAAACGGCACACCGGGTATCACCAGTCTTTGCTTTGCTCCATATACCTGTGGCGAGAAGCCTGGAATGAGGACAAGTAGCAACATAATAACACTTATAACAAAAAGCCACACTCCCAACCTCTTCCACACCTCGTGATTTAAGTTGCTCACGATAAAACCGCCGATAATACCTAGTACCGCCCACAAACTTTGATTCTTAAAGAACCAGTACTTATCTCCAAACTGTTCAAAAGCTACAACTAAACCGGTGTTGTAGACCATAACTACGCCGAAAATCGTTAAGACTAAGACAACACCGGCTAAAACGTAATCCCCAGGAGAAAAGTTAACGATACGATTAGCTATGCGTGAGCTCTTTCTTGATTTTTTTGACTTGTTGTAGCGCTTCATCTTTTGTTAGCGTTAGTGACTGAAGTTGTATAATCTCCTGGTCGGTGTTAACCCTCCTATTTTTACTCGCCGTATAAATAATCGCCTCTTTATCTGCCAGCGACGCTACATCATAACCGGCGCGCACATGATCAAAGCTTTCACTAGATAATGAATATACCCCGTTATCAAACTTTGTGCCAATAACCAGCTCTTCAGTGCCCGTATTTCTCGCTACGACGCGTACTCCCGACAACGCTTCGAAGAATGTTGCTGGGTTAGGATCTTTCTGCGAAACGTTAAATCCAAAAAGCCCAAAATGCAGGCTCTGCAGACTATTACCAAATCTCGCCATCTCCATCTGTGTAATCATCTCTGCCGAGGCAGTGAATCGAGGATTAATCTCCTGCACAAAGACCTCGTCTTCTTCGCTCACCAAGAAATCGAGTCCTGCAAAGCCAGAATATCCCTGTGATCGCAAAACCTCTCCCAACATCTCTGTAAGATTTCTAACCTCTTCCACAACCGCAAGCGGATTGTTGAACGGCATCGCATCTGCACCCACCCAATGATTCCCAACGGTGGACCCTCGGTAGCGAGACAGCTCGCCGCTTTGGTCTGTGATCTGAAGAAACGGGTAGGTTTGATAGGTCTGACTCTTTGCCACAACGATGTTATTAGTAAGCACAGTCGACGGAACGTACTCTGAGATCTTTACTATACGGTCACGATTATCTTTCTGCAGGCTGACGAGTTCATCTTTCGCAGTAATAAAATAGGTTGCATTACCAAACCATCCGCGCGCAAACTGGATTACGTATCCGTTTGGAAATTTACCGATCACCTCGTCATGCGAAACCGATGAAAGAGACTTGATAAAAGATCTCGGGTGTTTGATACGATGTTTTTCTAACAGTTCATGAAAAAAGATCTTGTTCTCAAGTTTAGAAGCGAGTTTCGAATCCGGGTGTAATAACTTAACCTGACGTTTACTGCTTAGTACGGTTCTCGACAGGGCATCCTCAATACCAATCATCGGTTTGAAAAACACAAGCCCTACTACGTCGTTACTATTCGTAAGTATGTAATCAACGACCTCGTCACGGGTTAACAGATCACGCGTGTTCCGAAACATCTCGTTTTGCGTGCCAAGCTCCTTCTCAAGGCAAAATACCTTTACACCATCATTAACAAGCCAATCAACGATCTCGTTGTAATCGATACAGACGATATGGAGGTTGGGGTATTTTTTTTCAAGCCCAACAGCTCGCAAAGGATCGTTAACGATAAAGAATATCGGTGTTGCGTTTTTCATGATTACGTAATTATAACTACCGGAACCGGGTTGAGAGCAAATCCCCGTTCTCTCGCTTTAAACAATCCCGCCAGCGCGAGTGCACCTTCGTTTGATGACTTAACATCGTGATCGGTTAGCCACGCCATCGACGCTTTTATTTCAGTATCGCTAACAACCCATCCCGTTCCTTTGGTTGATCTAACAGCCTCCATAACGTCATTGAAGTAAGTATTCTCCTTCCTTCTGGCCACGATTCCCGTCACGAAACTACGCGCCTTTCTTTTTTCCGGTTGATCAAACTCTCCTGCCAGAGTAAACACCGCCGACGTCTGTACGATATGAATCTGAGGTCTTTGTGCGCTTTGAACCAAACCCTTGAAAAAGCCGCTTACTGCAGTGCCCGAACTGACAGGAAAAAAAACGGACGTTTGCTCGATTGACACACCTGCACCTTCAAGTTGCCGACTCAACTCTTTTGAGAGCGACGTATAACCTTCCTGAGCATTCTTATCAACGGACTGACGGATGAGAGGATAACCGGTTTGACTCGCAAAGCTTTCTGCTTCGGCGATGGCGTTATCGGTTACCGTCACGTTGCTGTTGAAGGTTAGCAGTTTTTCCAGACGATCCGGCGGCATCGTGCGCGGAACGAAGCAGTAGAGATCTACCCCAGCCTCTTGAGCGTAGTATGATGCCGCAATCGCAGCGTTACCTGAAGACGAGATCACAGCTGTTTCTTTACCTTCTAGCAATAGATGATAGATCTGGTTAGATAAACCGCGGTCTTTGACCGACCCGGTTGGGTTTTTGTTCTCGAGTTTGAGATACAGACCATCAACCTCAACTAATGGTGTCTCAACCCAATTGTCGATAAACTGCTGTTTAAATAGCGTCGCGTCGCGCATGGTTTTATTGTAATATATGATGAGACTGAATGTGAGGTGATATTTATGAACGAAAACACAGTATCGGCACAGTTACCAGACAGTGAAGAGACGATCCAGATTCCGGCTGACTCAGAGATCGGCGATGTAGTCGTACACGAAGGCGAGGAGTTTGAGGTCATCAGCACCGACCCTTTTGAATTGGACTATCTTTTGGTTGAGAAGTAGAAGGATGGTTGAAAAGGTTAAAAGGGTTCAAGGTTGGAAGTGGGTGATTCCTCACATAAGGGTATTTTGTAGGTGATTGAAAGCTTATTATTCCTAATTGCTTATTGCTGATTACTAGTCACGCTTAACTAGTAACTAATCACAATCTCACTCTACTTCCCAAAGATGCTAATGAAGATTCCGAGGAAAGCCAGCATGGCGCCAAAAAGCCAGAAGCGCATCGTAACCTTTGTCTCATCCCAACCTCTTGCCTGAAAGTGAAAATGTAACGGCGCGATATCGAACAGACGCTTACCATCTCTCAAACGCTTCGAGGCAATCTGCAAAAAGCTTGATAGAAGTTCGATAACAAACATACCGCCAATTATCGGTAATACAAGCACTTGATCTACGACTAATGCCAAAACCGCAAGCATCGCACCTAAAGCGAGAGATCCTGTGTCTCCCATGAATAGTCGCGCGGGGAAGATGTTAAAGTACAAGAACGCCAACAAGGACCCCATGATCACTGCAATAAATAATGTTACGTCACCCGCAAAGACACTATTCCCGGCTAATACCCAAAACGCACTCAAGGCGATAAGCAGAAGGCCGGTAGCTAAGCCGTCGAGTCCATCAGTGATGTTGAACGCGTTACTGCTTGAGATAACAACGAAAGCGGCAAAGGGTATGTATAAAACGCCTAAATCGAGTGGCGCAAGATCAAAAACCTGTGAGAAGAGCGGTACCGTTAACGTATGCAAACCGAGCTTGTCGTAAAGTAAGAAGGCGACGACTAGACCACACGTTATCTGCAAGATGAGTTTTGGCAAACGCGGAAGAGCGCGGATACGTCGTCCACGAATTCTAATCATCTTTCTCGCATCGTCTAAAAGTCCAAGGCCGGCAAATAAGACCATCGTGACGAATAAAACAACCGCCGTCCAGTTTATCTGAAACTTCGTAACGAGGTAAAATAAGAGCGCAAACAGGATCGCCGCCGTGACGATAAGGATCCCTCCCCCTGTAGGCGTTCCAGCCTTGTCTTTATGAAGATCGGATAGACGAGCGCCCTCTCTTTTGGTCGATCTCGCTAAACGGTAACGAAACTTGATCTTATACAAAAGCCCAATAAACGGAATCGCCAAAACGCCTGTAAAGGCGAAAGACGCCATAAGCACTCCAAGAAGTTTATACATGATCACTATCTATCTTAACATCTTGCTCGTCAGCGAGTAATTTCAAACGTCGCAGGCCATCGCCACGCTCAGGATGGAAGTGTATTTTATACGATTCGCCTGTCTTTGTCCGCTCTTGCCAATCTTGTTTTTCGATACCGCCCTCCTTGTCGACAACGTTTATCTTACCCAAATGCGGTCCACGCTTTTTTGTGTTGACGCTACTCGAATGCACGTAACTGAATGAATTAGCATTTGCGTCTTTGTCTTTATCGACATCGACAACGAGAAGCACATGGTCCGCCGGCTTTTTAATACTCATGCGGATCAAATCGCCTACTTTGATATCAGTCGCTCGCTCGACGCGGACAGTGTTCAACTCCGACGTAAGAGTTGCCGCATTTACGCGACGGTGACGTTGAAACGAGAGTATGTTCTTCTCCAGCAAACCGAACACACCTTCCTTGCGGACAAGCACCTCGCTAAGATCGACGTCTTTTTCGCCCTGTAGATATTCGTTTAAGAGATGATACACAAGACCGGAGCAATCAATGCCGATTCTTTGATTGCGCATAAAGTCGTAGACCTCAAATTCGCTCGCCTTCTCAATATCGAACCCTTCGCTTTCCGCGACACGTAGTACCTCATCTTTCAGCATTCGAGGCGCTCCTTTTCCCGAGGTTTTATTAAAGGCCATACGTGAACGCTCCATGACGTAGGGGATTTTCACCTTTTTTCCAGCAACCTCAAAGTTTAAATACTCATCCAATAACTTGTGAAGATTATCGTAGCCTGACATTTAGATCTCCTTCAGTATCTCTTCTTCAATACTTTGCATACTTCCAGATGACATCAACAAAACTACCTTTGGTTTAGGATAACTCTTAATCGCTGCGACGAGATCGTCGTGCTTGGGAAGATATTTGACGTTGGGTTGCGTTTCCTTGACAGCATCTACTATCTCCTTGCCGGTTATCCTTACGTTCTCATCCAAGCTTTTTGATAAAGTTACCTTTGGAATTAATACAAGATCTGCATCGCTCAAACTACCACTCAATCGAGGTAATACGTTTCGATTCTTTAACGACGACGAATAGATATCTAACACTGCAACGATCCTGTAGTTTGGCCAGGTTTCTTTCGCCGCTGCGACGGCAGACTTTGCCTTAATCGGTGAATGCGCAAGATCACGGACAACCACTACGTTTTCATCTTCGTGTAGAACCGTCATTCGCTGTTTTAAGCCACGATAGTGATTCAAACTATGTAAAAGCCTTTGATTATCAAATCCAAGTTCAGCAAGCATCGCATAAGCTCCAGTTAAATTTGACAGATTAAATCGACCAAGAAGCGTTGGTTGAAAACCGATCTCATCGGCGACGTAATCGGCATGCGGATTAATGAGGCTGTATGTAACAACGCGGCAGCTGGCGTGCTTAACAACCTCCATCACATTCTCGCCATCATAATTTGCAACCAGTAGACCGTCCTGCGGAAGGTCTTTGACCAGCTCAACGTAGTTTTCGATGTACTCTCGCTCGCTCGGGAACTTATCGAAATGGTCCCACTCGGCACTAGTCAAAACGACGTATTTTGGCTTGTAGTAAAAGAACTTCGATCTCGGTTTACTATCGCCAATCGGCGGCACCGGATACTCGTCACCTTCAACGACAGACCAGTCGGAGTTTGATGCGACAACGTTTTGCGTAAAATCTTCCAATAAACCACCCACCATATAGCTCGGATTTTTATCCAGATCCGTTAACGCCTTCACAAAAGCTCCGCTTACGGTCCCTTTGCCGTAGTTTCCTACCACGACGATAGAGTTGTCCTTAATTAGAAAATCGCCCAAAACTTCTGGATAAGATTTTATCGGCAAACCCATTTCTTTCGCCTTCAAATATTCAGGGTTGTTTGGATTAACGATTAATGCGTTGCCGGCCACCACAAGTTCGTCGGTATCGTCCGGCATATTCGCTTCGTCGTAAGGGGTTTGATACGACACGCCGATCTCGTCCAAGAAGTCCGTCATCGGTGGATAGCAGCCCTGATCGGATCCTGTTACGATGTGTCCTTCGTCGATAAGCATCTTCGCTAGAGCAGCGCTTGTTTTTCCGGCAATACCAATTATGTGTATGTTCATTGTTTTATTTATTCGTTGCAAGGTTGTAAGGTTACAAAGAATAAAGGCTTAAAACAACTGTAACTCCTTAACATTCTAACTTTAATTCTTTTCAACCTTTAACACCTTACTCGTATCTCCTTCATAGAATCTCTTTACAAACTCATCATCTTTTAATAACTCCGGATCGTTCGTTTCGCTTCTTCCAATTAGGAACTTAAGCTGCTCTTTATTATCGCTCCATTCAAATCCGTTATAAAACTCCCAACCATCAAAGTTTAGTTTATAAAGCGAGGCGTTTGTATAGACCGTACCAAGATACGCAAACTCCTTATCGTTGTCCCTTGCCCACTGCAATGCTTCGTACATCATTCTCGTACCTAACCCACTCACATACTTTTTGCTTTTGTAAAATCCCAACCAGTAATAGATGCTCTTTTCCGTCTCCATTACAGGAGCAAATCCTACCACCTCATCCTTTTTGTTCTTCCATACAAAAACTAGATTGCTCATGTATTTGCTGAAGATTCGTTTGACGGCCGAATCAGAGTACTTTGAATTACCGGCTTTATCTTTCACAAACTCGAACATCCACTCAAAATCATCCTGAGCAAAACGGAACTGATCGATCGT
>JAGQKZ010000020.1 GCA_020429745.1 candidate division WWE3 bacterium | reverse complement strand
TCCTGCGTTTGTTTCTCTCAATCCACGACGTCTTTGGCATATTAGTCCTCCTCCTTTTGTAGCGGTAAACCCAAAGCAAGCAACAACTCTTTGGCATCCTCGTCTGTGTTGGCGGTCGTCACAATCGTAACCTGGAGCCCTTGACGACGACGAACCTTATTCGGGTCGATCTCTAAAAAGATCATCTGGTCATCAATTCCAAACGAGTAGTTCCCGTTCCCGTCAAACCCGCTGGCCGGTAGCCCACGAAAGTCACGCGTTCGCGGTAAAACGTAGTTAAAGATCTTCTCCAAAAAGTTGTCCATCCTCCTGCCCCGCAAAGTCGCCTTAACTCCGATCTCCATTCCTTCGCGTATGTTAAATCCCGCAATAGACTTTCTCGCCTTTGTTACAACAGCCGCCTGACCGACGATCTGCACAAACTCTCGGACCAGCTCCTCGCGTTCCTTGTCGTTCTCTTTAACGCTACCGAGCCCCATACTAACAGAGACCTTCGCAATCTTTGGCACCGCCATCGTTGTCTTAATGTTTCGCGACGCCATGTACTCGGGCACAAACTTATCGTTGTAGGTTGTTCGTATATTACTTGATGCCATAGTTATTAAATGCTCTTACCACACTTTCGACACACTCTGACCTTCCCCTTATCGCCCGTGTTATACATAACCCTTGCCGCCTGATCGCAATTTGGACACACAAGAAGGACGTTACTGACATCGATCGGTGCAGGTTTTTCGATAATCCCTCCTGGTTGATTTCCGCCGCCCTTGCGATGACGCTTGACGATGTTGACGCCGGTAACAACTACACGGTTTTCACTCGGAATCGAGAGCTCAACGACGCCTTGCTTGCCGCTATCTTTCCCTGTTTTGACTAGTACCTTGTCTCCCTTTTTTATCTTCATATCTTTTACCATACCTCCTTGGCTAAAGAAGCAACCTTGCGATATCCACGGTCCTTAACCTCACGTGCGATCGGTCCCAAAACTCTGGTTCCAAGAGGCTCTTTCGTCTTATTAACAACAACCGCCGCATTATCATCGAAGCGAACATACGAACCATCCGGTCGACGCGTCTCCTTGGCAGTACGCACGATCACCGCACGCACTATCGAACCGTCGCTTACGTTACCGTTTGGTATCGCCCCTTTTACAACAGCCGAGATCTCGTCGCCAACAAACGCATACTTCTTCTTTGATGTCCCAGGGATCGCGAGCACCTTGAGCGACTTCGCACCACTGTTGTCGGCTAGTTTTAAGGTTGAACCTATCTGCAACATCTTTATTTACCGCCTTTTACTAACACCCAACGCTTTGTCTTTGAGATCGGTCGCGACTCTTCGATCTCCACTGTATCGCCCACATTAACGCCCTCAGTATTTGCATGGACGTGAAACCGCTTCATACGATGAATCTGCTTTTTATAGATGCGGTGCGTACTGACGACGTTAACGCCAACAACAAGCGTCGTATCGTTACTAATCGAAAGCACAACCCCTGCCAATCTTCTCTTCATTATTTGTCCTCCTTTTTATCTTTGTTCATCTGATTTATCAATGTCTTAACTCTTGCTAACTTTTTTCTTTTAACGCTTACATCGTTAACCTTTGTTTGGTCGCCGAAGTAGCTTTTAACCCGCTCGTTGTCGATCTCCGTGGTAAGTTCGCGACTAAGGACCACCAGCTCGTCGAGTGATTTCTCTTTTAGTTGTTTCATCTCTTCAGTTCGTTTTGACATTTTACTCGTTAGTTACAAATTTTGTCTTCACACTAAGCTTAAACGCGCCACGTCGCATCGCTTCTTTTACAACATCATGTGGCACTCCTGACATCTCAAACAACATCCGTCCCGGTTTGACGATCACGATGTAATGATCAAACGGCCCCTTGCCCGAACCCATGCGTACCTCCGGTGGCTTTTTGGTGACCGGCTTATCGGGAAAGACCCGGATCCACAGACGCCCACCGCGCTTTACGTAACCACGAATCGCCTTACGTGCCGCTTCAATCTCTCTTGCACTCACCCAACCGTGTTCGACCGCCTTAAGTCCGAACTCGCCGTACTCCAACGTGCTACCGCGTAGCGCCTTGCCGCGATTCTTGCCCCTAAACTGTCTCCTGTATTTTAGTCGTTTTGGTTCTAACATGTATTACTCCTCGTCCGGCACGGTTACCCACACCTTAACTCCCAACGTTCCGTATTTAGTTACCGCTTTCTGACTGGCAAACTTGACGTTCTTGCTAAGCGTTGAGGTCGGAACTGAACCCTCGATATACTTCTCCCGTCTTGCAATCGTATGGCCACCTAATCGTCCGCTGATAAAGATCTTTATGCCCTCCGCACCAGCATCCATCGCACGCTTTAACGCCGAACGCACCGCACGCTTGTAGGGGTACCTCCTCGTGATTGCGCCCGAGATGCTTTCCGCCAAAAGCTCCGCGGAGAGATCAGGATGCGAAACCTCCTGCACATTCAAACGCACCTTACCACCGATGAGCTTGTCGAGATCCTTTTTTACCGCTTCGATTGTACTGCCACCACGACCGATTACAAGCCCGGGACGAGCGACGCGTAGGTCAATCTCAACATCATTGATAGAACGCGAGATCTTGATGGCGTCGATGCCCGCCGAACCAACGTTGTCTCGCAGATACTTGCGAATCTTCTCGTCGGCTTCCAAAAGATCCTTGTAGTCCCCGTCAGCATACCAGACGCTACGCCAGTCTTTTGTTACGGCCAGGCGGTAACCTTTGGGATGTGTCTTTTGTCCCATTATTTATCTCCTTTCTTAGTCGCCTTTTTAGGCTTTGCCTTTGTGGTCGCCTTTTTCACTTTTTTGGTCTCCTGTGCTGTCTCTTTCTCCTCTACCTTAGCCTCTTTCTTCTCGGATTTCTTGTCTTCTTTGACGACGACACCATCCTTAAGCCCAAGCACAACACGAATGTTGCTGTAGCGCGTTCTCGTTACGTCCATGCGACCTCGTGCGCGATATTTTGGCTTACGCACCTTGCGACCATCGCCGATCTGCAGCTGCTCAAGCACTAGGTCGTCCTCGTGCAGACTAAAGTTGTTCACCGCATTAGCTACTGCTGCGTTAACAACCTTTAAAATATACGGCGCAGCCTTCTTCGTCGAGACCTTCAAGCGCTCACGCATCTTATCAAGCGGAAGATCTTTGACCGCATTGGCCACCACCCTCATCTTGTAAGGCGAATGTCTTATATTGTTATGTGTTGCCAATATCATCATCTCACTAATCCTTAAAAACCGGTTTCTCGTAACCCTTCTTGGAGTGACCTAGGAACTTACGCGTAAACGCAAACTCACCCAGCTTATGACCAACCATCAGCTCCGTAACAAAAACCTCTTTAAAGTCTTTGCCGTTGTGAACCATAAAGGTATGTCCGACCATCTCCGGACTGATCGAGCTACTGCGCGCCCAGGTTCTGATCGGCTGTTTCTTTCCCGACTCTTCCATAGCTACAACCTTCTTTAGAAGCTTCTCATCTACGTATGGTCCTTTTTTGCTTGATCTTCCCATAATCTTATTTATCTCTTCGCGATTTTACTACATAACGGTTTGATTTTTTATTCTTCTTACGTGTGCGCTTTCCATACGCCGCCTTACCGTAAACCGTGCGGGGCACGCGACCTGTACCGGTTCGTCCTTCACCACCGCCATGCTTATGGTCGCCAGCCGCCATGGCTGTACCGCGCACCTGCGGACGCTTACCCAAATGCCTACTCGCCCCAGCTTTGCCAAGCACCCTCTGTGCGTGTTCACTGTTCCCCACAGCACCGATCGTGGCGTAACAACGCGCATCAAACTTACGCACCTCACCTGAAGGTAATTTTACATGCACCCATCCTTCGTCGATCGCCATCACGCGCGCCGACTGTCCCGCACTGCGCACTACCTTACCACCCTGACCCGGGGACATCTCGACGTTATGAACTTCCATACCAACCGGAATGTCACCCAACGGAAGCGCGTTACCAGTTTCAATCTTGGCCGAACTCCCCGACATTACAGAAGCGCCAACCATCAAACCCTTGGGAGCGAGAATGTACCGCACCTCGCCGTCCTCATACTTTAAAAGCGCAATATTTGCACTACGATTTGGATCATACTCTAGCGCGATAACTTCAGCGGCCACACCGGTCTTGTCGGAACGCTTGAAGTCGATTATTCGATAAAGGCGCTTGTGCCCACCACCCTGATGGCGCACACTTATCGTCCCGCGAGAACGACCCGCGTGTTTGGTTAGCGTCACGGTCAACTTCTTGACAGGACGCTTCTTCGACAGGTGTTTATTGTTGACGGTTACGCGTGAACGCTGACCCGGCGATGTTGGTTTGTGTCTTTTAATCTTCATCTTCCTCCTCGATCTCTAACGCGCGATCGAACCCATCGATCTTTTGACCTTTCTTCAGAGAAACAACGGCAAACTTACTCTTGGGCGTGCGTACCGTCTTGCGCTGACGAACAAGTCGCTTTGTCTTGCCGGGCCGAACATTTGTGCGCACCTCAGCAACCTCAACACCGAAGATCTGATTAATCGCCTCGGCGATCTGTTGTTTGCTCGAACGCACGGCAACCTCAAATGTGTACTGCCCCGCCCCAACAAGCATCATCGACTTCTCTGTTAGCACCGGTCTTAATATCACACCCATTTTACGAAACCTGCCCTTCCAATAACTCATACGCCTTGCCGACAAAAACAAGCTCCCCGCCGGCTAGCACATCGTATGCATTTAACAGGCGGGCCTCTACCACATTAACGTTTGTGAGATTTGCCGCCGACTTTTCTATGACGCGATCTTTTTCGAGGGTAACGAGTAGGACCTTAGCGTTGTCGACACCAGCCGTCTTTAACATCTCGATCAGATCCTTAGTTTTAGGAGACTCCAGGGTAAGACCATCAACGAAATGTAGCTTATCATTTTTCCCAAGGAACGAAAGGGCACTCACGAGTGCAGCGTTGCGCATCTTTTTTGGCATACGAATACGTGCGTCAGGATTGGGAGTGATTGCGTGCGCATGACCTCCACCTACCCACAACGGCGAACGAATCGACCCGTGCCGAGCACGTCCGGTGCCTTTCTGTCGCCACGGCTTTCGTCCACCACCTGCAACCTCGCCACGGTTTTTCGTCTTTCTAGTGCCAAGTGCGCGACGCTTGTTGTGGATGTACACATATTGCGTGATTAGATCCTTGTTCACGCTACCGTTAAATATTGCATCACTAACGTCGATGTTTTTTATCTCTTTACTTTTTACGTCTAACTGCTTAACCTTCATTAGATTGTGACTCCTCTTTTACCTCATGGACCGAGAGTGTGAGTTTTGCGTTGCGCGTACCAGGAACCGCTCCCTTTAAATAAACCTCGTTCTCTTTTACATCAACAACGGTGAGATTGCGAACCGTAACGGTGACACCACCCATACGACCAGGCATCTTCTGCCCTTTCCAGACACGTCCGGGATCCGTGCCCGCACCGATCGAACCAGGAGCACGATGGCGATCGCTCTGACCGTGGGTTTTTGGCCCACCGGCAAAACTGTAACGCTTTACAACACCGGCAAATCCCTTACCTTTCGACGTACCGGTAACATCGACAACACTGCCCTTCGTAAGAGGCGACGGCTTATCTGCAACACGAACGCGCGTAACCGGAACAACGGTACCGTCATCATTAAAGATCTGTGTCATCTCGATTTTGTTTGCGCTTACCTTTTCCATCGGTGTTTATTTAGCCTTAGGATTATACATCTATCAGAAAAAAATAAAGGGGCGCCAGCCCCTGAAAGATCTACGGGAGTCTGTGCCTTCAACTATTTTCCATACTGCATTAAATGCATACGCCGAGTGGTATTTTAACAAAGGCATCACAGCAACGCAAGAGGAAAGACGTCGAGAAAAGACGCGTTAATACGCCGCTGTGCCGAGCTCATTAAACATGCGTAATATCAGTGCAATAATCAGTCCAACCAACAGAAACAGCAACAAAACGCCGACGATAGAGATCAAAAGATATTTGAACTTGACGCCAGTGCCCGGCTCCATATCGAGGTCGCCTTTTACCTGTTTGAGGCTTTCGTAGATCAACCGGGAGTAGATCGTCGTTGAGGCGGTCACGATGGCAAGACTGACCGCGTCAAGAACCACCCCGGCGACCGGCACGATGTATACACCAAACTTCGGTATTAACTGAATAAGCGCAACCACACCGTTGGCGAAAAAACTATATGCCCAGCCAACCACTCCCAATAACAGACCTAAAAGGAACATCCTACCTAACACCGCCGACCAGAAACCCTCAACGTACCTCCTACTCCTATATAACGCCGTGAAACCTTTTGCCCCGCCTTCGATAACGATGTAGGTACCAAAAGTAAACCACACACCAACGATAACCCCCGGCACGACAAACAACAGTGTCGCACCGCCCACGATGAATCCAGCGAGTAACCCAACCCAAAAGTAAGAAAGCAGCTTCTTAAAACTGCGCCCGTAGGCATCAGTCGCCGAGATCCCCTCATCTCTGAAGGTAACGCATTCGATAAGCGCGGCTCTCATCCAGAACTGCGCCAACCCCACGATCGTAACGACTCCTCCAACCAGAAATGGAACAGGTCCAAACGACAGCGGATTATGGGTTAGCTTCTCTGGACCCAGAGTTAAACCAACATACGCCAACACAACACTAATAAACACAGGTATCTGCGCAATGAGCACAATCATAAACAACTGCCGCCAGTGCTGTTGCCAGACACCGACCGTGCCATTTATGAGATCGCTCACCGATATTAAGTAGGCGCTGTCTGAAACGGTATTTATCGCTGCAGGGTCGTTAGTAAACACAACAAACGAGTCGTCGATATCCTGCTGTGACCAACCTTTCGAGAGAAGCTGTGCACGAATATCGTCATCGCTAACTCCAGCGGATTTTGAGACTTTAATGAAGTCAACAATTTGCGGACTGACCATCTATAAGTAAAAGGCTATCAGCATTTTAAGTTATTGTCTAATCCGATAAAAATACTGGAGGCGCAGGAGGGAATCGAACCCTCGCGTCGAGGTTTTGCAGACCCCAGCGTTTCCACTTCGCCACTGCGCCGAAATAGAGTCAAACGACGGTTTAATGCGCCGTTTTGATATCAACCCAATCATTATATAATAGGAGTATGTTTAACCCCCTAGCAACGTTTGTCTATGATCACACGAACATTCCCTCGATTACGTTCGGCTCACAGAAGATAAACGAACCGGTGCTCCTGTTTGTGCGACGCGACGTTGCAACCAACATAGGGTGGGTCGTCGTGCTTACCCTACTTGCCCTCCTGCCAACGATCGTCAAGATCCACGGTGGCGCCATCTCCATCTTCTTAGGAGGAGATCCTTTGGCAGCTTTATTCAACGCAGCCGAATTGGGCCTAATAACGCTTCTCTACTACATGCTCATCCTCTACGTCGCCTTTCTGAACTTCCTTAAGTGGTACTTTAACGTGCTAATCGTCACTGACCAACGCATTATCGACATCAACTTTACACCACCGTTCAGTTGGCGCACAGCACAGGCACAACTCGAAGAGGTTCAGGACGTACAACACACACAAGCTGGAATTTTAGGCATCATCTTTAACTACGGGGATGTTATGGTACAAACGGCCGGAACCAAACAAAACATCGCCATCTCAAAGGTGCCGAATCCAAACCGCATACACGAACTGATTATCCAAAACCTGCCATAAGATTATGATTAAGGAAGACGCGATCATCAAAGTAATAAACAATCTTGACCCGACAAACATCGTAAGAGGCCTGTTCATTATCGGCCTTTTAGGACTCGCGCTGTTTCTCGCGATCTTCGGCTGGGTAAACCTTCGTAACGTCAGATTGCTCAACAAGACGTTAAAAACGTCGTTCGGAATCGTTATCCTAATTGCGGCAATATTGTTTTTCGCCGGCTGTGTTGTTACACTGTGGCAGGCGATAGCAATATGGATCAAACCGTTACTGTTCTCTTAAAAAAACTTTCTACCGGCACCGCCAGCGAAGATGTGAGCCCTTATCAAGACATCTATACCTACGAACCGATAAGCGACGACGAACGCGTGCGACGTGGGACGTTAATCGTGTTACTCGAACTTTTTAGTCGCGGTGAGTCAGATATCGATTTTGCGCAACTTGCACGAAACGTCTTCTCCACGGTCCAGGATGAGTACTCGGAGAAAGAGGTCGGCAGTACGCTCGAAGTGTTAGAGCATGCCTGCGAAGAAGGTGCGCGAAGGATAGAGGTACTCGCCAACAATCGCGTGAGCGGCAAACTCGGGGCCTGTGCTATCTGGGGCAAATCCCTCATCTACGCCAACCCGCACGGTTTGGCAATCGGCATACGCCGTAACAACGAATACTACGAGCTCGACCAGCCCAACTTCGGGACCGAGTTAATCAAAGACGACGATCTTATCATCATCGCTACAAGCAAGATCTATAACGAAAAGATAGCGCCGATGCTTCGGGAACAGCCTGAGATTCGAAACGACAACTTCGCCAACGCGTTGGAAGGTGCGCTGGATCATAATCCTGGACAACCTTACGATGTCGCTCTTCTGTGTCTTGCTGGCATCAGCCAGGTCCCTGGCGAGGAGGAGATCATCGAGATCCACTACCCTGAAGAGTTAAAACGCAGCTCCAAGTCAAAAAAACCAGGCGGTCCCGGACTTTTTAGCAGACTCAACAACCTAATCGCAAAACTCGTCCCAAGAGCCATCTCCTCTCCAACGATCTACATCAAATCCGGCTTTGGCAACCGCAAACGTCGCGTCGCCGTCGTTGCCGTCATTCTGCTCGCGCTATTTGGGACGGTAACCTACACCATGTTACGCAACAAGAATGAGGAGGCGGAAACACAGTACACGGAGGTGATAAACACCGCAGGTCAGGAGCTGCAGCGCGCCGAGCAGTTAAGCCAATTAAACCCGAGCGAGGCGTTAACAATCGTAAACGCAGTAAGCGACTCTCTTGGCGAGGTGATGGGGGTGCGTGACGAAGATGCCGCCAACGTCGCAGCTTTGCAGGAGAAGGTGGCACAGATCACCAATCAAATCTTTAACGTTACCCCGGTCGAGATAAATGCAACCACCATCCCACCCGAGCTTGAGGATACGCTTCTGACCGTAAACGACGCGGGCGTTCTAAACAAGATGAGCAACCCTGTTGTAAACAAGAGCGAAGACTGGGTATCTCCAGTTAGCGCAACGATGTACTTCGACAACATCTACGTGCTCGATTCGGGAGCCAACGCCATCTGGAAGTACATCGGCGGTAACGATACTACGACACCGCAAAACTATTTAACCGAAACAACAAATCTGCAAAACGCCATCGATCTCGCCATCGACGGTTCTGTTTACGTCTTAATGCCTAACAACATCGCCCTGTTCACCTTAGGCAAGCGCGAGCCGTTCGGTCTCACCGGTGTCTTCCCCTCGATCAAAAGCTCCTCCAGGATTACAACCGCGGTAGAGAGCAAGTACCTATTTGTTTCAACAGACAAGGGCATCGCCGTCTTTACCAAGGAGGGACGCTTTAATCGACTGTACCAGGGCGACCATCTTGATAGTGTGCAACGATTGGTATTAAACGAGGAACATACGATTATGTACGTTCTTGCAGACGACGCCTGGTGGTCTTTTACCCTCGTGCCAGAGTAAACCCGACGACCGAACTTTGCGGAAAGGACCGTTTAATCACCCGCGCACACTCCTGTAAGGTACTCCCGCTTGTATAGACATCATCAACGAGCACAAATACTTTCGCCGAAGAGTATCGTGCAATTAACGCCTTGTTAACCGAAAAGACTCCACGTACGTTTTGTACACGCAACCTATCGTCTTTAATACTACTTTGAACACCACTCGCCCGTGTACGAACCAACAAAGACGCAGAGACCTCACCACCTACAATCTTAGCCAGCACGTGCGCAATCGCCTCCGACTGATTAAAGCCCCTTTGCTTTAACTTACTTTTATGGAGTGGAACCGGGATAACGATTCCCGTAGACCAGTCAAAGACGTCCTCGGGAGATAACGATTGCAGCATCAAACGCTCGATCTCGCTCTCAAGGTTTTTGACGTAAGGCGCGAACTTATAGTTCATGACTAGGGACCGAACAACGCCCCGGTACCAGCAGAGCGATATTAGCTGGTCCAGGCTTGTACGTTTGCCACAACCATGAGAGGCAAAGCCTAAAATCGCAGACTTTTTACATGCCGGACAGTACTGTTTTTCTAGAAACCCTACCTTGAATAGGCAATCGTCACAGAGGTATCTACCCCACCCACCACAACCGACGCAACGGGCCGGAAACAGAATCGATATAACTCTCCTGAAGAAATGCGTACTCTTCATTTATCCCCAAGTATACCTTTTTGCTACAATGTGGTTGTACAATCCTGTTATGGACGTTCTCGCTACCAACAACAAGGCAAGGTTCAACTACGACCTGCAAGACAAGTTCGAAGCCGGTATTTCACTCAATGGGGCGGAGGTTAAGTCGGTGAAAAGGGGAAACCTCCAGATAAGGGAGAGCTATGTAAAAATTACCAAGTCAGGAGAAGCGCATCTGCACAACGCTTACATCGCCCCATACTCCCACGCGGGCAACAAAGATTATAATCCATATCGTACAAGGAAATTACTCCTACGCGCCGAAGAACTCAGTGAAATAGCGGCAAAAACCCACGGCTCTAACTTGACAATTGTACCTATAAAGGTGTATAATACCTCGCGAGGTTTAATCAAGCTTGAGATCGCCTTAGCGCGGGGTAAGAAGCAATACGAGAAGCGACGCGAGATCACAAAGCGCGACATTAAGAAGGAGATCAAGGGGACGTTAAAAAAATATCACAGTTGATTGGGAATCAGGAACTGGTAATAAGTGAAGCAGTCTTAATTTAAGATGCAACATATGCCCTAATTGCTAATTCCTTGTTCCTAATTACGATTATGGGGATGTATAGACTCGACAAGAGTGTACTCTACAATTGGCAAGCCGAGGAAGGTTTCTGCCCTCGTTAAATAAAGTAACCAAAAATAAATGCAAACAATAATGCATATACACCCGAATTCGCTTACGCTTACGCAACTGCGTAAACTAAGTATTTGAAGTTGTAAATAACTTCAAATTTAGATCGCAAGATCTAAATTCGGCATCGACCTTCTCCGGCCTGATAGGAGAGGTGTTCGGTGTAATATTTATCAGGCAAATTGCACATTATCATTCGAAATTTTCGAAATGTATTTATGAAGTTAATTTGATATTTTCGAATTAACTAATAAGAAGCTTGTGTATCTGGTTGTGCAGATATATATCTTGGACGCGGGTGCGAATCCCGCCATCTCCACCACGTTGCAATAAGGCCAAACCTTGGCGCAACGTTCGCCGAAGAACCCGCTTAAAAGGCGGGTTTTTTCGTATATAACCATGATTGTAATAAAGTGGCACAATTAACAAGATGTTGTTACGTCGACTGCAGGAAAACAAATCAAACGTTTTGATTGTTGCGATTTCGCTTGGAGCTGTATCGATCCTCGTATTAACACCAATTTCAAGGCTCTTCATAAGCACAACCAATGAATACGTCGGCCCTCAAAATCTACTCTTCCCACGCAGAGAGTTGTTCGCATTTTACATTTCAATATGCATATTCCTGGCAGTTGCGTACTATCAGATAATAAAACTTAACAGTCGACACCTGAACAAGTACCTACTGTTAACAAGTGTCTTATTAGTTGTTGTTGTCGCGATCTTTACCTATCCATCGGTGTATGACCCACTCTATTACCATTTTAGCGCTCAGCTTTGGGTTGCTAACCACATAAATCCTTATCTATCACTTGTTGACGCTGTATCACGCATACAGTTTCCGGTGATATCGGTTCCGGTTCTTCACAATTACGCTTACGGACCTGTCTGGCTAATATTAACCGTGCTTATTGGCATAGCCGTCAGATTCAACTATCTATTTTTTAGCGCAGGACTTACACTGATCGCAGGCGCATCATTAATCGCCGCCTCTTTTGTTGCCCAAACATTAAAGAAAGACTTTGACGTGAAATTTTCGATCTTCTTGTTGCTGTTTAATCCTGTCGTGCTTTTGTTTGCTTTACCTTCAGGGAATCAGGAGCCGTTAGCTGCACTCATGTTGATCCTGGGGGTCGCCTTTGTAAAGAAACACAAGGAGCTGTTTACGGGAACGTTTTTAGCACTTGCATGTGCAATCAAAATTTCCTTATTCGCTCCCTCCTTAATAATCTTTATTTGGTCTCTTGTACAAAATAATTCTGGGTCGACAAGATCCCGATTTGTGAAACTCATGGCGCCATTTGCGATCGTTTTCGGCTTGAGCGCAATAGTCTTTGGAGGAACGACCCGAGTGTTATCCGGATTACAAACCTTTGTACACATCGAACAAACACACGGCCTGACGATCGGGAGTCTTTTGGCATATTCATCTTCTGAGATCATAAAGAGACCAGACCTGCTTCCTGCGATATTAAATATTTGCCATCTACTCCTAAACACCATATTTTTCGTCATTCTTTTTCGCTACGTTGTTAAGATTATGCGGAGAGAACCGGTCACTCTTATGACCTTGGGGACGTGGCTCTGGAAAGTAATTATTTTGCAGATCTATCTTTTAGGTATTAGCATGAAGCCTTGGTACATCATACCGGCACTTGTTATGTCGTTACTATTGAACCGAAGGTACCGGCTAGCAACGGCATTGATCACCTTGTTTTATACTATTGGAGCCGAATATCTCACATTCACGATTGAATATCCACAGGGAACGACTGTTGGCACGGCCGTATTTCTCATCGTCATAGGGATAACCGTCGCTATACCAGTACTCATCGTTTTCACAGTCGACGAGTCTACCCAACAACGACTTAATATATGGCTGCGATCATGGATTCAAAAGATCATTCCTTTAGCCCCGAGCACAATCAATCTGCCACCAACCTCCAAATCGTAACTGTACCATCGTCGTAAACTATCTCGTATCCCCAATCCTGATATAACTTTTCGTTAATACTTTGAACAACCGTCTTCACGTTTTCGCTCGCCGCTAGTGCGTGATGGTCAATGTATATATAGTCCACTGGCCCGAGATTGGCTTCATCGAGCTTATCCAAAAAACATTTTATGTCATCACTACATTTCGCCAATTGGATTGCATCTGTGTACGTCTTACTGAATCCAAAATCCGGCAACCACTCCCTGCCTTGGATTGTCATAATGCTGGAACGATCAGCAACGTAAGGGAACCACTCAGAAACCATATCAATAGGCCAATTACGAAACGCCCACACATCTAAAACCAGAAACCTGCTTTGTACCGGCGTGTTTAAAGTCACCCAATACATCGCCTCTCTGTTATTTGCGTCTAATGTATGATACGTCGACATACGCGGAATAATGCCCATAAAAGAGGCGCTAACATAGTAGATCGCACCCAAATACACCGCAAAAACGGTGGCCTTCATAATCGTTTCCGTCGACCACGATTTACCCTGCTTATGAATCCAATCGGTCAAACCCACAACTACAACATCTATCAACCCAACTCCTACATATAGTCCAAAAAAGATCGGTACAAAATGTCCAAAGCTGCGGTAGTTAATAACGGCGATTACCAAGGGCCAAACGAAGAAAAAGTATCGTTTCTTTAATATAATTATCAACAGGCCGAGTAAACCAATCCCACCAAATAAGTATAAGCCGTTGTATCCGATAAAATCAAAGGTTAGTAGCGCAATCGCCGGCCCGCTTCCCCAGTAGGAGGCGTTTCCGCTATTGATCGCCGCAAGAAATGGCATTATTCCATGTTGAGAGTACACTCCCCAGAACCACGGAGTAATTAACAGTGCAGCGACTACAAAGCTGCCTAAAAACCACATCAATATGCCTCGATTCTTGACCTCAAACACAAAATATAAACCGAGTGTTATTAGGAGGAACACGGAGATCTCGGGATGGGAGAGTATCGTCAGCGCCATGAACAACCCTCCAAGCATGCACAAGCGTAAGCTCTGCCTTTTCGCCATTTGAAGCATAATCGCTAATGTGCTCAAGGCCATAAAAAG
>JAGQKZ010000019.1 GCA_020429745.1 candidate division WWE3 bacterium | reverse complement strand
TCGTCAGGCTAAGGGACTTGTCGACAAACTCGAGGCTATAAATAAGATATAGTTGTTATTGTTGAGCTTATTCTAATATAATGAAAATATATTATGTATAGTCTGTTTCCCACTATCTTAATTATCACTTTAACCGTAGTTAATTTACTGATTCTGATCTTTGTTCTCAAGAAGAAAACGTTAAACGTGATGCTCAGTAGTTCGATTGTGTTGTTCGACTTGGGAGTACTAGGGTGGCAACTCTCCCTTATTAGTATTAACTTCATCGCCGATAGTTTGCTTTTACATAAGTTTGCATTTGTTGCAGCGTTGGCAGCCGTTAGTGGGGCGTTGGGACTAGGGCTTACATTCCCCGATAAAGAAGTAAAACGAAAAACTCAAGCGCTATTTGGTTTAGCGGTGGTATTTAATTCAGTCTTATCGTTCATAATTTTATTTACCAATATTATGGTATCGGGGTATGATGCCGTTAACCAACAGGTATACTTTGGTGCTCTAGGAAAACACCTAGTAATCAGTTTAGCCACACAGATAATTGGTATGATAGCGATCTTTGTATACAGATATAGGCGAGAATCGCATGAACGATATTACTTCAAGTATTTGTTTATTGCTTTTGGGTTTTATGGCTTAGTGGCGACCATAATAAATCTGGTACTTCCATTGCTCGGGATCACAGAACTCGCATTATTAGGTTCATTACTTGCTGTATTACCACAAATAGCAATTGTTTACACGGTCGTTAGTGAGAGGCTTCACTCATTAACGTATTTGGTAAGAATGATTTTATTCGTGATTGCCGTAAGTGTGCTCTTGTGGCTGGTCTTTAACTTCGTCGCAGTCGTGATAGGTGCACTAACTCTCGGTAAAGTTATTGAGATAAAATATGTTTTGCTTTCGGGTGCTTTCTTCACAGTTGTAACGTATGTATTTATTTTAAGTCAAAATACCATTAGCAAGGTAATCTACGATGTTGCCACGTTCTCAGGAGAAAGTGCAAAACAAATCGTAAGGGAAACGTCTAAGAAGATGACAACTAAATTGACGGTTGATGGCCTGCTTGATTTGTACAGCGAATCAATTGATACATTATTCGGCCCTGATTATATAGTCATACATTTTATTAATAGCAAGAATAGCGAAGTATATGAGAAAAACAACAACAAGAATGCGGATCGACTAGATTTGCAGAGAGTACTTGATCTTGTTAAAGAAGCCACGCCAGGTTCGGTATTTTTATCACGGGAAAGGTTTATTTCGGGCAACCTAGAGTTGAAGGAGATGTTTGATAATCTAGATGTGCAACTTGTAAATATCATTGGGCATGGTGAGGAAGTTACGGGTTTGGCATTGTTCGGCTCCAAACGAGATAGTAGTCCATATACGGTTCAGGATATTGATATGGTTGAGACGCTAGGACTAAATATCTCGGTTGCGCTAGAGAGGGCATTACTGTATACGGAAGTTGTTGCGTTCAACCGAAAGCTTCAGGCTGAGATCGCAACAGCAACGAAAGACCTCCAAACTCGTAACAAACGCCTTGTTGTTCTCCGTGAACTGGACCAGATTATTCTCAACACGCTCGAGGTGCGCGACATGGCACAAAAGATCGTTGATCTCGTCAGCTGGGAGGTTGGACTGGTGGGTGCTGCCATGGTGTTTTTAGAAGACGAGGCGGATGGTCAGTACCTACGTTTGGGTGCGTTTTCCGACACACCTGTTTATAACGAGGCGGTAAAGTCGCTCGGCAGACCGCTGCATGAGTTTAGGTCCAAGTGGGGGAGCGATCCTTCAAATCTTTTCTATAAAGCACTAACTGAGCGCAAACCCTACGCCACAGAGAACTTCCGCGACCTGTACGTGCCACCGCTTACCATTGATCAATCAAATAAACTGCAAAATGCAACAAGGTCGCGTTATCTTGTCGTCTACCCGCTCTCTGCCAAGGGAACTCCATTGGGAGGCATCGCTTTTGATCTACACCGACCCTACAGTGAGATGGGTACCGAGGAGCTCGAACTTATCGAGTCGTTTATGGATGAGGCCGGGATCGCTATCTTAAACGCACAACTTTATACACAACTTCGTGATCGTAACGAGGATCTGCGCCTCGCCAACCTTAAGTTAAAACAACTTGACCAGATGAAGGATGAACTCGTTAGCGTGGCCAGTCACGAACTGCGAACGCCAATGACGGCAATTAAGTCGTATATCTGGATGGCGCTTAACAAGCAGGCCAAAAACTTAACCCCGAACCTGCATAAGTACCTGGAACGCGCCTACGTAAGCAGTGACAGGATGATTAGTTTGGTTAACGATATGCTCTCGGCAAGCCGTTTGGAGGGCGGCAGGATAGAGCTAACGCTCGAGGGACATGATATTGTGCCTATCGTTACCGAGACGGTGGAGCAGTTAATTCCAAAGAGTGATGAGAAGGGGTTGAAGTTGAGCTTTAAGGTGCCGCAGGGAGACTTTCCACCGGCGCTTATCGATGAGTCACGCTTTAGGGAGATCTTGTTCAACGTAATCGGCAACGCGGTTAAGTATACCGATAAAGGTTCGATCAAGGTGTCACTATCTACAAATCCTAACGGTTCGCCTCAAGGACAGATCGGTGATAACGACAGCAAAGAGTACATATGGGTGAGTGTAGCTGATACGGGAAGAGGCGTGGCGGAGGAGGATCTGCCGAGACTATTCAAGAAGTTCAGTAAGCTTGAACAAGGGAGTTTCGCAAAAACTGCAGAGGTCGGCGGTACGGGACTTGGTTTGTATATTACAAAAGGGTTGGTGGAACTCCATGGCGGGAAGATATGGGTTGAGAGTGAGGGCGAGGGCAAGGGGAGTAGCTTTATCTTCAGCCTAAGAGTCGCGTAGAACCCGTCTTCTCTCTTTGTGTGTCGAAAAGCGGATTACTTGTACCAGGAGGTAGAACCATTAGAAGGACATGAGAAATCGATCTTCTTGTACGGCAGACCGAAAAGAGTGTAGGTTTGCAGAGTTGCTTTGAGACCATAATCCAACGATAGGTGGATCCTATCGTCATAAAAGGTTGTCAGCTCGCATTTGCCAAGATTGTCGCTTACTTCAAGGTTCTTGATTTTGTAGCCAGTTATGAATAAAGGCTCGGCTGATCCTCCAAAGAACGATATCCCTTGCTGATAGGCGTTGTATGCAAAGATTTGAACGTCTCCCGCGTATGCATCCTCGTTAAAATGGATAACGATTCGCGGCAGAATCTCGGCCAAAAAAGCCAGCACTATTGCGATATTAACGAGTGTCAATAATATTGTTAATAACTTACTTTTCTTCATTATGTTTAATTTAGTTGTGTTTGAATGAGGACGCCAACTCTGAAGTCGACGTCCTCATTCTACTTGTTGTTTTAGCACGTTTCAACATACGCTATTTACGCCACCAAATGTAGTTGGGCACGGTTATTCCCCATTTACCGTAGTTGGTAAGATCCTCGTGATATTCAGAAAAAGAACACCATGTACTGTAACAACCACTTGGTGTTCTGTGTCCGATTTGCCCTTGGAGTGAAGCACTGTCGATGTTGGCATCGCCGTTGGTGGTCATGATGTAGGTGTAGTACCAACGATAGGTACTAACACTGGAAACTTGAGCTGAACCGATGGTGAATGCAACTTGGTAAGCTGGGTCGGATGCTCTTGTGTCAAGGTAGGCGCGCGGCAAATCAGATGCCCAGTAGTAAACGTTGGGGACACCTCTCCAGTCCTGAGAACGATTCAGGTAGGTTCCTGGTCCATAAGTCGAACCGTCAGATGCGTTCAGGAAGAAGTCTTGTTCGTAGGTTGAACGAGAGTTGAAGCCACTCGTATTGTCCCACCAGAAACGGTTTTGAACGTATCGGTATCCGCTCCAACTATGTGGTTGCACGAGAAGGTTGCCTTCCTCCGGTGCCCAGGACTCCCAATTGTCCACAGACTCTCCCGTTAAGCTTGTTTCATCTTCTGCCGGACGTAGGTCTGTAGATTGAATTTCGACTGTGAAGAACGTTGACTTTAAGCTTGCAAGGGTATTGTAGTTACCCTCAAGCTCAACCTGCACTACGTCGAACTCCACGACGCGGCGATTAGCTTCCTGAAGGTAGCTCGTCATCGCATGTTGCAGAAGTTCTTGCATTTGCGCAGATTCTGACGTTCCTGCATAGTTAACCCCCAAGCTAGATAAAAGTTGCGAGTGCAATCCTTGTAGCTTAGAGAAAGTAACAGCGACATCGTCGTCACTACTCGGTGAGTAACCGGCAGTGTTCTCTTCGCCGTCAACATTGAATGTGTACACAATCTGTTTGATGCGAAAGTCGAGACTTTGACCAAACAAACTGTATACTTGGTTGAGATTGACAGGAGACGCGAACTCGACCCAAGCTATCGCCGTGGGATGAGTAGAACCGGCGGAAACTGTCACCGGCATAAGGATTAGCCAGACCGTAAGTATGGTCAGCACTAACTTTTTGAGGATGTTCATAGAAGTATTCTCCTTGTAGGTATGCGTACGTTTTGAACGTGCAAGAAACAACGCATATAGTGTAGTATATACTTCGGTTTAGGTCAACAACCAATTATTCAGAATTGGTGATGTCACTATTTATATAACCTCAATCTTTGCGCCGAGTTTGCGGTATGACTGAGTGATATTGGGGTAACGTCGCTCGATTATCTCGACGTTCTCAATCGTTGAGGTTCCTTCCGCCGCCAAAGCTGCCAAAAAGAGCGCTACCGTAGCCTGAATAATGCTCGGCGGGAAGATGTGAGCGCCCTTTAGCTTGCTTTTCCCTAAAGTAACTGCCTGCCTGGTGTCGGCTAATAAAATATTCGCTTTCATCTTAACGAGCTCCTCAACAAAACCCATCGCACTCTCGTACTGCTTGTTGTGAAGAAGAATCGAGCCCTCTGCGTGGCAGGCAAGCACCACTGCGATCGGAAGTAGATCAGCGGGGAGTCCGGGCCATGGTTGCGCATCGATCTTGTTTAAGTTGCCGCGAATGTCTGGATTTGCGACGAGTGCTTGGTTTCTGGGCACAAAGATGTCCTCGCCGCGGATCTCTACCTCAACGCCCAGGCGCTTATACATCGTCAAGATCTGCGTCATGTGCTCGGGGATCGCGTTTTTGATTAAGATCTCTCCGTTTGTTATGGCGGCAGCGGCGATATACGTTCCAACGTCAAGATGCTCAACGATCGGTGTGTACTCAACACCGTGAAGTTCGTCGACACCGTCGATCTCGAGCTTGTTACTGCCGACGCCTTCAATGTGCGCGCCCATCTCGTTCAACATATTGCACAGATCTTGTGTGTGCGGCTCACATGCAGCGTTATAGATCGTCACGTGGCGTTTTCCGATTACGGATGCCATAATTGCGTTCTCTGTTGGTGTTACACCAGCTTCATCTTGCCAGACAAAAACATCTTCGTTCTTCTTTGCCTTAAGTTGATAACCACCCTTATCGTAGGTTACCTCCGCCCCGAGCTTTTCGAAGTTAATAAAGTGCGTGTCTATCGGACGGGTACCGAGCTTGCAGCCGCCAGATTCACCAATTCCAGCCTCGCCAAATCGCGCATACAGTGGCCCCAAAAAGAGTAGGGTAGCGCGTGCTTTTTGCGATATGTCAGCGGGAATTGACGTCGACGTTACATTGTCCGCTGTGATCTTTACGGAGTCGCCACCGTCGAAGTAGTGGACCTTCGCCCCAAGTATTTTGGCAACGCGGAGCATCACACGGACGTCTGACGTTTTAGGGACCTTGTGCAATATGACTGGTTCAGCAGTGAGCATCGCAGCGGGTATGAGTTTCAAGATAGAATTCTTGTTTGTGATCGGAGTAACCTCGCCATGTAACGGAACACCGCCGGTAACCTTGTAGCGATTCATGCCTCAATATTACACTACTTTGTTACATTTTGCTTGTTGAACCGGTGCATTAGGTCGTATTTAAATTGCCTTGCATTTAAAAATCAAATGTCATACACTGATAGCACGCTATGGCTGACACGAAGAAGGCCAAAATCTTAATTGTTGAAGACGAGACTTTCCTTCGAGAGCTTTACGAAGAGCTGCTCGCAGATGAGGGGTATGAGGTTCTCACCGCGGTAGATGGAGCGGATGCGCTCGAAAAGTCTGAAAACGATTCCTTTGATCTCACACTCCTTGATATCATGCTTCCCAAAAAAGACGGTTTTTCGGTTATGCAGGAGCTTGAAGAGTCGGGGAAGCTGCAGAATCTTGGTAAGGTTGTAATGTTAACGAACCTTGGTCAGGACGCCTTGGTAAAACGTGGTTTCGACATGGGAGCGGTTGGTTATCTTATCAAGAGTGCCTACACGCCAGATCAGATTTTGAGCGAAGTTGCTAAATTTGTGAGTTAAGGTTCGTCTCTTTCATACCTTCTGGGTCAATTATCTTACCTATTTAACGTTCATGTTTTAAAATATATGTATGGAAGATCATTTTTCGCGTATTGATGTGTTGTTCGAAAACGATGAGGTTTTAGTTATCGACAAGCCTGAAGGGCTGGTTGTAACTCCTGGCGCCAAGTACGACGAGGGTGATACTTTAGTAGGATGGCTCATTGGGCGTGTTGGAGAGCAACTGCGTGAGGTTGGTAACGAGGCGCATAGACCAGGGATAGTACATCGTCTGGATAAGGACACGTCAGGTGTGATGATTACCGCTAAAAAGCAGTCTGCGTTTGAACATCTTATTTCAGAGTTCAAGTCGCGTAAGGTGGAGAAGTCGTACATGGCGGTGGTCTGGGGCGACGTGTTGGCAAAGGTTCCTTCGGGTGAGTTTGTCGTTGACGCGCCGATTGCGAGAAATCCCCGCAACCGTATGCGTTTTGCGGTTGTAGAGGATGGTAAGCCGGCAAGAACGTCGTTTTCCGTAACCGATGTCTCAGATATAGGCGAGCACGAGCTGTCCTTACTGGACTGTGAATTGCACACCGGTCGCACGCACCAGATTCGCGTCCATCTGAAGTCGATGGGCTTTAGTGTTCTGGGTGATCCACTGTATCAAGGAAGAGGCGAGCGTGAACTGTTTGGCGAGTTAGTGCAAAACGGTTTGAAACGCCGGATGTATCTTCATTCGAACAGGCTGGGAATTCGTCTTCCCGGTGGCGGTAGTACAGAGTGTTTTGTCGCGCCGATACCGCCGGAGTTTGCAGCTATCCAATCGCGACTGTAAGTCACATAGGGCAGAATAGAGGGCGTTTATGATATGCTGATATGAGACATGGAGATTACACTGCTCGAGTTTGGTCTGGTTTTAATCTTAGCTTCCGTACTCGGAATGCTTGCGCGTGCCTTCAAGCAGCCGACGATCTTAGGCTACATTCTGGCAGGTATGCTTGTGCACCTGTTTATATTTACTAGCGCAACCGGCGATCTTCTCGAAGTTTTCGCAAAGCTCGGGATAGCTTTTCTGCTGTTTTTACTCGGAGTTGAACTTAACGTTAAGGAGGTCAAAGAGGTCGGTCCGGCGGCGCTTGCAACCGGTGTCGGGCAGGTGTTGATCACCGCGACCGTGGGTTTTGCTCTCGGGCGCATCGTATTTGGCTTTGAGATGGTTGAAGCGGTGTACGTAGCGATCGCGCTGACATTCTCTTCGACGATCGTGATCGTAAAGCTACTAGGCGAGAAGGGCGACCTCACATCGCTTTACGGACGAATATCTGTTGGCTTACTTGTAGTGCAGGATCTCATCGCTGTGATTGCACTTATCGTCCTAAACTCGCTCTCGGGAACCGGTGGCGGTAATCTGGCCGGCGAGCTTCTAGTAATCGTTATAACTGGCCTGTTGTTAATCGTTTTTGCCCTGGTTGTTGGAAGAATCATCGAGAGTCTACTTGAGCATATGGGAAATTCGACGGAGTTAATCCTCCTTACGGTGATAGCATGGGCTTTGGTGTTTGCTTTTTTAACACAAGCGGTTGGTTTCTCGCTTGAGGTGGGAGCGTTTATCGCGGGTATTGTTTTGTCGACCTCGCCGCTTAGTGTGGAGATTACCGCCAAGATTAAACCGTTGCGCGATTTTTTTATCATAATCTTCTTTATCGTTTTGGGGATGGGACTCTCGGTGAATGGTATGGTTAACAACATCGTTCCGATTGTAGTCCTCTCGCTCTTCGTGCTTTTTGGTAATCCTATCATTCTGCTCAGCATTATGGGGAGTATGGGCTATCATAGGCGCATAAGCTTTCTAACGGGACTTACTGTCTCGCAGATTTCTGAGTTTTCCCTGATAATCGTGACCACCGGGGTTGTACTGGGCCAGATATCTCCGGAGATACTTTCGATCGTTACCGGCGTTGCGATAATCACGCTTCTTGTAAGTTCATACTTTATAAGCCACGGCGACAGTCTGTATTTAATGCTTGCGGGGGCGCTTAAGGTGTTTGAACGAAGCTCACTCAAGCGCGACAAGACGTCTGCAGCCAGTACTCAGATAAGCGTACTTGTTATAGGAGCGCACCGAATGGGTGGCAAGATCGTCGATGCTTGCAAGGATGCTGACATTCCCGTGGTTGTGGTTGATTATGATCCGCGCACGGTGAGGCTTCTTCAGCAGAAGGGTATCGAGGCGGTTTACGGCGATCTCTCTGACCCTGAACTGTTAGATGGTTTTGAGATCGACAAGGTAAAGGCTGTTGTATCAACGGTTCCGACATACGAAGATAACCTTATGTTATTAACCAAAACAGGTAGGAACAAGAGGCAGATCGTGATTGTGCGGGCAGATAGCGATGCTCAAGCGCAGGAGTTAAGAGATCGCGGAGCATCTTACGTCTTGATCCCCGAGAGGGTTGCAGGTGATAAAATTGTAAGGATCTTAAAAGAAGATGGCGTCTTGGAAAGCAAACCCAAAAAACGGAAGAAAAGATAAGAAACGTAAAAAACTGCGGCTTATAATTCTCGGTGGGGTTTTGATCGGGCTAATTATCGTGGTCGTGCGTTTAATCATGTGGCTTTATGCCATTCCACAGACACATCCGGATATCAATATTGATAAGCTAGCTGGGTGGAAAAACGGGCAGGTAAATCTTTATGTTTATCCTGACTTTTTCATCGGAATCGACATGGAGCAGGGAGAGATAAAGTACTTTCGCACCGAGGACGCCGTTGACCCAAGTAATGCTTTAGTCGAGGCAAAAAAACTGGGCGTGTTGGTTGATGGTTATATCATTTTCCGTTCAGATCTTAACGATATCGATGATTTTGTCAGTCGTGTTGATAAGAGTGTGTGGGGCGGCGAAAGCGTGTACACAAATATTACTCGAAAAGACATGTTCAAGCTTTGGTCGTTCGTAAGGGGCAGTAATATTCTCCAACCTCAGAACAAGACGGCGCTACCGGAGACCAGTATTCTGCTTGAGCGATACAACGTAGTTGTAAACAACGCGACGAACGTTTCGGGTCTGGCATCAGATGCAAGTCGCTGGATAGAGAATATAGGAGCCGTGGTCGTTGACACCGGTAACTACAAACAAACCTTACAGTCAACCAAGATTAACGTTTATCTTCCAGAGAAGACGCAGTCGCGCACTGTTGAGCGACTTGAGGAGATATTCGGGGTAAATGTAGATTACCTGGGTGTAAGCGATGAAAAACCTTATGATATCGAGGTAGCTGTGGGTGAGGATTTCACGAGGTAGGATTCGCGCATTGCCCTTGTCATAGCAGCTTTTTAGTGTCACAATAGTTATCAACGATGATAATTCCTGTTGTTTTAGTCACACTTTCCGTACTTGCCTTTGCAATGGCGATAAAGACTGTGCGCGACACTTACGACGAACAGCGCGTGGAGGAGTCGGTGGCCGACGGTGTGTTGCTTGTGATTAAGGTACCAAAAGAGAACGAGCAAACGCCGCTTGCAGCGGAGATGTTTTTCGCGGCGCTTCATGGCTTGTTGCAAGACGAAGGAGAGGATTTAGGCATATTCTCCTTCGAGATCGTCGGTACGAACGAGGGGGTGTTCTTCTACACATATGTGCCAAAACGCTTCCGCAAGTTTATAGAAGGTCAGATCTATGCCCAGTACCCGACTGCGGAGATAACAGAAGGAGAAGACTACTCAGCAAAGGCTATCAACGCTTCGATCGCTGTGCGCGGAACGGAGCTGATTCTGGAAAAACCTTTTTACTATCCGATTAAGAGCTTCCCGGACTTTGATGTCGACCCGTTGGCAGCAATTACGAGTAGTCTTGAGGATATGCAGGACGGCGAACAGATATGGTTTCAGCTCGTGGTGAAGCCCTTGGCGGAGGGCTGGCAGGAGAGCGGTTACAAAAAGATTGACGAACTACGCACCGGCAAGGTAAGAGACGACACGCCACTTCTTCAACACTTGATATCGTTAATGTCGGAAAAGGGCGTGCGATTTCTGCTTGATGTGCTTGCGGGATTAGTACAGCAGCCATCGGTCTACATGGTTGATCGTACGGAGGAGGCAAAGAAGGCGGATAAGTATGAGATGACGGAAGAAAATAAATCTGAGGTTGAGGCAATAAAGAAGAAACTTTCACTTTTAGGCTTTGAGGTTAACATGCGAGTAGTCGGTATAGCGGCTGGTGAAGAGTCGGCACAGAATAACGTAAGCGACTTCGTGGCGGCGTTTAAGCAGTTTTCGTCAGGTGAGTTGAACTCCTTTATTCGTTCGGGGTTTATCAAAGAGGCGACGTCGATTCTCGATGCCTATCGCAAGCGTTCACAGCCGGCAGAGGTTGATAATGTGTTCGTCCTCAATACCGAGGAGCTGGCTTCGGTTTATCACCTGCCAAATGTTTCTGTGGCAACACCAAACATCGACTACATACTTTCAAAGAAGGCAGAACCGCCGCTCGATTTGCCGATTGATGCACCGATGAAGTTTGCGAAAACGACCTTTAGGAATAAACAGGTAGAGTTTGGGGTACGCGTGCCCGATAGGCGCCGTCACATGTATGTTCTAGGTAAGACGGGTACTGGTAAATCAACGCTGCTTCGCAATATGATCATTCAAGACATCCGCAGTGGTGAAGGGCTGGCGGTTATTGATCCTCATGGTGATCTGTTTAACTACGTACTCGATTACATTCCACAGGAGAGGTTAGACGACGTAGTGATCTTTGATCCTTCGGATATTAACTATCCGGTTGCACTTAACATGTTCGAGCTCTTCGACCCGGATCAAAAGGGACTGGTGGCTTCGGGTATGGTCGACGTCTTCCGCAAGCGTTTTGAGTTCTCCTGGGGACCTCGTATGGAGCACCTGCTCAGAAATACGATCTTGACCTTTCTAGAGATCCCGCATTCGTCGCTGCTTGGTGTGACGCGTATACTCGTTGATCGCCCTTATCGTCGATATATCGTCAATCTGGTGCAGGATCCTATCCTTAAGGAGTTTTGGAACAACGAGTTCGAGAACATGATGGCAAACGACAGATTGAGCGCTGAGGCGGTTGGGCCAATTCAAAACCGTCTTGGGCCTTTCCTTGCCACGCCGACGATAAGAAACCTCGTCGGTCAGGCTGTTGGTACTATAGATCTGCCCAGGATCATGAACGAAGGCAAGGTGTTTTTAGTTAATCTAGGTAAAGGTGGTATCGGTGAAGACAACTCCGCAATTCTCGGTTCGTTCTTGATGAGCAGACTTTGGTTTGCTGCATTAACAAGGGCAAGTATTCCAGAAGAGGAGAGGCGTGATTTTCATGTTTACGTCGATGAGTTTCAGAACTTTGCTACATCGAGCTTTGCCTCAATTCTTAGTGAGTCGCGAAAGTACAGGATGAACCTTGTAATGGCGCATCAATACATCAACCAGCTTGCTGCTGGCGGCGATACTACCGTGCGTGATGCGGTTTTTGGCAACGTCGGTACGATGATGAATTACGTAACAGGACAGGAGGACGCAGAGATCCTAGCTAAGGAGTACGAGCCTGTCTTTGACGCTAACGACGTTATAAATCTCGGCAAGTACCAACTTTATCTTAAGTTAATGATCAATAGTGAACAGAGCAGACCGTTTAGCGCGGTTGCTCTGCCGCCTATCTCTGACGCTAACGGTTTGAGAGACGAAGTAGTTGCGCGTTCCCGTGCTCGATACGGACGTCCGCGTGATAAGGTTGAGTTAGCGATTCACGAGTGGGCGGGAAGAACGTTTGCTCCAGGAATGGACGACGACGTGGTCGAGCAGCAACGGCAGGAGATATACAATAGGTACAAACAGCTTCCTGGTTCTAAAGAGTAAGGTCAAGATGGCGGACGATAGCAATCAAAAGGACGATATAAAAAACATACAGCTGGAACAGCGATTGGCGCAGATAGAGCAGATGCTTTTAGAGCTTCGTGCTAACGTCGTTGAAGAGGCGGCATCAGAACCTGAACAAAAGTCTGTCCCAAATGCTAAGGGCACCGTTAGTAAGGTAGATAATGATCGGCCAAGAGAAGCTAAGAAGGCAAACGCAGGCGATAAATCTGAGCCTCTAAACAGAGCCGATTCTTCTGAAGAAAAGGATGATTCTCCGAATAATGAAGATGAAGAATCGAACGGTCCTCCTATCGGTGAAATCGGGGTGTTCGACGGAGAGTTTGTACTTATGCCTAACGATAAGAAGTATCAGGTGCCACCCAATTACATAAGCAAATCGATGCTCGTGGAGGGGGATAAACTCCGACTGACAAGCCACGGCGACCAGAACGAGTTTCAGGTTGTTGAGCAGATTGACAGAGAAGAGTTGACAGGAATATTAACCAAGAAAGACTTTCTATGGACTGTTATGGTAGGCGAGTTCAGTTTTAAGGTTGTGTCCGCGGCGATACGTTATCACGGGGGCGATATTGGCGATAAGGTAACAGTTTTTGTCCCTAAGGGGTACAAAGATTTGGTCCCAACTTGGGCTGCGGTTAAGTCGATAGAGAAGGGAGCAGCGAGTGAGGGGGGCTTCGCCGGCAGTAAAAGCGCCCAGGATATTATTAAAGATAAAAAGATGCGCTACGTTGAGAGAACGAACGCAGAAAAAACGGACGAAACTCCACCACAAAAAGAAAAAAGCAAAGATGTCAGTAAATCGAGCAGGGGAGAGGAAGCGCGGAAAGCGGCAGACTTGACCGGCAGAAAGGGAGAAATCGATATAACAAAAACTTCGCAGAGGGGAGAGGTGAACATTGTTAATAACTCTACAAAGGTAGGTCCTTCAGAACCTGAAGATAAACCTCAGACTTTGGCCAGCTCAGAATCGGAGCCGGCAGCTATGGCTGATTTTGACGGTGTCCCTCCGCTTCGTTGAGGTAAAATACAATAATGGATTTTTTCTTGGAAAAGCAGAATAAGAGAAGAAAGGTTGTAGCAACTGCCGTTGTGACCTACCTGCTCGTCGCCGTCTATGCATACGCTTACCTTCAGCTGCATAATCTGTATGTCACGGTATCGGCCGACGCCTTGCTTATTATCCTTATGACTTTTTCGGGTTTTTTGGTTTGGCTCGCTATTGGTGGTGGTAACAACTTTGGAATGCTGATCACCATGATCTATCCGCCGATGATTTATCTCGTCACCTCAATCCTTTACGTAACAAGTGCTTCCTCGGCCTCTACCCAGCTTTTGTTGGCTTTAATCTTTGGCGTGGGCTATTACCTGCTGCTTCTTGCGATGAACGTTCTTTACGTATCGAGTTTTAAAAAGATTCCATTACGTCAGGTGGGATTGTCGACACTGTTTTTAACCGGAATTATTATCTTTATTCTCCTTGGGGTTTATATTGCGAACAGCGGATGGGGGATAAACGTCGGTTCCTTTGCTTGGTGGATCGCTATCTGCTTGTTCGGTTACGCGTATATTCGCCAAATAAAAGAGGCAAGATTTATCGTTGAGCTGGGACTTTTTGCCGTGGTAACTTTAGAACTTATGTTTCTAATCAACTTCTGGCCCTCTAATGTTGCGATCGCGATGGTCGCCTTGGCGGGATGGTCGTTTGTCTTCCTTGGGCTAATTCAACACCATCTGCAAAAAGACCTAACAAAAGCCATAACAAGTGAGTTTTTATTGATTTCATTGGTGTTGCTGTTAGCTTATCTGATCGTTTAAGAAACGTTAATTATATTTATTCTCATTGGGTTTTTGACCTACACAGGGGCGGAAAAAGGGGAGTGGGCGATGGTGGTGAGTACAGCCCTATAGTAACGTATAACCCATAGTAGTGGTTATCTTAGCAAATATTGTGGATAACTGCTAACGGAAGAGAGGAGAGCCCCACACGGCCTAGGTGAAAGTTGAAGTAAAGGTTTTCTTCGATGCTGAAATCCAGTGTGTGTAAATTAATTACTGAGACCTCCCAGGGGAGAGGTGGGCTCCACTATTCTGAATAGCGTGTTTAAAATTAATTTTTTGATATAGTTTGTGACGGTCGTTGAATTTGTTTTTTGCAAAAACCCTGCTATAAAGCCGAATGCAGACACACATGCCAGATTTGGTTTTTGTAGAGCCAATCTGAGCATGTATATTACATGATATGCTATACGTCGTTAATTAAACAATTCACGACGTTAAGGCTGCGGGAAAACAACCCCTTCTCCACCACTACCCCGCTGGTTTTTCATCCTTGATTTAGGTATGCTTAATGTGCGGCGAATAATGCGTTTTTATGGGAAAAAATAACACAAAACTTACCACAGTTATCTTTGAATTCCTTGAGTATTGTGAAATTGAACGTAACCTCTCCCCTGCTACGGCGGTCAAGTACGATTATCGTCTGGCCCGATTTTCTGATTGGCTAAAGGAA
>JAGQKZ010000001.1 GCA_020429745.1 candidate division WWE3 bacterium | reverse complement strand
CCTTGTGAGGTGGATTTCAGATACTGGACACAATCCTAAACCGGTAATCCTTCACAGTGTCAGAGTCGGAGCGTATCTGTACAACCGGGGATACTCCACAAACATCGTTGTGGTGGGGTTCTTGCATGATGTAGTCGAAGATTCAGGCGCTACCTTAGACGAGGTCGAAATAACTTTTGGTGAAGAGGTAGCCCAACTTGTGGCAGCCAACAGCTTTGACAGTACGATTACCGATAAGGTTAAGCGTTATCAGGATACCTATGAGAGATTAGTGACAACCGGAAGAGATGCGCTTATTGTTAAAGCAGCTGATATTTTGGATAACCTTCCGTACTATCGCATCGCAGAAAATGGAGATGAGTACGGTGAGACGAAAATCGCTACATTTCTGGATATTGCCAAACCAGTCATTGACTCCGAGATCGCGTACAAGGACTTAGATAAGAGATTTCAAGAAGAGGTGCAAGCCAAGCCACGCAACAACTCTTGATGGTTTCAATGATACAATTTCGTTATGAACTATGAGGTTCCTGGGGTTGGGGAAATTGAGATTAAGGTGATTGTTCTCGACCTTAACGGCACGCTTTCCGTTAACGGTCAAGTCCCTGACGGTGTTAAACAACGGTTAGATAAGCTCAATGAGTTAGGAATTGAAATTGTTCTATTTACCGGCGATCAACGTGGAACCGCACAGGATTTATGCGATGATTTGGGGATAAGTTTTGTTCGTTGCAAAAGCCTTGAAGAGAAGGAGAAAGCGATGGGTAATTACGACTCGGAGACAACCGCAGCGATCGGTAATGCGCGTATCGACATCGGGACGTTTAAAAAGGCCAAGGTCTCAGTGGCAACGCTTCAGGCTGAGGGCATTCATGCGGGTATTTTAGAACATGTCGACGTTGTCGTTCCGACAATAAACGACGCCCTCGACTTTTTCATCGACACGAATACTTTTGCTGCTACGATGAGGATGTAATTATCGGGTTAGACAAGTCTAATTCCTTGTTCTAAACAAATGACTCAACGCGAATACGGCTACGGAGATTAAAACCACCACTGGCCCTGATGAAATTCCAAAGTTTTGTGCTACCAAAATCCCCACAACCGCCGACAATGCACCGATGATCGATGCTGTCATCTGAAAACTCTTTAAGCTTCGCGACATGTTCTTAGCGGCAACTGCCGGCACAATTACAAGTGCCCCTGTTAGTAACGTGCCAAGAAACTTTACCCCCAAGGCAACAACTAACCCGACTAGGAAGAGATAGATCAAGTTAACTATTGCGATGTTAACTCCTGTCGATTTGGCCAGGTCTTCTGATACAACGCCAAGTAGTAATCGCTTGGAGATTCTTCTTACTACATAAAAGATGAAAACAGCCGCGACTACCGTGATGACTGCATCCGTAATGTTGATGGAATCTAAACTTCCGAACAAGGCTTCCAATAATTCCGGTTCGGGTGTTACCAAGATTCCGATCGCCAAGCTCGCCGTGAAAAATACTCCTACTAAAGCCTCAGAATATACCCTCGTCTTCTCGCCTAAATACCACACGCCAATAACCGCCGCCGTTAAAGCTACAAAAGCGCCAAGCATCGGATCGATCGCCATAGTTAACGCAATCGCCATGCCGGGTAGTGCCACGTGGCTTAACGCATCTCCCACCAGCGCCATTCGTTTTAAGACCATAAACGAGCCTAAGAATCCCGACGATGCACCTACTAGGGCGCCAACGATTAGTAAAACGAGTAAGTTGTTATCCATCAGTGCACCTCCTCATGATAGTGAAAGTTGACACTCTCGCCATAGAGTTCTTTTAACTTCTCTTCGTCAATCGCTTCAGACGGAGGGCCAAAACAGATCTTTTCTTTGTTTAAGCAGAGCACGCTAGTGGCGTGTTTGTAAACGATTCCCAGCTCGTGCGAGATAAATATTACCGTGAGGCCAGATTCTTTTTTGAGTCGGTCGGTTAGAGTATAAACCGTCTCTTCCGCAGAGACGTCGACGCCGCTTGTCGGTTCGTCCAACAGTAAAACGTTGGGGTTACCGATGAGTGCGAACGCGATTAACACACGTTGCAACTCGCCGCCAGAGAGAACTCCCAAGCGTTTACTTTGCAAAAGTTGTCCGGAGCCGTCTTTTTCAAGCTCATCGCTGCTAAATCCCACTTGTTTTAAAACCTCGATCGCTTTCCGCGCATCTTTTTCGCGAAAGCCTAAGAACTCGCCAACCGTTAGCGGCAGATCGTTATCGACATACAGCTTTTGGGGGACGTATCCGACCTTCATATTTTTATCCCATTCTACCTTTCCGTCGTACGGCAACAGTCCTAGTAAACATTTGAATAGAACGGTTTTGCCAGCACCATTAGGACCAATGATCGCCAGCGTGTCGTTTTTATCAACGACAAAAGAGATGTCATCAAGCACCTTGTGCCCGTCAAATTCTACGTTTAAATTCTTAACTTTTAAGATTGCCTTCGCCATCTAGTTCAATCTTAACAAACTTGGCAAGTAGATTATTGACACATTGCAGGGTATTACTTAAACTATCTCTGGATCATGAAAGCTGATCGACAGAAATCTTTTGGGTTTAACACTCACGCACCATACGTATCTTCTTCCCATCTTTCTTTCATTTTTATTAGCGCGGTAGATAATCGCTAACTGTTTTAAACATTTAGCGCAAAATTTTAGGTCTTATTAAGGACATTAACAGGTTAACTGTTGCCCCCTGTATGGGTGCGAACCTCTTTCGCACGAATTAAAACAATCGATGCATCCTCGCATCACATAAATCTACTCGTAAGGAGGGTAGGATGCCCGAAGATGTATGTGGCTTCACTAAGAAGCAAAGAGGGTGGATTCTTGACCGCGATGACCATCGCTGTCAGTTCCGCTACAAGGGTAAGGATGGTAAGTGGAGACGGTGCACTAACACCAAGCACCTCGATGTGCATCACATCATTCCCAGGGGATGGGCTGCAGCACATTACTCTAAGGAGTTTGCCGTCAACGGTCCACACAACGGTATCACTCTGTGCCGTGAGCATCACCGCGGTTATGGAGTAGACGGTTTCGCGACCAGTATCTTCATCCTTCATCCGGATGTTGAAGTGGCGCGTCTTGCCAACCGAGACGGCGACAAACAGGCGTTTGCACGCATGTTCGAGCATCGTCGCAAGTTGGTTCAACGCGGTGTTCCGTATTGGAATACGCGTTGGGACTCAGGCTTTATAGCGATTGTGCACAAGGAGACTCTGCGTTACAACAGGAAACATCCGGATAGACCGTATCCCGATAACAAAAATCGGGGGCGCACCGGTCGTGTTAAAGATAAAGAGTCGAAGAAGCACAAGAAGGGTAAGGCCAAGAAAGGCAAGAAAAAGTGATAGTTTATGCGTGAGACGATCACAAATAAACTAAATCGAGATGGGGAGGCGTTGCATCACGTAACGCCCCCCATCCCTAGCTTCAACTAGGAAAAACCCTAGTTAACAATATATTGTCGCAAACTTTGGACCTGTTTACAAATGAGCAGGCACCTTTTTGGGTTGACTCGCTGACGATTTAGTGCGCGTTCATGATCTGGAGCGTGTTGCGTTCGGGGTCGGTGAAGGTGAAAACATTGCGTCCCGTAACGTCTGGATTAAATTCGCTCATGCTTACCGGTTCCTGCAAAATCGTTACACCAGGTACATCCTTCACCTTTTCGTAATATGCCCAAACATCATCGGCGTAAAGATTTAGCATGTGGCGATGCGGTTCTTTGTTCTTGCCCGAAACTTCGCTGTGTTGTGCAAGCCAGATCTCATAACCAGGAGCAACCTGCAGCATGTAGCCGTAATCGCGCGGAAGCTTGAGCTCGCTAATAATCCTTAATCCCAAGACGTCGGTGTAAAACTTCACAAGCGTGTCAGGATCTTCGGAGAAGATGAAGGCTTTAAACTTCGTGAACATACGGTAATTATAGCGCACGGTTACCCATACAACTCGGCGTGGGTACCGATAAGGTAGAACTCCACTTCGGTAGTTGTAGTTGTTTGCTTCACGACCTTAAATAATGCACGGTAATCCCCGGTAATATTTATACTGGACATATCCGATAATCGACCGCTTAATTTATGGTTTCTAAGTGATGGATGGTTCGGCTGTTTTTCGAAAAGCTTTATTCTTGAGTCAACTGCTTTCTGAATCTTCGGTGTGAGTTTCCGGTAAGCTCTAACGAATTTTCTGTTAAATCGGACATGCGTACTCATTTGTTTGAAGGGTTAAATTTACTCCATATCGTTGTTGTGCAACCAGTCGATCGCTTCTGATGCAGAGGTAAAGGTGGGCGATGTCGGTTCTTCTTCTGCTTCCTTTAATGCCTGAAGAGTTGCCTCATTGGGAATCTCGGGTAGTTCAAAGCTCACCTTTTTGGTTCGAGTGAGATCACGAAGATAGGCATTTATGAGTGAACTAAGGCTGAAACCAAGCTCTCGAGCTACCTGTTGCGCCCCGGCTTTTACTTCGGGGGTAGTTTTTATGTTTATAGTTGTCGTCTTCATGGTATATGGGAAGTATATACAATGTGTGTATAAAGTCAATGCTAAGTATTTTAGATAGAATGCAACGGACTCTTGGAGATCAGTAAACTGCCTTGATCTATGCAATATGTTTCGTGGCAAAGGACTAGTTAAGTCCGAAATCGAGATCAAAGAGATCGCTAAGCGAGGCAGAGCACGACACCCAAAACGTCGGTATAAAACTTGACGAGCGCGTCAGGATCTTCGGAGAAGATGAAGGCTTTGTATTTTGAAAGCGTGGGTTGATAATAGCAGAAAGTCGATTTATGAGTGAGAGTGGGCGGACCTGCGGATCCGCCCCTCTAGTTTTTCGTTGAGCCTGGAGGGGTGGCTCAACGAAGAATCTTGGTGCAAATTATATCCCATAGTCCAGGGCTTGTCAAGGCCTAAGATAATGATGGCGTTTTTAATCGGCGTAAGCCAACTCGCGCGGATTAGTGTCTGGTGTTATACTGGCTTGGTATGGCAAGTGATAGTCCGATTATCTCCCTTAAAAACGTCAGCAAGGAGTACCAGGTTGGGGATTTTGAGGTTACGGCATTAGACGACGTATCTCTAGAAGTTACTTCCGGCGAGTTCATCATTATCCTCGGTCCGAGCGGTTCTGGTAAAACCACTTTGCTCAATGTGATAGGCGGGCTTGATAGCCCAACTGATGGCACGGTTGTCGTAAATGGTAACGAGATCCAAAACCTAAAAGACAAGGAACTTACCGAGTTCCGTCGTCACAACATCGGTTTCATCTTCCAGTTTTTTAATTTATTGCCAACGCTTTCAGCAGAAGAAAACATTGCTCTCGTCGATGAACTAACCAGTGACGAAGAACTGAAGCCTCAGGATATGATCGATGCTGTCGGATTACTTGAGCGCAAAGATCACTTCCCAAGTCAGCTTTCGGGAGGGGAACAACAACGTATCGCAATCGCTCGGGCGTTAGTCAAAAACACGCCGATCATGCTTTGTGACGAACCAACGGGTGAGCTCGATTTTGAGACCGGCATTAAAATCCTAAAATTGCTTCGTCGTTTAAATAAGGAATATAAAAAGACGTTTTTAATCGTGACGCATAATGCAGCCTTGGCGCCGATCGCTGATCGTGTGATTAAGTTGCGAAGCGGGAAAATAACCGACGACGAAAGAAACGAGAATCCGATCGATCCGGAGAATGTAAGTTGGTGACAAATCTTGTTGCGGCGCTCTGCATCGAAGTAAGCCAAATGCGCTGACTAAACAACTAAGGTGCGGTTGTTTACTTCTTAGCAAAACGTCACAACAAGATCGCGAAATGTTTCGGACGGTGGTTTGTGTCAATCCCATCACAACCAAGCGCTCCAAAATCTAAATACACAGGGCATTTGGATTGTATGGGAGTGATACATTCACTGTCCGAAAGGTGGACATAAAAGAAAATGAGTATTTTACAAAAAAAAGTAGTTCGCGAACTTTTAACCCACAAAGCCCAAGTACTGGCGGTTATTGTTATGATCGCTCTGGGTGTTGGGATGTACATTGCAAGCTACGATTCGTATTTGAACCTCCGCGCTTCCTACGATCAAACTCACGTCACCTACAACTTTGCTGATGTTTGGCTTCAGGTGCGCAATGTTGACCAAGATTTGTTACAAAAAGTTAAAGACGAGCCCGATGTCGAAACCGTTGAAACGCGCCTTGTGCTCGATCTCTACGGTAAGGTAACCGACACATCGACTTTTGTCGCGCGCATCGTAGGAGTCCCCGAAAATAGTCAGCCCAACTTTAACAAGCTTTTCTTCACACAGGGGGAGTATAACCTCGACGCTGATTCCGTCCTCGTGGAAAATCACTTCGCCAATTACTACGACCTGCACGTTGGTGACAGCGTGCGTCTTACGGCCGATGGGAACTACAAAACCTACAAGATCGCCGGTACGGTGATTAGTCCGGAATACATCTGGAACGTTCGCAACAAACAAGAGGTTTTAAGTTCTCCCGAAAACTTTGGGGTGTTTTATCTTGCACAAGATGAACTCCAAAGACTTGCCGGTGCCGCAAACCTTGTCGACGAGATTATGCTCTCCACCTCGCTTGCAGATCACAAAGATCAGGTCGAGGCGTTACGTCAACGTCTAGTGAGCCTTATTCCAACCGAAAATTATGTAGACAGTTACACGAAGGCAACTCAGCCAGCTAACGAATTATTATCACTCGATTTAGATGGGTTCTCAGAATTGGCATTCTTCTTCCCGATGCTATTTCTAACGATTACTGGCTTTACGATCTCGATTATGATGACACGGATGATTAGCCAGCAGAGTCGGCAGATTGGCGTTTTAAAGGCGAACGGTTTTTCAAAAGGATCGATTATGCGTCATTATTTAACTTACGGTATTTTCATCGCTATTGTCGGTTCGGCGGGAGGTGTGGTACTTGGGCTTTTGCTTGCGAACACGATCACGACACTCTACACGGGTATGCTTTCGATTCCGGTGACGATTACAAACATCCATCCGTCGACATATGTGGTTGGTGTGCTGCTGGCGATCTTCGCTTGTCTTTTTAGTACGTTCCTGCCAGCCAGGAGTGCCGCCAATATCAATCCGGCGGATTCTTTACGTAATGCAAGTAAATCTTCTAGGGGCAGCCGATTGGCGATCGATCGATTTGTGCCGTTTGTGAAACATTTACCAAGCACCTTAAAGATTGCGATTCGAAATATTGATCGCAACAAAAAACGCAGCTTCTTTACAATTCTTGGCGTCATGTTTTCGATGGTGCTGGTCTTGGCTTCGTGGGGAATGATTGATGCAGTGCAGAATTTCACCGACCGTATGTTTAACGATATTTATAAAGAAGACTTAACTGTGACTTTTAAGCAAAACATTACCGAGGCAGAGGTCTCTGATTTAAAAGCTCTTGAAGGAGTAAATTCTCTTGAGAGAGGGTTAATTATGCCTGTCAATCTTGAGGTTAAGGATCAGGCCTACAGCACGATACTGATTGCTCTGCCGCAAGACACTTACATGCATGGGTTTTTCGATGCTAACAACAACGTCCTGCCGTTTACTAACGATTCGCTTTATTTAGGGCAAGGGCTCAAAACCGAGTTGGGATTGTCGGTTGGTGACACGCTTAAAATGAGTCTTGCCTCTGAAGGCATCGATCTTCCTGTTGCCGTTAGCTTCGATTCAAAGATTAGTAACTTCGTGAACGAGCCGATCGGCAGTATGGTTTATGTTACTTATGATCGTTTCCAAAACATCCTTAAAGAAAATAATCTGCCTGAATTAGAAAACACCATTTATCTTAAAGTCGACAAAGACAAGCGTGCCGATATTCGCGCTCGACTTGGCTCATGGGATGACGTGCTTCAGGTGCAGGATAGTAAGGTGCTGCAAGATCTTATTAATAGCTATATGACGTTCTTTTTCGCATTTGTCGGCGTCATGGTCGGATTTGGTGCCATTATGGCTTTCGGGCTTTTGTTTAACACGATGACGGTTTCGATTCTGGAGCGCTCGCGTGAGTTCGCCACGCTGCGAACCCTGGGTTTCTCAAATGGAGTGATTAACATGATTCTAACGATCGAGAATATGCTTTTAACGATTGTGGCGATTCCGTTTGGATTGTGGCTTGGGCATTTGGCCACTGTAGGCGCATTCACTGCCTATAACAGCGACCTGTTTCAATTCGAGGTTGTGATCTTCCCGCGCACGTACATCATCGTCAGTGTTGTTATTATCGTCACGGCGTTTGTGTCTCAGCTTCCGGCGATGCGCAGTATCGCGCGCATTGACCTGGCACGTATGATTAAAGACAGAACAAGCTAGTACTTCGACTGTCTGTTGGCGATCATGTGTACTATAATCGCAAATGATCATGGATGAGTCCGAAATTATTAAATCGGTTGCAGATCACGTTCGAGAAAAGTTCCAAGGCGAAGGTTCAGGGCATGATTGGTGGCATATTTATAGGGTTTGGCAGAACGCGAAAACGATAGCGGCAAGTGAGGAGTGCGACATTTTTGTGGTTGAAATGGGCGCATTGCTCCACGATATTGCTGATCATAAATTTCACGGCGGTGACGAGGAGATTGGTGGCAAAACCGCTGAAAAGATACTTAGCACGATGGGTGTTAACGAAGATATCGTCAGGTCTGTCGTTTACATCGTTAACAATCTTTCGTATAGCAAAAACATCAACAACAAGCGTGATTTGCCAATTGAGGGGGAGATTGTTCAAGATGCCGATCGTTTAGATGCGATTGGTGCAATCGGAATCGCGCGATGTTTTGCCTACGGAGGCTCGGTTGGTAACGAGATCTATAATCCTGAAATTAAGCCAGATCTTGCGATGGACAAGGAAAGGTACAAGAAGGGTAAAAGCCCGCAAATTAATCATTTTTACGAAAAGTTGTTGCTGCTCAAAGATATGATGAATACTGACACAGGTCGGCAACTTGCACAGCAACGTCATATATTTATGCAAAACTATCTTGAAGAATTTTTCGCCGAATGGGAGGGGGAGAGGTAGATGGGAGATTGGCTTAGTTCTAAAGTTGAAATTCGCGAAAGCAAAATCAATGGGAAAGGAATGTATGCCATACGGGATATTCGAAAAGGGGAAAAACTTGTTGAGTGGAAAGGTAATTACACTGATGCAAAAGGCGCGGAAGAACAACGCAATAACGGTAAAATGGTGATGCAGTGGGATACCGACTTATTTTCATACGAAGATTGGGGTGTCGAAGATGGCTACTTTACCAATCATTCCTGCGATGGCAACATGTGGATGAATGGTGCATACACACTGTCCGCTCGGCACGATATTTCAGCAGGTGAAGAGTTAACGGCTGACTATGCGTTGTGGGAAGCCGATCCCGATTATGTCTCTGATTGGAAATGTGTATGCGGTTCAGAAAAGTGCCGCGGAAAAGTAACTGGACATGATTGGGAAATACCGGAACTACAAAAAAGATATTATCGCCACTTCTCGCCATTGTTAAATAAACGTATAGAAAATACGCGAACAACGAGTTGGGGAATGTTCCGGTATTCGCAAGTATTCTTCAAAGCTTACACGCTAACAGAGAACAACGCTCACGGAACTGCAGATTATTATCCTGCAGATTTTTTTCTGGCGCTTAGATCAATTGAGCTGATGTTAAAGGCGGTTCTCAGAGAAGAGGGTGTCGATGTGTTCGATTTAAAGAATTTAGGTCATGATCTCCCTAAGATGCTCAATTTATTTAAAGAGTACATTGCATTGGGTGAAAAAGAATCTGAAGTGATCGTTATGTTGTGGGAATACTATAAATCCAAAGAGTTCGAATATCCGGTCACGGGCTATAAACGACTTGTGAGTGATACTGATCTTAGTTATGCTGTTTATAAAATCTCGGATAAGGTGGAAAAATACTTCACGGATAGAAAAAATGCTGCGAAGAAATAAAAATATGGAGATTCAAGATCGAGTTTACAAAACGATAATTGTTGATGAACCCGTCATCGCTGAGGTGATTGAGTCTGCCCCGATGCAGCGGCTTAAGAAGATTAGTCAGGACGGTCCGCCGCATCTGATTCAACCACAGCGCAACGTTAATCGTTTTGAACACAGCGTTGGAGTTTGGTATCTTTCCAAGCTTTTTAATCGTCCGATAGAAGAGCAGCTTGCCTGCTTAATCCACGACGTTCCGCACACGGCGTTCTCGCATGTGATTGATTTTGTGGTTGAAGACGAGCGGCACGAGTACCATGAGCGATTTACGGAAAAGATTATCAAGGAGTCGGAGGTACCCGAGATTCTAAAACGCCAGGGTGTCGATCTTGATGTGGTTTTGGAAAAACATCGGTATCCACTCCTCGAAAACGATCTGCCTGACATCTCGTTTGATCGTTGGGACTACTTTATGCGCGACGGATTTATGTTTGGGCTTTTGCCGCAGCTGTTCGTTGATGAGTTTATTAGTGGAGTCAAAGAGCGAGACGGGCGGCTATATTTTCCCGACATGCGATTGGCGAGTTCTTTTGCTATTTTGTTTATGAGCTTTTCAAGACTGATTTGGCTTGATCCGACTTCGCACGGAGCGTTCTTGCTGTTCGCTAAAGCGTTAAAAAGGGCACTTGAGTTAGGCGTTATTTCTGAAGACGACTTCTTTACCGACGATGAAACAGTGATGCAAAAGCTGCAATCTACAAACGATGATGAGATCCGGACGCTGCTTGAAAAATTATCGCCGGGTAAGGAATTTAGTTACGCATCAGAGTCAGAGTCCGACTATTACTCGAGCAATAAACCACGCTTTGTTGATCCATTAGTTGAGGTTGAGGGCGAACTGGTTCGTTTGTCTGACAAGATTACAAATTTTAAAGAATACTTTTCGGAGTTTGCCACAAACTACAAGATGATCGGTGTGAAACAAAATTTATAACATGATTACTGATTTTGCAGAGGCGGTTAGCGCTCGAGTTAATGAATACTTAAATCTTCGTATTGGCCGGCACACAATAGCGGCACCTTATTTTGCAAATTACATCGGCATGATGTTTGTGCAACTGATGCGCGACCATGGGGTTGCGGAAGAAAGCATACAAAAGATGTCTGCCGCATATAAAAACAAGGAGGTTCCGTTTGGTTGGTATCGTGGCAAAGGCACGCCGGAAGAGATCATAAATACAACAAAAGAGTTAGCGGACTTTTATGGCTTGGATCTTGCAGCGGTTACAAGCGAAGGGCTTGTCGAGTTTATGAAGTTCTATGGCATCGGCATCGACTGTTCCGGGTTTGTGTATGAGTTATTGCGATATGGGGCTGAATCGTTAGATATGGTCGATCAATTAAATGATTCGTTGAGTTGGATTGATCCCGAAAAGGTGGGCAGGGATTATGCGGGGACTTTTGTATTTGCCGGTGAGGGGTCGCAGGTGATATCTCCAAACGACGTCGCCGCGTTGGACTTGGTTATTACAAAAGATAAGAACGCAAAGTACGACCATGTTGGGATGTTTATTAAAGAAGGTGAGGAGCTGTACCTTGTGCAGTCGACCCTAGCGTTGTTGCCAACAGGTGTTTCTAAGTCAAAAGTCAAAACGCTTAGCCAAGATAAGATCGACCTCGGTTACGAATCGAACTTCGGGTCAGATCACACAAAGATGTATCGCGAGGGGGTCTTGGAGTTTCGGAGGCTTAAGTTTATAGATGCGCTGTAGAAGGAATTGCTCGTATGGCATAATTAACTCCTGAGAATCCTTGTTATCTCCGATATCCATGACAACATCTGGAATATGCAGAAGGTTTTAGACTGGGCGTCCCAAAATCCGGTTGAGGCGGTAATCGCTTGTGGTGATTACTGTGCGCCGTTTATCGGTAGTTATCTTAAGGAGATTAACGTTCCTACCTATGCTTGCCTTGGCAACAACGACGAGGATCATATCGGATTGCAAAAACAGGCGGGCGAAAACGTAACGTGGTTCCATCTATCACAAGAGTATGGGGAGGTCGAGCTCGATGGCAAGAAGATCGCTTTTTGTCATTATCCAAGATTGGCTGAGCTGTTGGCGCAAAGCGGGGATTACGACGCCGTCTTCCACGGCCATACGCATAAGGTCCGAAACGAGGTTGTTGGAAGAACTCTGTTGGTCAATCCTGGTTCTATTTGTGGAATCGTTAATGCTAAACCCGCTCAAGCGAGCTTTGGTGTTTACGATACGGTCGAAAACAACGTCGAGATTATTGAGTTGTGAGATTATATAGCCCGTTAGTTGACCGGAATGATATCATTAAGGCGGATTTGGACCATATCACATGCATATCTCAATCGCCGCTGAAAAGCTTACTGAAATCGCTGGAATTACAATCACGAACTCGTTGTTCACCGCGTTTATTGTTTCTGCATTTCTAATTATCGCTGGATACTTTATTGGTCGTAACGTTTCCTACGTCCCTGGCAAGATTCAAACCTTGTTCGAGATGATGATCGGGGGAATACATTCCTTAGCAAAAAGTGTCTCGCCAAAACACGCTGATGAGTTTTTTCCGCTTATCATGACGTTATTTATCTTCATTCTTTTCTCCAACTGGTTCGGTCTTATTCCTGGGATTAGTGCTGTCGGATTTAATATGGTCGAACATGGTGAAGAGGTTTTTGTGCCGATCTTTCGTGCTGCAACAGCAGATTTAAACACGACGCTTGCTTTAGCCCTTGTTGCCATGGCGGCGGTTTGGTATTACGGAATCAAACACGTCGGCATCAAGCTACATCTTGGGAAGTTTTTCACGATCAAGTCGCCGATCGACGCCTTTGTAGGGATTTTAGAATTTGTGGGAGAGTTTGCCAAGGTTATCTCATTTGCTTTTCGATTGTTTGGAAACATCTTTGCTGGTGAGGTTTTGTTGGCGGTTATCACCTCGCTAATTCCGATTATTATTCCACTTCCATTCTTGGGTCTAGAGATCTTCGTGGGCTTCATTCAGGCAGTTGTGTTCTCAGTATTAACAATGGTATTTATCGCGTCGTCAGTTGAAGTGCATCATTAAGACGCTGGGTAGTGTTAGTATTGTGCACGTATATTAAAATGTTTATGGTCTAAGCAACCATAAATCGCTAAAGGAGGTGTTTATAACTTGGAAGAAGTAGCAAATCAGGTAATTAGTTTAAAAGAGATAGCCGCAGGTGTTGCAATTGCACTTGGAGCAATCGGGCCCGGTATCGGTATCGGACTTATTGGTAAGGGAGCTATGGAAGCGATTGGACGCAATCCAGAAGCAACTGATAATATCCGTACGAACATGATCTTGAGCATCGCGTTCGCCGAAGCAGTCGCTATCTACGCATTAGTTGTCGCGTTAATCTTGATCTTTGTCGGCTAATACTACGCTTGCATTTTTTGCGAGGCGAAGGCGGTACTCAAAACCGCTCGTTGTCTTGTAAAAAATGCAAGGGTGTGAAGCCTTGTAGGTTATAACGATGGAAGCACTAGGAATAGACGTAAAATTAATAGTTGTTCAGGCCGCAAACTTTTTGATTCTTTTATATCTACTTAAGCGATTTATGTATCAGCCGATTCTTAATATGTTGAACAAACGTGCAGAGGATAGTCAGGCGATACTTGACGAAAAGAATGAGCTAAGCGAGAAGATTGAAAATATCGACAAAGAACGCGAAGAGGTTCTGAAGCAAACACGAACAGAAGCTGATGAGATTATCTCGCAGGCTCGTGGAAAAGGTGAAAGACTGGCACAACAAGTAGAAGGTGAAGCCAAGGAAAAGGCGGCGCAGATTGTTAAACAAGGTCAAGAGAGTGTAGCCTTAAAGGAGCGCGAACTTCGTGAAAAGCTACGGAACGAGGTTGCGGCTATTGCCGTTGATACCGCTGAAACGGTGGTCGGTAAATCGATCGACGAAGGTAGTAAGAAGGAGATTACAGACGAGTCGATACGGAGGTTTGTAAACGATGGACGCTAAGGTGCGCGATCTTATTGATCAGGTTTTTACCTACATCGAAAAGTCCGGCGATCGCAAAGGGCTTGATTATGTTAGTGAAAAACTAACAGCCGCAAGAAAAGACACAACCGCAGTCGTAACACACGCGACCGAACTTTCGGAAGGCCAAAAACAAAGTTTAACCGAAGCGATAAAGAAACGATTTGCACAAGCCTCTGAGGTCGAATTCTTTTTGGATACCTCCGTCTTAGGAGGAATAAAGGTACAGTTTCGAGATTATATGTTTGACGAGTCGGTGAAGGGGCGATTTAATAAGCTACGTAACTACTTATAATAATGGAGACCAACAATATCCTAGAAGAACTAGAAAAAAAAGTCAGCGGATTTACAAGTGAGGGCGGTGTGCAAAACGTCGGTCGTGTACTCAGCGTTAAAGACGGAGTCGTTGTGCTTGATGGCTTGAGCGAAGCGCAGATGGCAGAACGTGTAGTTTGTAAAGAGAAAAACGTCTCGGGTATGGTGCTTAATCTTTCAAAACATGAGGTTGGAGTTATCGTATTGGGAGACTATACCAAGATTAGTGAAGGAGATGTTTTCGAAACGACCGGTGAGATTATGGCTGTGCGAGGCAGCAATGAGCTTTTAGGTCGGGTTATAAATGCACTTGGTGAGCCGATTGATGGTAAGGGCGAAGGTATCAAGGACGGGATGATGATGCCCGTTGAAAGGATTGCCCCTGGCGTTATGAAACGCCAACCGGTTAATACACCATTGCAAACAGGAATTCTTGCTATAGATTCGATGGTGCCGATCGGTCGTGGTCAGCGCGAGTTAATCATCGGTGACCGACAAACCGGAAAGACGGCTCTTGCCATTGATACTATTATTAACCAAAAGGACGAAGAAAATCAGCCGATCTGCATCTATGTCTCTATCGGGCAGAAAGAATCACGTGTGGCCCAAATGATTGAGAAGCTAAATGAGTATGATGCGCTTTCATACACGATCGTTGTTAGTGCACCCGCGGCGGACTCGGTGGCGATGCAGTATTTGGCACCATATTCGGCCACAGCAATTGGGGAATACTTCTTAGAAAACGGAAAAGACGTTCTCATTATTTATGATGATTTAACAAAGCATGCCTGGTCGTATCGCCAAATTTCACTTATCTTGGAAAGGCCGCCAGGCCGCGAGGCGTATCCTGGGGATATCTTTTACCTACATTCACGTTTATTGGAAAGGTCGTGTCGCTTGAGTGAAGAAAACGGTGGTGGCTCGATTACCTCGTTGCCGATCGTTGAGACGCAGTTTAGCGATGTGAGTGCCTACATCCCGACGAACATTATCTCAATCACGGATGGGCAAATCTATCTAGAGAACGACCTCTTTAATGCGGGCATTCGTCCGGCCGTTGATCCTGGAAACTCTGTTTCGCGTGTTGGAGGTTCGGCCCAGATTAAGACCATGAAAAAGGTGTCGGGGCAGCTGCGACTTGATCTGGCTCAATTTAAAGAGCTGGAGGCTTTCGCACAGTTTGGGAGCGGAGATCTTGATGAGCGTACTAGAAAGCGTATTGAGCGAGGTCAACGCATTCGCGAGGTGCTAAAACAGCCGCAGTATCAACCTCTGCCAGTAAACACACAGATCGCGTTATTGTTTGCCGTCAATAACGGTTATCTTGATGAGATGCAACTTTCTCAGATTAGTGACTTTAAGGAGAAGTTCACCTTGTATATGCGTACGGTTGAGGTTGACGATCCTGCGGAAGCGTTGGATGATTTTTTCAAAACATATGAGATCGGTGGGGGGGAGAGTAATAAGTAACTAGTAATAAGGCACGTGGAATGGGTTATTAGCGAAGCGGAAAAACCCTCTTCACTCATTACCGATAACTAGTCACTAAAAATAAAAACAATGTCAGAGCTACGTCAAATAAAAAGAAGGATAAAATCGGTGGATAACATATCTAAGGTTACGCATGCCATGCAACTTGTGGCGGCCTCACGCATGCGTCGTGCGCAGGATAATGCCATGCGTGGAAAAAGCTACACTCACAAGATAAAAGAGATGATGGTTCGCTTGTCGGCAAATAAAAATGTTAAAGGGAACGCCTTCATTGAACCAGAATACGCAGATAACGTTTCTGGAACGATGCTTGTCGTTTTTTCTCCTGAGCGAGGTCTTGCGGGCGCTCTCCCAGGCAATCTTACTAGATATGTTCTCAAACTGATTGAATCGATTGAGAAGGATGGCAGCGTTTCTGTTATCACCGTCGGTAAAAAGGTGCGAGATCTTTTGGCAAGAAGAGGGGTTAACATCATCGCTGATTTTTCCGACATGCCAGAGCAACCAACGACCGCCGACGTTCGTCCCTTGCTAAAACTCGTTGAGGAGGGGTATACGGCACGTGAATTCGGAGAGGTATTAATTGTGCTGCCGCAGTTTGTAAATGCAATGACACAGATTCCAGTAACACGCGTTTTGCTACCGCTTGATCTTGATGCCGTGCTTAAATACGATGATTCACTAAATGTCGAAGATAGCGGCGGCGCTGCTGATTTTATCTTTGAGCCGAATATCGAAAGTATATTTGCAGAATTGATCCCGGGATATTTAGAGACTCAGATTTATCAAGCTCGGCTAGAAACCGTTGCTTCTGAATACAGCGCACGAATGGTGGCCATGAAAAATGCAACAACAAATGCAAAAGATGTCAGGTCCTATTTATCACTTGAGTATAATAAGTCGAGGCAAGCCCAGATTACCAGGGAACTCGCCGAGATTAGTGCAGGAAGGATGGGTAAGGGTTAAAAGGTTGGAAAGATCAAGGTTAAAAGGTCCAGTGCCTTATAACCTTACAACCTTAAACTTTCAAACTAACAAATGAACGGAAAGATAATACAAATACTAGGAAACGTTGTGGACGTTCGCTTCGAAGGGAAGCATGTTCCGTCTGTGTATAACGCTTTGCTTGTTGAGAGCAAAGATCTCGTTCTTGAGGTTGAACAACAACTTGGAGGTGGAGTCGTTCGTTGTGTGGCGCTTGGATCGACGGATGGTCTGCGTCGCGGCGATACAGCGACCGACACCGGTGAACCGGTGAAGGTTCCCGTTGGCAAGGAGACGCTCGGTCGAGTGCTAAACGTTTTGGGACATCCCGTTGACGACAAGGGTGAGGTTGCAGCCAAAGAGTTCCGCGCTATCCATCAACCGGCACCAAAACTCGTTGACCAAGAGGTTAAGCCGGAGGTTTTTGAGACTGGGCTTAAAGTTATTGACCTCGTCGCTCCTTTCCTTAAAGGTGGAAAGATCGGAGTGTTTGGTGGCGCGGGAGTCGGTAAGACGGTTATTATCATGGAGCTGATCAGAAACATCGCCTCTGAGCATTCGGGCTATTCGGTTTTTGCGGGAGTTGGTGAGCGTACACGCGAGGGTAACGATCTGATTTTAGAGACACAGGAGTCGGGTGTTATCGACTCTACATCATTAGTTTACGGTCAGATGAACGAACCACCGGGAGTACGTCTTCGCGTGGCTCTGACGGGACTTACGATCGCTGAGTATTTTCGTGACCAAGGGCAGGATGTGCTGATGTTTATTGACAACATCTTTAGGTTTACGCAGGCGGGTTCTGAGGTGTCGGCGCTGTTAGGTCGTGTTCCTTCGGCGGTTGGATATCAGCCAACTCTTGCCAAAGAGATGGGCGATCTCCAGGAACGCATCACAAGTACGCAGAAGGGGTCGATAACCTCACTACAGGCGATCTACGTTCCGGCTGACGATTACACCGATCCGGCACCGGTAACAACCTTTGCTCACTTGGACTCAACAATTAGCTTGTCGCGTTCGATCTCGGAACAGGGGCTTTATCCGGCTGTCGATCCTCTCGCCTCCAACTCGCGTGCGCTTGATCCGGAGATTGTCGGTAAGGAACATTACGAGGTGGCGCGTGGTGTGCAGGAGGTTTTACAACGGTACAAAGACCTGCAGGACATTATCGCGATCTTGGGTGTTGATGAGTTGTCCGAAGAAGATAAGCTGGCGGTTTCCCGTGCTCGTAAGATTCAGCGCTTCTTGAGCCAGCCGATGAACGTGGCGGAGGCGTTTACCGGGCGCGAGGGCAAGTACGTTAAGCTTGAAGACACGGTTAAAGGATTTAAAGAGATCCTAGATGGCAATATGGACGAGTACGCGGAAGAAGATTTTTACATGAAGGGAACGATTGAGGAGGTTAAGAAGGTTGATGGTTAGAACGCGAAAAGGTTGTATAGTTTATCGAGCTTCTACCTTCTAACTTTTAACTTTTCAACCTTAAAGCCTTAAAACCACATCATGCTAACACTTACCATCACCACAGTTGAACGTGAGATTTTAAACCTGAATGATGTTACAAAGGTAACACTACCGACCGTTGATGGTCAGATTACTGTTTTGCCCGGCCATGCTTCGCTAATGTCTGCTCTGGGGATGGGCGAGGTTTACGTCACGCGCGAGAACGAAAAGCAGCATCCTGTATTTGTCGATGGGGGAATTATTCAGATCGATAAGGATCACGTTGAGCTACTAGCGAATATGGCCGAAAGAGCGGAAGAGATCGACGCCGCAAAGGTCGAGGAGGCCAAGCGTCGTGCTGAAAAACTACTCGAGGAAAAGCCGATCGATATTGATCTTGCTAAAGTCGAAGCCTCACTGCAACGTGAGATTGCAAAGTTGAGATTGAAAGAAAAGATTAGCTAATTTAGGAGGTGATTATTAATGGCACATATTTGTGGTAACTGTGTTTTTCACTGCATGGATTTTCGTTTCCAGAAAACGTTTGATTCCCTTATTGAGAGTTTAGAGATTGAGTTAGGTGACTTTGATCGCGTGAGTGTGGCTGGAGGCGCTGGCAACTTTGAACAATTGGAGCGTCATCTAGAGCTTACGACGAAATTGCATGACGCAAAGACTTTAGTCCTTACCGTTCACGAAGATTGCGGTGCAGGGGCAACTCGTGATGATTTGATTAAAGCGATAGGAATAGCAAAAGAAACATATCCAGAACGAACGGTTAAGGCTTTTTACGTAATGCTTGATGGGACTTGGGAAGAGGTTTCTTAATCGAGTTCCCTTAGAGGGGGAGAAACGGTACCCGTGAGGGTACCGTTTCCGTTTCCAGCGGGGGGCCTATCTCGTCAGTCGGTCATGTACGGCGCAGCCGAGCCGAATTTTTCGACGTGAATCACGGCACGATCGCCAATGATTCCGACGACCCATTCCTGGAACTCCTGGACGGCTTGCGTATGCTCCTCGAGGGTTGTTAGTCCTCGAATCACAAACAAGTAACCGCAGAAGTAATGCACGTGGATGTGCACTTGTCCATCGGTTGCTCGCAGGACTAGTTTCAGCAGTTTTCGGTATTCGTAGTACCAGAAGAGCATGCCTCCTGGTACGGAGACCTCGGTCTTGGTCGTCAGTTGATCTGCACAACACGACGCGAGTCCCGCTAGTATCTGTACTAGATTGGACCCTGTTTCGTTGTGCGCTCGGCGCGTCAACTCGCGGATGTGGGCTGTGAACTCATCGCGAGTCATTTGAGGGGGGTGAGACATTGGGGGGCTACCTCCGTTTGGGCGTTCGGGCCCTTAACGGGCCCTTCGAAATGTATCGGTGCGTGAATTGTACACCAAAAGCGCCAAGATGGTAATCTTGGAGTGATGGGTTTTAGGAGGTGATTATGAATGCCGGATTTTTTAGGAAGCGAACAAGACAAGTATCAGCAGGACCCGCAGATGGAGGCGGTGCACTATCTTAAGGAGATCTACGAATACATAAAGCGCATCGCTGACGATGTCAATCGTATGAAGGAGGATGTCGACAAGATGCACCAGAAGATGAAGTAGGCGGATGGTTGAGAGGTCTGAAGGTTGAAAGGTAACGAAGTTTAGAGGTTGGGTGGTTGTAAGTGCATGACGTGTATGTTCCTTTCGACCTTGTTCACCTTTGCAATCCGATCGTATATTGACACGTATATACGCTAGGTGGTAGAATATTTTAAAGTGATATAATTACTTCACTCGAAGATCGGTTGTCTTGGAGTTAAGTCATTATGGCGCAAAACGATGAAAGAATGCAGGCGGTAAAGCTTGCGATGGAACAGATAGAAAAACAGTTCGGCAAGGGCTCGATTATGAAGCTTGGTGAGGACCAGCACGTTGAAGGCTTGCGTGTTGTTCCGACCGGTTCTATTGCACTCGATTTAGCTCTTGGCATCGGGGGCGTTCCTCGTGGAAGGATCGTTGAGATCTTCGGTCCCGAGTCCAGCGGTAAAACAACACTCGCATTGCACGTTTTAGCTAACGTGCAGAAACAAGGCGGTACTGCAGCTTTTGTAGACGCTGAACACGCTCTTGATCCTGTTTACGCCGGAAAAATTGGTGTTAATCTTGACGATCTGCTTGTGTCACAGCCTGATACCGGAGAGCAGGCCTTAGAGATCACCGAAACGCTCGTGAGATCAGGTGGTATCGATGTGATAGTCGTTGACTCTGTGGCGGCCTTGGTACCGCGGGCAGAGATTGAGGGTGAGATGGGCGACTCACATATGGGATTGCAGGCAAGGCTTATGAGTCAAGCGTTACGCAAGCTTACTGGCGCGATTAATCGCTCCAACTGTACGGTCATCTTTATTAACCAGTTGCGAATGAAGATTGGCGTGATGTTTGGTAATCCGGAGACCACAACCGGCGGTCGGGCGTTGAAGTTTTACTCCAGTATCCGCATGGATATTCGACGCATCAGTTCTATTAAGCAAGGAGATCAGGACCTGGGAAATCGTGTACGCGTGAAGGTAGTGAAGAACAAGTTGGCTCCTCCTTTCAAGGTGGCAGAGTTTGATATCCTCTTTGGTACCGGTATCAGTTGGGAGGGGAGCCTTATCGACGTCGCCACCGAGGTTGGTGTGATGAACAAGTCGGGTTCGTGGTTTAGTTACGGTGATGAGAAGTTAGGTCAAGGACGCGAAGCTGTTCGCGATCTGCTTAAAGAACGCCCAGAGCTTGCAAAGAAGGTTGAGAAAGAGGTATTAGCTAAGATGAAAGAGGATGGGGCGCCGCTTGTCCTTGGTGCTGAAGAAGATGAGGACGACGAACCGTTGCCAACAGAAAAGCCTGAGAAATCGAGCAAGGGTTCCAAAGAGTAGGAGCTCTACATCGCCCCGATTATCTGAAAGATATTCCCGTCAAGATCCTTAAAAGTCGCAAAGTACTTATCGAACGTCGGGGCTTTGAATGGTGCAGCGATGCATTCCACATCGTTGTTAACAAGAACCTCGTGTGTTTCTTTGACTGAGTCGACACTGATGTTAAACATGATGCGGTGTGCATCCTTTGCTTGCCCATGAACCTCGGAATGTTTGCCAATCCACAAGTAGAAACCACCAACCGACAAACCAACTCCGGTATCTTCGGGGTGATGAATCTGCTCAATCTCCGTAAGTCCTAACTTGTCTTTGTACCAGTCAGCGAGCTTTTCGTAGTCTTCTGACCAGATTAAGATTGCAGAGATGCCGTTAAATTTGGGTTTTTCCATTGTCGTCTTTGATTATACTAAAATAAAGGTTAGTTAATACACAAATGCCGCACGTAACCTCAGTCGAAACACAAAAAAAGAATCAGTCTCGTTTTAGCATCTATGTAGATGGGAGTTTTTACTGTGGAGTCGACGAAGAGGTTTTGCTTAAGTACGGAATTAAAAAAGGACTTGAGGTGGGGCAGCTCGAGCTTGAGCAGATTCTTCAGGAATCGGAGATCAACAAGGTGTATGCGAAAGCATTGGACTATTTAGCTAGAAGACCACGTTCTGAGCGCGAGATGCGTGATTACATCCGTAAAAAGGTCTTTACCTACAAGCTTTCGGCAGTGGAGGAGGGGGATTCGGCTATCGAACAGGTAGTCGATGCACTGATCCTAAGGCTTGTAAAGCTTAAGTATATTGACGATCGTGAATTTACTAGATGGTGGATAGAACAACGTACGCAGAAGGCTAAACCTGATAGTCTGATAAAGATAAAGAGTGAGCTTATTAAAAAAGGCATATCGCCGAATTTGACGGAGTCGGTGTGGAAGAGTATGGGGATGTCTTCCGAGGACCTCCTCGATAAGTTGCTGGAAAAGGTTAAAGATAGATATGATTTGTCCGATTCCAAAGACAAAAAACGCTTAGTGGATTACCTGATGCGTCGTGGCTACTCCTGGGCCGATATCAAACCGAAGGTTGCTTAGCGATCTATTCTGAAACCGTCTTTTTGCTTGATTAATGCCTATTTTGCCTTTCGTATGCTACAATAAGGCACGAAATGGATGAATTGAAGACCAGATTGGAACAACTCCTCTCGTCGTTTAACGCTGATTCTCAGGTCGCTGAAGAGCTAAAGGCAGCGGCGCGTGAGCTTGTTCTGGAGGCGAAAAGTGAAGCGCTATCGATTAAACAGCAGGCTGAAGCCAGGCTCGAGGACGTAAGCGGTAAAGAGGAGCAGTTGTCGGTTGTCATCAAAAGATCTGAGGAAAAAGAGAAACAACTGGTCGAGATTTACGAGAAAGAGGCTGCGGCCTTGGAAAAGATTGACGGTTTATCTAAAAAGGAAGCGGAAGAGAAGTTACTTAACGTTATCGATAAAGAGCTTGCCGAGGAGTACGCACGAAGGATCCGCGAGAACGAGGACAAGATAAAGGCCGAATCAGATCGTCGTGCACGCGGGATTCTTGTCAGTGCTATGCAACGCGTCGGTACAGAGAACGTTGGCGAATACACAACCTACAGCGTTGACTTACCAGACGAAGACATCAAAGGCAGGATTATCGGTAAGGATGGTCGTAACATAAAAGCTTTTGAGGAACACTCGGGGGTGAGCGTTGAGATAGGTGAGCCGGGCGAACCTGTCGTTACCGTCTCTAGCTTTGACCCTGTACGTCGCGAGATCGCTAAGCGCGCAATGGAGAAGTTGGTAGCTGACGGGCGCATTCAGCCAACACGCATCGAGGAGGCTATCAAGGCAAGTAAAGAAGAGGTTGACGCCGTGATTCGTGAGGCTGGTGAGGACCTGCTTTATCGAGCAGGTCTTACAGGATTTGCACAGGAGATAGTAGATCTATTGGGGCGGCTTAAATTTAGAAGCTCCTACGGTCAGAATATGATTGAACACACGCTCGAGGTGATTAAGCTTGGGGCGGCGATTGCTACTGAGGTAGGTGCAAACGTTGAGGTTGTAAAGAGAGCTTGCCTTCTCCACGACATTGGTAAAGCGGTTACAGCAGAGACCGATCAAGGTCACGCTGAGGTGGGAGCGGAGATCTGCAGACGGTATGGCGTCGCTGAAGACGTTGTGGTCGCTTTCGAAGGACATCACACAGACGTGCTCCCAACGCCGGAAGCAGTTATCATGTACCTCGCCGATGCTATCTCAGGGGCAAGGCCGGGCGCGCGTAAGGAAGATTACGAGGGGTATGTAAACCGGGTGAAAGAGTTGGAAGAGATTGCGGATGCATTTGCGGGTGTGCAAAAGAGCTACGCGATAGCAGCCGGCAAAGAGGTTAGGGTTCTTGTAAACCCTGCGGAGATTAGTGACGCCGAGATGTTTAAACTAGCGCATGATATCGCGCACGAGATCCACGAAAGGATTACGAATTTTCCGGCTCCTATCAAGGTTAATGTTGTGCGCGAGACGCGAGCGAGTGCTGTTGCAAAGCCGGGTTGATCCACAGGTTGGTAACTCGGAACTGGTAATTTGTCACAAGGGAAACAGTGACCCGGCTCTCGATAACCCGCAACGCACAGTCCGAAACTACTGAAACTATGACTAAGAACTCAAATCTAAAAATTCTCTTGATCGGTGACGTTGTTGCGCGTCCTGGGCGTCGCGCTGTTCAAACGGTTCTTCCTCAAATAAAAGAGGAGGAGGGGGTCGACCTCGTCATCGCAAACGCTGAGAACTTAGCGGGCGGCAAGGGGATTAACGAGAAGGGGTTGTATGAGATGATCGATGCAGGTGTCGATTTCTTCACGAGCGGCAATCATGTCTTTTACCGAGGAGGTTGGGAGGATTTGTTGGAGAACGAATCGTTGGGGGTTGTTCGTCCGGCAAACTATGCTGCGGACGTCCCAGGTGTTGGTTATATTCGCACGGAGGTAAAGGGCGTGCCGGTTGTAATTATGAATTTGGAGGGGCAGTACAGCATGGACGCACCGGTAAATAATCCGTTTTTAAGTTTCGATAAGTTGTTTGCTGAGGTGGTAAAAGAAGGTGATATCGTGATCCTGGATTTTCATGCGGAGGCGACAAGCGAGAAGAGAGCGATGGGATTTTACGTTGACGGACGTGCCAATATTATTTATGGCACGCACACCCATGTTCCTACCGCCGACGCTCAGGTTCTCAAGGGCGGAACGTTTTATATAAGCGATGTAGGTATGTGTGGTAACAACGAATCGGTGCTCGGTGTGAAGAAGGACATTATCATAAATCGGTTCATAAATCCCAAGCCGCGCATCTTCGAATGGGAGTACGAGGGGGAGAAGATTTTTAACAGTGTCCTCGTTGAAATCTCGTCTCAAAAAACGGTGGTTGGTTTTGCGCGAGCAGACAAGGTAATACCTTGACATAGATTAGAATTGGTGATAATCTCGCTATAGATCGAATTCGGCCAGTTTTACGGCTCTATGTAGCCGGAAAGTACGCTCGTACGTTATTGGATGGGATTGGTTAGTCGCTTACAAATAGTATTTAAGTAGCAGTTAACAGCAAACCGTAAACACTGTCATGGCGGTGCTTTTGATGTTAGTTGTCACTTACCTATTATTGGTAAGGTTTGTGAAGGGAGGTGAATGAATAGTGAATAAAACTCAAGTAATTCAAGAACTCGCAGAACGCGCAGATCTTACAAAGCGCGCAGCAGAAGACGCTCTCAATGCTCTGTTGGACATTGTTTCCGAGGAGCTTGGCAAGGGTAACAAGGTTACCTTGACCGGTTTTGGTACTTTCTTGGTTCGTAACCGTGCAGCTCGCATGGGCCGCAACCCACAGACCGGGGAGCCAATTCACATCCCTGCACAGGATACTCCTGCGTTCAGGGCTGGATCTGCTCTTAAGGACGCTGTAAAGTAATTGTTTCACAATCACTTTCTGGGAGTTATTGATCAGAAGATCAAAACTCCATGTTCGATTTGAGCATTTACGCTTGCAGAAAAACCCCCAAAGAGGGGTTTTTCTGTTGGTGTAAACGGTTACAATATAGGTTGATGAACAGATCCAAAACCCCAATACTCGTCATTGTTGGTCCGACAGGTACCGGGAAGACGTCTCTTGCGGCCTCCATCCTCAAAAGTCTACAAGGCGAGATTATCTCAGCAGACTCCCGACAGGTTTATAAATCGCTCGATTACACGACGAACAAGCTTCGGGTTGGTGACGAAGCAACAGTCAGTCGCCACGATGGTTATTGGTTGCAGGATGATGTGCGTATAAATCTTTACGATGTCATCGATATCACCAGGTCGTTTTCGGTCGGTGAGTATGTTGATATGGCTTTGCTAGAGATAGATCGAATAACGAAGAATGATCGGTTACCAATAGTCGTTGGTGGCAGCGGTTTCTACGCGGATGGACTCCTGGGGATCTCTCCGATTAGTGCTGTCGGAGTGGATTATAGGTTGCGTGAAAGCTTGCAAGAACTTTCTGTTAAGGAACTGCAATCACGGTTGCTATCGATCGACCCGAATGTTTTAAAACGACTAAATACCGCTGATTCATCAAATAAGCAGCGTCTTATCCGCTTCATCGAGATTGCAGAACAGGCGGGGTCTGTTGGTAAAGGTATCTACTATTCGCCGCTGCAACATGCTGATATCGATGTTTTATTTATCGGCCTAACGTCTAGTCGTGAATATCTTTACCGGAAGGCGGACGATTGGGTCAACGAGCTTTTTCATACGAGTGTATTCCGAAGCGAGATTGAGCTAGTTGCAACGACGCCTAATGTCTCCCCAGTGCTCAAGCGTGGCTTTATCTATAACGAAGGACTGATGCATCTAAACGGCGAGCTTCCCCTTAAAGATGCGATTACGAGAACGCAGTTTCGCCTGCATCAGTATATTAAGCGACAGATGGTGTGGTTCAAGCGAAACAACAAGATCCACTGGTTTGATATAACTGATCCTGGATTTAAGTCTCTGGTCTTTGAAACAGTCGAAGGATGGTATCATAGTTAGTAATACTGCCATGAATAGGTTGGAGATTAATACTTCACTCATTGTCCGAGTTGCACTTTATGTCGCGCTTATTGTTTTGGGTGTCATGGTTTACGATATCGTCCTCCTGCTTGTGGTCTCATATATCCTAATGACGGCGTTGACGCCTGTTGTATCGCGCCTTGAAAAGCTTCAGGTTCCACGCTGGTTGGCGCTTATAAGCCTATACTTGGCGATGCTGATATTGGTCAGCTTCCTGATTGGTGTTTCACTCCCGCCACTGTTTAACCAGATGCGCGCTTTTATAGAACGATTACCCGTTATCGTCTGGGAGTTTGTCACCTCTGTCGACTTTAAGGGTGTGTTTAACAATCGCGACGTTCTAGTTTATGTGCAGAACGTTTTGCAGGGATTGTCCACACAGCTTAGCGCAGCGCCTGTGAGTATCGTGCGTTTTGGCGCCGGAGTTCTCAGCAATATCGTTAATCTGGTAGTAATACTTGTCTTTACCTTCTACTTGACGTTGGAGAGGGAGAAGGTCAGGAGTGTTCTTGTGAACATTATTCCGGTTAATAACAAAAAACGACTCGTTAAGTTGATTGATCAGGTTGACGAAAAGCTGGGTGCCTGGTTGCGCGGCCAGCTTCTTCTGATGTTGGTGATCGGTCTGATGACGTGGACGTTGTTAACGGTTCTACGAATCGAGTACGCGGTTCCGCTAGCGCTGCTTGCAGGTGCGTTTGAGGTTATTCCGATCGTCGGTCCGATATTGGCTTTGATTCCCGCGGTTATCGTTGTTTTTACCATCTCGCCACTGAAGGCGCTGATTGTTTTTGTTGCGTATCTGGCGATCCAACAGATAGAGAACAATATCCTCGTGCCGCGAATTATGAAACGTGCGGTCGGTATAGATCCGTTACTAGTAGTACTGTCTTTAATGGTGGGTTCACGCGTAGCAGGTACGTTGGGTGCCTTGCTGGCGATCCCTTTCACCGCTGTTTTATTAATCGTGTATCAGGAGATAAAAGCGATAAAGAGGACTTAGGCTTAACTTGACGCACCCTTTCCTAGTTATTATAATTTGCGAGTTGTAGTTTTGTATTGTTTCTGGTCTCCCAAAGTGCGAAAAAGCACGCATGTAAAGGTTTTGGAGCGATTTATGGCTGATTACACATTGACCAAAGAGGGTTACGAAAAACTAAAAGAAGAGTACAAGTACCTCTCTGAGGTGGAACGTCCGAACGTGCTCAAACAGATGAGTGATGCACGGGAGCTCGGTGATCTACGCGAAAACGGTGCCTATCATGCCGCGCGCCATCGCCTCAGTATCGTCCAAGGACGCTTGGAGGAGCTGAAAAACGTACTCGATAACGTAGAGATCGTCGAGTCAACTTCGGATGATGGTATAATCGGTATCGGTTCGACGGTAACGGTGTTTACTGCTGGTATAGAACGGGAGTTCATAATTGTAGGTGAGCAGGAGGCAGACCTTGCCACAGGACGAATATCGTCTGAGTCGCCGATAGGCCAGGCTTTGGTCGGTTCGCGTGAAGGCGAAAAGATCTCGTTTAACGCTCCAAAAGGAGTCGTTGAATACACGATCGTGACGGTGAAATAAGATGGACAAAAAAGAGTACTACCTCACACAAACTGGGTACGATAATTTAAGGGCTGAGTACGATCGCTTGAAGGCGGAAGAGTGGCCTAATGTTGTAAAACGCGTTAGCGACGCACGTGAACTTGGTAAGCTTGAGGACAACCAGGAGTTTGAAGAAGCGAAAAAGGCTAAGGACGTTATCGAAGGTAAGCTTTTGGAGATAGAAGATATCCTTGAGCGTGCTTCTATAATCGAGGAAGGTAAAAGTGGAGCGAAGGCTACCGTTGATATCGGTTCTACGGTTACTGTAGAGGTTAAAGGTTCTCGCCAGACGTTTACGATCGTCGGTTCGATCGAGGCCGATCCCGCCCAGGGAAAGATCAGCCATGAAAGTCCGGTAGGTGAGCAACTATTGGGTCTTCGTCAGGGTGATATTGTAGAGATAAAGTTGCCGAGCGGCACAAACCTCGAATACAAGATCGTCAAGATTCACAAGTAGTAATTGCCTCAATATATCTTAGGGAAATTTGATTTAGTCTCCTGCGTGAACGTCTTTGAGTTCTGGGAGTCCTTGAAACGCCTCGATCATTAGCTGCATGTGTTCTTCAGGTTCTACCGCAAAATGCTCTAAACCGTAACTCACACTCTCGCGATCGATGTTTGGTGCAAAGGCCTTGTCTTTGATCTTCTTTTTCAGACTACTCACCTTCATGCCTTCAAAACCCTCCGGTCGGAGCAGTGCATAAGCATACATAATACCCGCTAGTTCGTCCGTGGCCGTTAATGCTTGTGCCAAAAGAGTCTGCGGCTCGACTCCGGTTCGTTCGTGCGCATGGGCCCCTATCGCGTGAATCAACTCTTGAGGGTAGTTCCACTCTTTAAACCATTCTAATGCTTTTTGCGGATGCTCCTCGGGGTGTTTGTTAAAGTCAAGATCGTGCAACAAACCCGTGATATACCAAAGGTCGTCGTTTTGATCGAACTGCATTGCATACTTTTCCAAAACGCTCGCTACCATCTTGGCGTGTAGGCTTTGATAGTTGTCGAGGACATGTTCCTCGAGTAGTTGTTCTGCTTCGGCGCGACTTGGGAGATTACTCAGGTCATCGTCAAAAGTCATTGCCTGTTTTGTGTTTGTTTGCGGCTTTTTGAAAGGGAAGAGGATCGTTTCTTGGATCGACCAGGTGTTTGCAAAAAACATCGTTAACCGGTCGATTCCGGTACCGATTCCGGAAAACGGCGGTAACCCGTACTCGATCGCCTCCAGAAAGTCTTCGTCTACTGGTTGTGCTGCCTCCGTCTCGTCAAAGTCACGGTAGCTCTCAGCTTCAAAGCGAGAACGCTGATCGATTGGGTCGGTGACCTCTGACCAGCCGTCAAGTAGTTCAACCCCACCGATGTAGAGTTCGAATCGCTCGGTGTAACCTTCTTTACTTCTGTGCATTTTAGACAATGGGCTGACCTCGATAGGGTAGTCGATTACCCAAGTTGGGGCAAGTAGAGTGTGGCTGATTAGCTTATCAAAGATTAGAAAAGTTAGCGTCCCCTTCGTCATCGACTCGTTTACTTCAAGTCGCTGTGACTCTGCAAACGATAACAACTCTTCGCGTGATTTTTCTTCAACGTTTATCTCTAATTCCTGCTTGATTAGGTCTGTCATCGTGATTCTTTGCCACTGCCCACCTAGATCGATCTCGTTTTCGAGCACTTGCACCTTATCCATGCCCAAAACCTCTTTGCTTAAGAATCTGAACATCTCCTCCATCGTGTCCATCATCTTCTGGTAGTCGATATAGCTGATGTAGACCTCGAGCATTGTAAACTCCGGGAAGTGGGTTTGGTCGACACCCTCGTTTCTAAAGTCCTTCGCCAGCTCGTAAACTCCTTCAAAACCTGCCACAACGAGTCGTTTCAGATATAGCTCAGGTGCAATTCGTAAATATGCTTCAGCGTCAAGTGCGTTGATGTGCGTGGTGAACGGCTTGGCGTTAGCGCCTCCGTAGAGAGGTTGTAGAACCGACGTCTCGACCTCAACGAGCTTTTTGTCGTCTAAGAATCTGCGAATTCCGCTGGTTAACCTGTGGCGAATGTCAAAGACGCGCACGGCGTCGGGGTTTGTTAAAAGATCAAGGTAGCGCTTTCGAAAACGAATCTCCTTGTCGTTCATCGGCTCGTCGGGTACGGGACGAATAGATTTGCCAAGCAGGTTGAAATCATCGACATTTACCGTTAACTCGCCGGCATTGGTTATGAACAACCTACCGTTAACCTCAATGTGATCGGATGGGTCGATGAGTGCAAAAAGTTTAAGTTGGTCTTCAGATAGGTTGTCTTTTTTGAAGGCGAGCTGAATACTGCCGGTTCTATCTTTTACATCGGCGAAGGTAATCCCACCATGCGTGCGAATGCTCGTTAATCTTCCGGCGACGGCAACCTTGTCGTCTTCTTTTAATTCGCGTACCTCATTAATTGGTTGTAGTTCAAATTCGGCCTTTGGTGGAAACGGATTAACTCCTAATGCGCGAATCGCCTCGATCTTTCGAATCTTCTCCTGACGGATCTCCTCTATCGGTTGTGTCGAATCCTCTTTTGCCATTATTATTGGTAAACCTGCTCATTATATAGGAAGAACCTCCACGTTAAAAGCCAAAGCTGAATGTCTTAACAATTATGCTATCATTGCCTCATAGCAAAGAATCCAAGATAGATATGCTCGATATAAACTTCATCCGTGAAAATCCAGATCAGGTAAAAGAAAACATTAAAAGGCGTGGTTTAACCGGCGAGCAGTTTGATGTCGATGCGTTTTTGGGAATCGACACAAAGCGAAATGGACTAATGACCCGAGCTGATGAGCTTCGCGCACGTCGTAACGAGATGTCTTCCGTACATGATCGCCCGTCCCCTGAGGTCATAGAAGAGGGAAAGAGGTTAAAAGAGGAGATCAAAAAGATCGAAGAGGAGCTTTCGGTAATCAACAATCAGTGGCAGTGGCACATGGATTGGTTCCCGAACATGCTCGACGAAAGCGTTCCTGACGGTGCAGGTGATGAAGATAACGTAGAGTTTATCGCTTGGGTTCCCGTCAAGGGTTATCTATCCGAAGATGAGGTCGGCGGCCGCGACAAAAGTTCTGCTGCGATGCCCAAACTCGACTTTGAACCAAAGGATCATCTTGAACTCGGGGAGTCGCTTGATCTAATTGATATCCAGCAGAGTGCTTTAGTCTCCGGCAGTCGATTTGCGTATCTTAAAAACGAGGCGGCGCTCATGCAGTATGGGTTGTTTGAAATATTAAAGAAGAAACTACTTCATGAAGGTTTTACCCCAATGGTTGTGCCACTTATGGTTCGCGAACGGGCTCTTTACGGTTCTGCGCATTTCCCGGGCGATGCTGATCAGGTCTACAAGATCGACTCTGATGCCGTTGAAGACAATAATCAGCTTTATCTCGTTGGTTCCTCTGAGCCGTCACTGTTCTCTTACTACATGGATAAGGTCGTTGACGAGAAAGATCTACCGCAAAAGTTCTTTGCCTACACAACGTGTTTTCGCACTGAGGTCGGTTCGTGGGGCAAGGATGTGCGCGGCATTAAACGTGTGCATCAGTTCGATAAACTCGAGATGGATCTTATCTGTAAGCCGGAAGAGTCGGATGCGATGCAAGAGTATCTTCGCGAGATTAACGAGTGGTTCTTCCAACAGCTCGGTCTGCCATATCACGTAATTACCATGTGCGCAGGAGATGCAGGTTATTTTGCCACGTCAAAGAAGTACGACTTCGAGGTGTGGCTTCCTTCGCAAGGTGAGTTTATCGAACTTGGAAGTAACACCAACGCGAAAGATTATCAGGCCAGGCGCTACAACACTAAGTACGTTGATGCCGATGGCAAGCGTCAATTTGTTCACAACGTTAACGACACCGGCTGTCCGATGGGGAGAACGATAATTGCAATCTTAGATAACTATCAGCAGAAAGATGGTAGCGTTGTCGTTCCCGAAGTCTTACGTGATTACGTCGGCAAGGATGTTATTGCACCTCGAAGTAACTAGTCTTGTTTTTATATGCATCGAGAGCGATTCGAACTGGTTCAAATAAAGGGCTCGGTAAATTTGTGAGTTTATACCAACCAACACTTTCGATTCTTCCGGGCTCCATGATAGTCGGTTCTCCCGTCTCTATTTCAGCGAAGAAAGTTATGTCTACGTAATGTTTGCCGTATTTCACCATGTTCGTACAGGAGACGAAATTAATGTTCTTCAAAGTAACACCCAATTCTTCCATCGCTTCCCTTCGTACGGCGTCCGTCGGTGTTTCTCCGAATTCAACATGTCCGCCAAGCGATCCGTAAGTCCCCTCACCGTGCGAACCTTTGCGTTTTGTAAGCAAAGTTTGGTTGCCTTTTATTATAATCACCCCAGCACCGACACCAATATGACGATCGTCCATGGTTAGGATTCTAACACCGAATTGCGAGATGACACCAGGGGTATCAGAAATCACGGCTCGCGTAGTACAATACACCAATGAATATCATTCACGCGTTGGTTTTAGGAGTTGTACAAGGTGTTACCGAATTTTTGCCGATCAGCTCTTCCGGTCATTTAATTCTTCTTCCTGATCTTTTAGGTTGGCAAGATCAAGGTTTGGCGGTGGATGCCGTTTTACACTTGGCCACAGCACTCGCAATTTTAATCTACTTTCGAAACGAATGGATCCGTATGCTCTTGAAGTGGCGCACAAGTCAGTCGCTAAGAAAGATCGTGATCGCTTCGATACCGGCGGCAGTTGTCGGTTTATTATTTGGTGACGCTATTGAATCGCTTTTGCGTTCTCCTTGGACGGTTGTTGTGATGCTCGTTATGGTTGCTTTGGTGATGTGGTTTGTTGAGAGTCGTTACGCCGAGATTACAGTTGTTGACACAAATAAAAAGCCGCCGATTGTTCCGATCGACTGGCCGGAGGTGTTTATCATGTCCGTCGCTCAGGTTTTTGCTTTAATACCAGGGACTTCGCGCTCGGGAATTACGATAAGTGCGGGGATGTTTCGAAACGTTAATCGCGTCAATGCTGCGAAGTTTTCATTTTTACTTGGTGTACCTGTAACTTTGGGAGCTGGGTTGGTTAAGCTTCCAGACTTAATAAGTGCCACCGACACGGATTGGTTGTTTGTGGGTGTTGCTGCTGTTACAACATTCGTTGTAGCGATATTTGTTATGCGCTGGCTCCTGAACTTCTTAAAGGGGCATACTTTAAAGCCGTTTGTGATTTACCGCATTGCTTTGGCGGTTGTCGTCGCTGCCTTCTTGTTGTTCGTTAAGTAGCCCGTTGCGTGTTATTGTATTCTCATGACTTTATCGTGGTGGCTGGGCGAGATCTTTAGTAATGGGGGATTGTTTATCCTCCTTATGTTTATTCCACTTTTGTGGTTGGAAAGAGAGAAGCGACTCACGATAAAAACGGTCGTTGTTTTATTTGCGGCCTTTTTAGTGACTGAGGCGATAAAGAGAATTTTCCCTGTTGAACGACCGTTTGTGGATTTGAACGTCACCGTTCCTTTTAGTTTCGTGAAGTTAAACGATTCATTCCCGTCGGGTCATACGGCGATGGCGTTTGCAATCGCGACCTCGGTTTGGCTCGCCAAACATCGTTTGGGGATTGTTGCGCTATTTATTGCTTTGATCGTGGGAATTGGGCGGGTGCTTTTGTTAGTACACTTTCCGATCGATGTGATTGTTGGGGGGAGTATTGGGGCGGTAATTGCCCTACTGTTATCCGAAGTTTTCAAGACGAGGAAGAGGAGATTAAGAGGAGGAGAAGACCGACTCAAGTGAGTCGGTCTTTCTGTTACGAATCATTCTGCGTTATGGGGTGCGGAGACTCATTCTCCCGTTCCGTGGAATGTAGTACAGGGTGCGATTGGGCGGCTGAGTTGCAAAGGTGATCTGACCGTTGCTTACTGCCTCTGCAATAAGCTGCAAGGCACTTTTGCCATCCACCCATTGTTCAACTACACACGAACCAAGACCGGGAACGGTCACGAATGCGGTGCTAGCAGTCAAACGACTGGCGTCAAAGGCTGCAGCAACATAAGCTGCGCGCTTTTCTCTGCTCACTCCCATTCTGTCGCGACTCTTTGCCTTTGGATGTTCAACGAGGGTTACTACTTCGGGGTTGAACTCAGTAACCCTTCTGGGAACCCATATTGCAGAGCGAAACCCAAGCAGGCCTTTCTGTCGGACCGGGGCTATTGCCAAGGAGGTTCGAAGCAAAACCATTGCCTCGTCAGGGACATGAGTTTGACGGGCTGGGTCCACTCCGTCCATCCACTGAACAAGGATGTTCCTTCCGCCTGCGCCGATCCCGCTTAATAGATTGTGAGGAGCGGGACACTTATTCCAGCTGTAAGCGACGAACATGGCGTTGTTGAGGTCGGGGGCGACTGTCCCAACAACCCATCTTCGACCTATCATCTTGAGGAATGTCAGCTTTTCCTTTGTGAAAGCCCAAACAGCTTGAGATGTACTCCAGGATACTGGTGGTCCTGAGAATACTTTTTGATAGTATGCCATTGATTTTCTCCTTTCTAATGGCGCTAAAGTTGGTGAGTAGTGGGGTACTCAATTGGAGAGGTGCGATACCTCGGAGGCCTTAGGCCTCTTTGAAAAATCGGTAGCGATAGTTTATCACAAAAGCAAAACCAAGAGATCGTTTTAGACTTGTCCAAGGATTTATCCGGCGCCGCCACCGCCACCGCCGCCTCCACCACCGCCACCGCCGGAGAAGCCTCCACCACCACCAGAAGAGTAGTGCGCTGCGGATGTCGAGGCCGTTTGCAGCTCTGATGAAAGAACGTTTAGTGAGTTCACCATGGAGTTAATCGACTCGACACTCGCCGTCATATTTTGAATGCCGTTGATCGAGTAGAACGCGTACCAACCCGCGACCTGTGCGTCTGGATTTTGCAGAATGATCGGCAGCATCTTTAATATCTTGTCGGCGTTACCAAAGAGTATTCCGTAAACCAGATACTGGTCCCAGAGTTTGTAACTCTCGGGCGGAAGCTCCTTGAACTTCGCAAAATCATCCAAAAACTTGCGCAGTCCTTTCCATTGTGCTGCTTCGACCGAGGCCTCGTCCGACCAGCGCTTGATCTTACCGTTTAAGATTAATCCCAAGATTAATACTAGTGGACTAAGGAGTGTCATCCCTACAGTGATAACCCACATCTGCTTGTGTGCCTTTTCGCTTTCCTGGTTTAAAAAGTTGCTTGGATTTGCATCGGACTTTACGTGCTTCTGCCAAGAGGCAAACCATGTTTGAAACTTCATGGGATTGCCCTTAAACCACGCCTTTAACTCGTCCATCGTAACGGCGTTGTCAGTCTTGTCAGCTGCGGCATTTTTGCGATTGAAGATCGCGTCGGTGAAGGAGGCTGGAGCGTGTGAGATGCTAACCAATAGATCGAGAACCTCCTGTTCGTGACGGGTCAGTGCTTTTGCGTCGGACTTAACCTCGAAGGTGAAGGTTGTGTGAATTATCTGCTTTGTACCGATTAAGCCGGTCTTCTGCTCTGCCTGATCCTTGATCTGAATATGTCCTTTATACGCGATGTTAAAGATGGTCGCGGTGAATGCCGGAACACTCGGGTCGGATCCTTGACTTAATAGCACACCAACCTCAGCGGGAGGGCGCTGCGATGTAGGGATGGTTTGAGAGTATTTTGTCTGCTCGACGACCGGTAGCTCCTTGCCGTACTTTGACCACTTGCGGTACCAGATAAACAACCAGATGCCAGGTATAAGAGTTATCGCAAGTAAAATGTACATAGGTATTAACTTGGCAATAAACTGTGCGCGCTTGGCGGCTGCGATCGTTTGCTCCACATATTCCGCTTCTTCTTGTTGGATATCGGTTAACATTAAATTACCGCTCGTTGATCCCTTAACGTACTTGCTCGGAAAGACCGTACGGATCTCCATGTACTGCCCCGCTGCAACACTACTAGCCGTGAATTTAACCGTGTTACTATTTACAATCTCGGAGTTGCCGTTTAACGGGCCGTGCCCCCAAACGTTTATTCCGGCGGTTGAGCTTACAGTGTCGGGGATCGGCAGATGCACGGTGATCTTGACGTTGTTATGGTTTATCTCCCAGTCTGAGCCGATAACCTGCCAGTAAAGTTCGGCGATATCGTCGTACTTACTTACCGCGTTTTCAATCGTGTAATCTATGACGAACTCTTTGTTCTCGTTGTACGCGCTGTACTCCCATCGCGCATAGAACCGGTCACCTTTTTGAGAGGCCGAGATCACGGTTACGTTCGATCCATCGTTATCGATAACATCAAAACCGGTTATCGCGACATCGTAGGCGTAGCCATCACGTGTAATTGTTGTAGGGATGTACATGTCGGCCCAGGTAAAGCTGCCGTCAAAGGAGTAGGTGAGGAGCTCCGTTACGTCAACGGATCTATCGGCGTTGACGGTGAGATCGAAGTCGTCGGAGACGATGGAGTAAGATTTTGCGCTTAAAATCGGGCTTAGAAGGAGTAAAAAGACAATAGAAAGAGTGCTGGCCAAAACAAGTCGTTTAAACATTTTTCCTCATTATACGTAGGGATGTGCTAGAATTGCAAGAAATCAGCACATTGAGAGGAGAATGCAGATGGCGCTAACCAAACCCGATAAACCTGGGGTGTCGCCTCAGCGCACGAGAGATCTTACAATCGGTCAAGAGATGCACCAAGCGGGCCCGTCTTTCAGAAAGAACAACTACCCAAAGCGCGGACATCGTTGTGGCGGATGTGGGGAAAGGATCCCATTTAAGACTGCAGAAAATTGTCCGTCTTGCGGGGTCCCGTTAGGATCGCCTTCGCGCAGTGCGCACCGAGACTCATGAGAGCCTGTCCATCAAAAACTGGACAGGCTTGTTTTTTCACATGCTACAATTTATGCCATGTTTGGAGTTATTAATAAGATCTTTGATCCCAACCAAAAGCGTTTAGATAAGCTTAAACCTGTTCTCGGAAAGATCAACGAGCTAGAAGATTCCTATAAGAATAAGTCCGACGAAGAGCTTTTGGCAAACGCTAACGATCTTAAGAATCGCATTCGTGACGATCTCAAGAGTTTAAACATAAAAGACGAGAACTATCCGCAGCAGGAGAAAGATACCCTAAATAAGTACGTCACGGAAGCCTTTGCTTTGGTGCGGGAGACGTTTGCACGTACGTTGAATGAGCGTTCTTTTGACGAGCAGCTGATGGTAGGGCTGATGCTACACGAAGGTAACGCTGCTGAGCAAAAAACGGGAGAGGGAAAGACCCATGCCGCCGTTCATCCGATGTTATTAAACGCCTTGACGGGAAGAGGCGCACACCTAGTCACCGTTAACGACTACCTGGCTCGCCGTGATGCTGAATGGATGGGGATTGTTTATTCCAAGCTCGGTCTTAGCATCGGTTGCATCAATACGAACTCAGTCTCTTATATCTTCGATCCAGAAAAGGCAGAGGAGTTAAAACCCGAAGATGGCAATTGGCGGAAGTTTGCGTTTGGCCATGGGGATCTATTGCGCGAGGTGAGTCGCCGTGAGGCATATGCCGCAGATGTAACATACGGTACTAATAACGAGTTTGGGTTTGATTATCTGCGCGACAACATGGTGCATTCGCTTGATCAACTAGTTCAGGTAAACGCAAACGGTGAGGTCGGGGTGCATCATTTCGCTATCGTTGACGAGGTGGACTCGATCTTAATCGACGAAGCGCGCACACCGCTTATTATTAGCTCGCCTGCCGAAGAGTCGAATGAACTATACGTTAAGTTTGCTGGCCTAGTTAAACGCCTTAACAGTGAGGACTACGAGCTCGACGAGAAGGGTAAGAACGCTTTTCTGAACGACTTGGGTGTGAAAAAGATCGAAAAGTGGCTCGGCACCGATAACGTCTACGAGAACTTTGAGTATGCGCATCACCTGGAACAGGCTTTAAAGGCTCAGTATGCGTATGAACGCGACGTCGATTATCTAGTACAAAACGACGAGGTCAAGATTGTGGATGAATTTACCGGTCGTGTGATGGAGGGCAGGCGTTACTCGGAAGGGCTGCACCAGGCGCTTGAGGCAAAGGAAGAAGTTGCGATTCAGAAGGAGAGTAAGACCGTGGCGACGATCACTTTCCAAAACTACTTTAGGCTTTACGAAAAATTGTCTGGTATGAGTGCAACGATCATGACCGAGGCCGAGGAGTTCTTTAAGATTTATAGTTTGGAGTCCGTTTCGGTGCCGACGCATAAACAGGTGGCGCGCATTGATCATCCTGACCGAATATATAAGAATCAGCGAGCGAAGTGGAAGGCTATTGTTGATGAGATCGAAGAACTAAACAAGACCGGTCAGCCTGTGTTGGTTGGTACGACCTCGGTTGAATTTAACGAGCTGGTTAGTCAACTTCTTAAACGTCGGAACGTGCCGCATGAGATTTTAAACGCAAAGAACCACGAGCGCGAGGCGGAGATCGTTTCGCAGGCTGGGCAAAAAGGATCGGTGACGGTGGCGACCAACATGGCGGGCCGCGGTACTGATATTAAGTTGGGCGATGGCGTGAAAGAGATGGGCGGTCTTTTTGTGATCGGCACGGAACGTCACGAAGCACGGCGTATTGACAATCAGTTACGTGGTCGGTCTGGAAGACAAGGAGATCCGGGCGCGTCCCGTTTTTACGTTGGTCTTGATGATAACTTAATGAGAATCTTTGGTGGCGATCGTATCGCAGGTCTTATGACGAGGTTTAATCTCCCAGACGACATGCCGATTGAGAACTCGATGATTAGTCGATCTATTGAAAGCGCGCAGCAGAAAGTGGAAGGTCATAACTTTGACATCAGAAAGCACCTTGTTGAATACGACGATGTGATCAACAAGCAGCGTGAGATTATTTATAAGCGCCGGCGTCGATTGCTGGAGCTTGGCGATCCACGATTTGATACCGGAGAGTTTAATCTCGAGACTGAGATTATAAAAAAGGCCGAGCAGTATGCCGAAGATGTGGAAGCGTTTACAAACGATCTCAACGCTAAGAAGGCGATCTTGCCCAAGCTTAACTTTGATGAGTTGTTGAAATATGTTTTCCTCACCACGATCGATCATTTATGGATGGAGCATATCGACGCACTTGATGAGTTGCGTGCCGGTATCGGCCTTCGCGGATATGGTCAGCGCGAGCCGCTGGTGGAGTTTAAGAATGAAGGTTATCGGATGTTTGAGCAGCTGATTAGCAGTATCGACTACGAGATCGTAAATCGTTTCCACAAGATTAGGATTCAAACCCCGGAGTCTGTGAGATTGCAAGACAGCAACGTTTTAGAAAAGACGACAGCACAGCAGAAAGAGGTCGGGCAGTTTGAGAGCGGGACGACTACATCGAATAGTTCACAATCTCCTGCCCCCAACCCGCAACCTGCGACTCGTAACCCGCAACAAAACGTTCAGCCGGTAGTTAAGTCAGACGCGGAACAGATCGGCCGCAACGATCCTTGCCCTTGCGGAAGTGGTAAGAAGTATAAAAAATGTCATGGCGCTCCAGGAGCCGAGCCACTGAAGCTCTGAACGTAGTCCGCTGCTTATAAATAAATGACAGAATCTATCGAAAAGAAATTATCCATGAATCCGCGTATCAACTTCTACACGGATTACGACCTCGACTGTATTAATTGCTTCGTTCGACTTCGGAAACATGATCCTGCGGGTTTGGAATATCGGGTTAAAAGCAAGGGTTTGGATTTAAATCTTGTTAAGAGGGTTGTTGAATCAGATGAAGGTGATGGTTTCGAGGTTTGGAAAAAGTATTACCAATTACAACTTAATCATCGTATATCTGATATCGAGGATAAACTCACTCGATATAGGCAAATCTGGTCAGGGATTGATCGTAATTTCGTTGAGATTGTTAATCAACGGTTCGACAGTATGTCTTGGAATTACGAACAGTATGACATCTTGGTCGGTATCTTTTATTCTCAAGCTTCTTGGGGCAAAAGCAATAAACTTGGGATAAGTGCATTAAGAGATCCTGATGAGTCGTACCACTTTCCTGGATATGAACTGATGCTTACGCATACTTTTGAAGCTGTTGACCAGTTTTACGAAATCAGACCTTGTAACGACTGGTACGTTTGGGCTTTAGCGGAGATAACAGCAGCGATATTGGTATATTGTGATTTAGATATGGTTGAGTCGCTGTGGCCCTCGGTCAAAGAAAAATGTACAAACAATGAGAGGTTATTTCAAACTGGGAGCTATCCACATCTTCGTGATCCGTTCGTAAGACTGAAGCCCATTTGGGACGGAAGAGACGATTTTAAAGATTATGTTTTTTCCAGTTTAGAAGTGTTGCAAGAATTTAGTCTCGCGCAAATCAAAGGGTCTAATTAAATCTTAAAGCTCGACGAGTGTATCGGTTTTTACCTCGCCTGTATTTAAATCTATATTTGCGGTTGCGACGTCTCCAAGAATGTTGGCGAGACGCACTTGCATATTTTCTCGTGCAGGAAAGTCCAGATAACTGACTAAGTAATAGACATTGCCGCGACTACTTTGTAGTTCACTATTGACCCCGAGAACAGAAGTTGTAATTATCTCCCCGTCGGTTTTAAATATCACAAGATTGCCTTGGTCAACGCCTGAGTAACTGACAACTAAAAACTCACCGTTTTGATGAACTTCGCTCGAGATAGATGCCCCAGATGTTTGAGATTCGTCGATCTTCTGAAATATTAGTATTATTGAGCTTGGCGTTAAATTTTCGTCTCCGAGGTAGATTGACTGAAATTCGCCGTCCGATGCAATGATTACGCGTATGTTAAAAGGTTCGACACTTGGAATGTTCGCAGGTAAAAGCTCATTGAGCAGAATATCTTGGCCATCAAGAGGGGATGCCGCCTCGGTGGGTGTTGCAGTGGGATTTTCGTCTGTCATGGTTGGCTCAACAGTCGGTCCTAATGTCGGTGACAAGGTAGGGGTGGCGAGTTCGCCGGGTTGGGCATTTGGCGTGCCGTCCCTTTTTAACTTGTTTGAAAACATTAGGGCACCGAGTGCAATAACTCCAACCACAAAAACAACAACCAAAAGTTCAACTGCAGTGAATCCTTTTTTGGACATCGATTACAATATATAAGTGGCGACGTTGGGTTGTCAAATAGTTTGTTTTAAAAAGTGGGAATTGTGTGTATGATTGAGTGTAAATGCTTACACTGCTTGTAGGATTCGTAGCTGCTGTCGCTGTCTTGTTGTTTGGGTTGTTCGTGCTGTTCGACAACCCAAGAAATCCTGTCAACCAGGCGTTCTCCTCGTTTTCGATCTTCTTTGGTTTTTGGGCGTTGTGTTTAGTCTTTTACTCTTTCCCGATTATCGGGACAAGCGAGTTGTGGATACGTTTAACCTACGTGTTTTCAATTTTTGGCGCAGTAGCGATCCTGCACACCGTTAAAGTTTTTCCGAATAAAGATAAACATGCAAAGATGGATACTTTTGTCGAAGTTTTATCCAGTCTTGCTCTTTCGCCGTTTCTGTTTTTCCTTGCCTTTACACATTTATTCGTCGACTATACTTGGCAGGAGGGAACCTCGGTACTTACGAGACACGGTGCTGCTTACCCTTTCTTTTATGCAGTAATTATCCCTATCATCATCTACGGTATGACAAGGCAAGCACTGCGTAGAAGGACGTTTACCGGTCTCGAACGCACACAATATAGTTACTTTTTTGTGGGTATGTGTCTGTTTGGTGGAATCGCCGTTGTTACAGATATACTAATGCCGTTGGCGTTTGGGACGACCCAGTATTTTGCGTTATCGCCGCTTGCGGTATTGCCGCTTACGCTCATTAATACATATCTAGTTATTCAATATCGATTAATGGATCTTCGGTTGGCTATCAAGTTTATTGCGACCAGACTTTTATTATTTGTTATCTTTGCCCTTCCTTTGTTTCTGATTATGTATTTCTATTCCGGTTTTACGCTTTTACTTGATTTGGGGTTGTTGTTTGCCCCAGTGCTGCTGATCCTTCTTTTTGAAAACAAGTTAACCAAGATCGAACTCGGCGAATGGCTGGCGAAGATTGTGTATAAGAAGGAAAAAAGCAAAGAAGAACAGATTGCCGGCTTTGCCAAACGATTAACCGAGGAGGTTGAGCTTAACAAGATAGTCGATCTAGTACAGAAGAGTATGGAAGGTATCTTTTATAGCAAAAAGGTTTCGCTCCTCGATGAAGAGGAGTTGCCCGTAGAACTTGCGCTTAATGATGGTCTAGGCAATATGGTGGTCTACGAGGAGTTAAAGATCGGCCTATCGCATCCGAACATTAAGGATGATGAACGTGCAATGCTGGTGAGATACAAAGACGAGATGGCCAAGATGGGGGTCGATATCGTGCGTTCGGTAAACCCGAGCGCCGTTGTTGCTAAACGCATGTATCTATTGGTGGGCGAGAAAGAAGATCTGTCTCTATACACAAAAGAAGATATTGCTCTTGTCGAGAGCCTGAGTCTGCGTATCGCAACGGCGCTTGAAGTGGCACAGTTAGTTGAAAGCTTGGAGCATGACAAGGTGTTAATTAGTGCCGAGAGAAACAAATTGGCGATGGCTTTGGCAGGGGTAAGCGATTCAGTTATTGCTTTGGATCATCAGCGTAACGTTGTCGTCGCGAACCCGGCGGCTTATGAACTGTTTAGCCTTAAGGATGATCCGGTGGGACTCGGCATCTCTGATCTTGGTGAGTTTATTAGTCCTAACGAAGTTGTAATCACCGATGACAAGCTGTGCCCATCGGAGATTAACGAAGACCACGATGAGGTTGTGTTCTCTTCCGATCAGGTAAGACTAAAACGTGACGATGGGACTATACGTAATATTCGCTTGCAGGTTTCAACGATTAAGGAGGCCAAAAAATCTGATGTTGCCTACATTTTTGTAGTCCACGATTTTACTGCGGAGGAGGAGTTAGAGCGGATGAAGCTCGACTTTGTGGCTATGGCGGCGCATGAGTTACGCACACCGTTAACGTCAATGAAAGGTTATCTGTCACTTTTTCGTCAGGAGTATGAAGACAAAAAAGATGAGCAACAGGGACTTCTCTTGGGACGCATTGAGACGTCTACTCAACAGCTCGTTGGCTTAATGGAGAATCTGCTGTCGGTTTCTCAAATCGAACAGGGAGAGTTTAATCTTAATCTTGAGGATTCAGATTGGGTGCAAATTGTAGGTGGCGTAATCGATCAACTAAGTGAATATGCGCGAGAACGTAATCTTGAACTTCGGTGGAAGGAACCTAAAACCGAGATACCGGCGGTTGCTGTTGATAAGCTGAGGATCGTTGAAGTGCTGAATAATCTCATATCAAATGGTTTGAAGTACACAAAGGAAGGTCATGTCGAGGTGACGGTTGAATACGATAAGGATCAGGATGTTGTCATTACACATGTTGTCGATACGGGGGAGGGAATACCGCCTGACGCAATCAAGCATATGTTTGAGAAGTTCTTTAGGGTTTGGGGGCAGTTAGAGATGGGATCCAAAGGGACGGGGCTTGGTTTGTATATAGCTCGTTCAATTGTTGAGATGCATCATGGCAAGATCTGGGTTGTGAGTGAAGGGTTAGGAAAGGGCTCTACGTTTAGTTTCTCGCTGCCGGTGGCGAACTAGAACTGTGGAAGTACCGGGAAGCGCGCCCCTTCGAGGAAAAATGCCGTCAACTTGTCGAAAAGATTTACAAACGGATAAAGATGAACCGGCTGCGCATTGTACAGAAAGTTTGTCGACATCGCACTTATGAACACAAATAGTATTAAAGCGGCGAAGCTGATAGTCGGAGTATCGACCCGGTCCTTCACGAATCTACATACAAGCATTAAACCCAAAAAGGTGGTAACCACAGAAAGTGAGTTCCACCGATGCATGTCAATCCCGACAAGGTTTAAGGCATAAGGCGATATGGCTGTAATAATGAACATAGCAAAGACCATACGTCTAACGGTCTTGTCGGCGATTACGCCAACTCTCCGTTTTCCCCACCAAAGAAGGATAGTTTGCGTCGGGAGATTAATAAGCGCAGAAAGGAGCAGAAGATAGTAGCGACTGCTGCTCGTCCAACGTTCCAGGGTGCGAGTTGATGCCTCCTCTGTATCCCAGTGAATTGCAGAAAACGTTGGCGAGGCGATTGAGAAGTTAACTTTACTCCTGATCGAGTCTTCAATCTCGTCGACGTATGAGGTCTCCAGGGTACCAAACCGCACAACCGCTACACTTGTAACAAACATCAGCATAGCTAGAAAAGTAAGCGCTGCGAAAGTCTTCTTAATAGGTGTTGCTCTCTCAATAAAAAAGATGAGTGTTGTCAGCATTAGCACGGGACCAAACATAATGACCTGTCCTTCATGAATAAGAATGGTTGCGATCGAAATAAAGCTTGTTAGCACGACAATCGATAGTCCCGTAAGCCGTTTACCAAAGTTCCAGACAACGAAGATGTAGGCTAAAATCAGCAGCAACCCCACCTCATCAAGAAAGCCAAACTCGCTTGATAAGAATACGACAATTGGGGAGGCGGCAAAGATGATCGCGGGGGTGATAAACGATTTGTCTTTACTAATTAACTGCAGGGTAAGAACTATTAGCAGAATAACCATCAACGCGAACAGAATCAGCATAAAGTAAAAGATGTATTCGTATTCGTAGGCGTGTGTGCCCAGAATCGTGGTGCTTATCGTCCCCAATAGGCCGCGACGCATAAATCCGTACCCGTAGTTAACCACGTAGTTTGTGTATGTCCAGCGGTGAGGAGAGTGCCAGCCCTTAATAAGGGAGAGGCCGAACATGATAACAAAAAGGATCACCTTTTCGTCGATTCTATTAATCCGGTCACGCAGATTCATACTCTATTTTTAACACACCTGGTTTGGTAGCAGCAGTTTGGGCTTAAGTAAAGGATATTGTCAATATGTACGATTAGTACTATAATTACTGTAACGATTTAAACCGTATGTAAACCCTCTGGCCGATCTATAGTTTCACGCGTTGTGTATACCCATAAAGCTTAAAGACTATTTCAAGTTAGAAAGATACGATAAGAATCGAAAAAAAGGAGGTGATTAAATAATGCAGGAAAACAAGTTATATGTAGGGAATCTTCCTTACTCAACGACAAATGAGCAACTCGCAGAGATGTTCTCACAGTACGGTGAGGTAGTAGAGGCGGTGATCATCACTGAGCGCGGATCAAACCGTAGCAAAGGATATGGATTTGTAACAATGGTTGATGCAGATGCAGCACAACAGGCAATTGCTGGATTACACGAGACTGAATTCGAAGGACGTAAGATGATCGTTAACGTTGCTCGTCCAAAGAGAGAGGAGTAATCCAAAGCCTTTACGAAGTTAATCTCAAAGGCTGGTAGCCAAAAGATCTTCATTCACCCTTTTTCTTCATTTTTTATTTTTCTTATTTACAAATTGACTCTTAACCGTTGAGCTGTCGCTTTTGTGAGGCAGTATTGACAGGTTTTGCAAAAGGTGCGCATATTTAAGTTAACGTACTGCTCATGATTGGTAAGCGTGTCAGATGACGTACGCCACAACGAAAGGTGGTGATACAAGATGGCAACAAAGGCAAAGCCAAAAGCAAAGGCAAAGAAGAAAAAAAAGTAGTGGGTTCCTTTTAAGTTCGACGAGTAAACGCCACTCTGGTATGGGTGGCTTTACTTTATTGGGCAAAGGAGAGGTCTTCGATGCCTTCCCGTGCGAGCAACTCCTTGAATCGATCGGTGTCCACACCTACCTGCATCGTGTCGGCCATATGGCTGTGGAGCTTGAAGTAGTGAGGATCTGATCTCACCGATGTTGGTGGTGTTTGCGTATAATGGTAATCCACGATTAGGTCCGCGTGCCCCGGCAATGGTTTCTTCCAAAGCGGGTCGTGTTTTAGCTCTTCGGTTAACTCACTAATGAACGAAGCAAATTGGCTCTCGGTAGGGAACAGGTTGTTGTCTAGATAAAATCGTTTGATAGCGTGATACAAGCGCACCAGGTTTTTTTTGCGCACATCATCAAATTTTTTAGCGTCCTGGACCTGTTTTTTCGTATCGCTCTTTCTTCTTTTTAGAATAACAACGCCGGCTATGACGCCGATTACGATAATCACGATGTTAATACCGACGATTACTAAAAGATCGAGATTGACAGAATCTGGAAGCGGCTGAATGACATCTTTGATAAAGCTCTCAACACTAATGCCTTGCTGTGCCGCGGCGTTTTTTAACTCCTCCTGTGTTGCGGGTGAGAGGTCCTCCAAGTTTTGTGCGTGCACGGTAATAATCGGTGTCGTGGCAAAAAATACGGCAGCTAATAAGATAAACAGATACTTCATATTAAAACGCATTAGGCGGATCGTTGTCGCATCTCCAGCTTCTTATTAAGTAGGCGTAAGAATGGAAACCGATCTCATTAACACAATCAGGCCAGTGGGGGCGGGTTCCAAATCTCTCTTCGATTTTTTGAAGAGTTTGTGGGTCCTCGATATATTCAAAGTTGGTTCCTAAGATATAATATTCACCTGACACGGTGCCGTATGTTGGATAAGGTTGTACCGATTCGCTTACGTAAAAGAATGAAGAATTATAACTCCAGACACTTGTAAACAGCAGGTTTACGGGATCTTTGGGGACAAGCTTAAGATACCCCTCCTCAACCAGACCCGGGATCCAGTTGTCGGGTGGGTTACCCCAAGCCGCAGGTGCACTGTTACATGGTATCCCTTCGGGGTCAGCATAATACATGCCACAGGGATGAGGGTACTCGAGGTGGTTAACGTAGTATGCATCAAGTCCGTTAGCGATCTGGCGTAACAGATCACGACGTTGTGCGTCTCTAGCGTACCTGTATCTTCTCAGTGGGCTGATGGCCATCCAGATAACCGTAGCGAGTACGCCAATGATGCCGATAACGACGAGTAACTCGATAAGCGTAAATCCCTTTTTCTGATTCATCTTTTACAATAATATGTCATTGCTGGTGTAAACATCAAGAGAGGAAGTGTTGGGGATAAATTAAATTGACGTATTTTGCGTAATTAGTGTACTCTTAAGGTAAATACCGCATCATGAAGAATACTAATCCTACGGCGAAAACATCGCCTTCTGTTGTTTTGAAGTTAACGGTGCTTACGTTAAGTACCGTGTTCTTATTCTTCTTTATTCATGGACAAAAAATAGCATCGCAGTCTGCAGGTTCGTTAATTGAACGTGTTAGTGTCAATTCAGCGGGGGAGGAGGCGAACGGTCCGTCCTCGCGTAACGATATTAATGCCGATGGTCGTTATGTGGTTTTTGCTTCGTTGGCGACAAACTTGGTAGATGGGGATACAAATGATGCAAAAGACATATTCTTACGCGACCGCGTTGATGATACTACGATCCGCGTGAGCGTTAACGATTCGGGGACTCAGGGCAATGGGGAAAGCGACTCGCCGGTGATCAGCGCCGATGGTAGATACGTAGCCTTTGAATCCTATGCTACAAATCTTGTCTCCGGTGACACAAACGGGAAGAGCGATATCTTTGTTTACGATACGGTTGACCAAACAACAACGAGAGTCAGTGTGGCCACTGCTGGGACACAGGCCGATGGTCACAGTTTTTATCCTGCTATAAGTGGGGATGGGCAGTATGTCGTGTTCGAATCGGCCGCGACGAACCTGGTTACATCAGATACCAACAACGTTCGCGATATCTTCTTACGCGATACGGTTGGTTCTACGACTACGCGTGAAAGTTATGATTCAGCTGGCGACAGTGAGGGGAACGGTGACAGCCTGCACCCGGTGATTAGTCAGGATGGTCGCTATATCGCTTTTACGTCTGTGGCAACGAATCTTCTAAGCGGGGACACGAATGATGTTGCAGACGTCTTTTTGCGCGATACGGTTGTGCTTACGAACATACGTGTGAGTGTGAGCTCGACCGGGACCGAGGCTAATGGTGGGAGTGCCTTCCCGGCGATAGATGATGACGGAAGCTATATTGCTTACGAATCTGTCGCCGACAATCTCGTTTCGGACGACACAAATGACGTGCGTGATGTTTTCGTCTACAGTCGTTTGATCGGTGAAACGTCGCGGGTGAGTACCGATACTGCAGGAGATGAGGGCAATAATTCAAGCGGTGATGGTGTTGATGCGCAAAGTATCGATATTAGTGGTGACGGTGAATACATCTTGTTTAAGTCGCGTGCGACAAATCTCGTGGATAACGATACCAACGGTGTTGTTGATGTGTTTATGAATCATCAGCGTGAGTCGTTCGTGACCTCGCGTGTTAGTCTGACAAATACCGGTGGCGAGGCGAATTATTGGAGTTATTACCCCTCAGTGAGTTCGGACGGGCAGTACGTTTCGTTTTACTCCTATGCAACAAATCTAATCGACAACGACACTAACGGCTTCGGTGACATCTTTGTTTTCGATCGCGACATGACGGCCATAACTCCGACCCCAACACCGACGGGCTCACCGACCCCAACGCCCACACCGGAGGTTACTGCAACGCCTACTCCTAATCCTGTAACGGTCGATATCCCTCAAAACACTTCGACTCCCACCGAGGTTGAGGTGGAGACTGCGGCGGGAACGGCTACGATAAGGTGTGAACAGGTAACAACGGCGGGCAGTCTGTCGATCTATGTGTTACAAACTCCACCGGGACAGATCGACGATACGCTAACGATACTTAAAACAAACTTTGACATCACGACCGACGATCTTGTGTGTAGCATTATTACGATATGTCTTCCGTATAATGAAAGCGAGGTCGATCCCGCAGGATTGAGCGAGGACGAGTTGCGAATGTACCATTACACCTCTGGTGCGTGGTCCGATGTGACAACGTACATCGATACGGATTCTAATCTGATCTGTGGAAGGCCAAGTACCCTATCACCCTTTGTCGTGGGCAAGCAGTCTGTAGAAGGAGCGGCGGCAACGCCTACCCCAACTGTGAGTAGCTCGCAAAGTACGATTGCACCCACGCAGCCACAGTTACCAAGCAGTGGTTTTGCTGTGCCTACGTTGATCGTGTCGACGGTCGTTATTCTGATCCTTGGTCTTGGTGTGGCGCTTGTTCTATAGGTGGTATACTAGTCGGGTGAATCAGCAACAAGAGGTTAAATCAGAACAGGATCAGTTGGCAACACCTGTTCCAACCACTAAAAAATCAAAAGGTCTCGGCGTGTTGTTTGAGATCGCCTTCAATTTTCTGACTGCTGTTGGTGTTTTCTTCGTCTTTTACTTCTTTATCGCGCAAACGAACGAGGTGCGTGGTGCAAGCATGCAGCCCACGTTTTATACCGGTGATCGGGTTATCACGGAGAAGGTGTCGTTATACTTTACCGATGTCAGCCGAGGCGATGTTGTAGTTGTGAAAAGTCCACAGTACTCGGAACCGTTGATAAAGCGTGTGGTCGCATTACCCGGCGAGACGATCGAGATTCAAAATGGTGATGTCTACATTAACGGAGATGTGCTAAGCGAACCCTACCTTGCAACGGGTGTTATGACGACGGGTCAGATGTTTTTGCACGACGGCAGTCCGTACAAGCTCCTACCAGATGAGTATTTGGTGATGGGCGATAATCGTCCTGTGAGTAGCGACTCGCGTAGTTGGGGCACCGTTACTAAAAAAGAGATCGTTGGTGTCGTGTTGTTTCGCTATTGGCCAATCGATCGTGTCGGTGTTGTGAAGGATTGATCTAATCAGTTCCCTTTAAAAGGTCTTGAGAAGTTCGCGCGTCTCTTGTTTGTACAGTTCTACCTGTGGTTGGTCAAACGCGTTTAGATTAAGAAGTTTTGCCAAGAACATCATCTCAAACATCTTGAACTGACATAGTTCGCCCAGTTCAAACTCAGAGATCTTATTTAGCTCAATGTCGATATAAGGGAGACCCTCATTGTCGTAGGCCTTCTGTGTGCCTTTGAGTATCGCGTGTATTATTTCAAAAGCCGACTTGCCCTCGATGTCTTCAACGAGGTTGGGGAAGAAGAGATCCCAGGGGACGCGTATCGCAGCTGCCTCTTGCGATGTCGATAGAAATGTCGTTAGCTTGTCGCGGGGCCCGCCTAAGTAGAGCTGGACTACAGAGTGCAGATCGGTCGATCCTACCGATACCGTTGGCGTCATGCCGGCGTGCACTTCCTGACCGTTTAGGTCGTGTAGTTTGCCGATGCTTTCGCCCATTAGCTGCCTATACCACTTGCCGAACGTTTCAAGCTCAGGGTGAAACACGAAGGTGTTGTGAATGTTAAAACCTCTGCTCAGGTGATCGAAGATGACGGCGGCAGAGAGAAAGGCGGGTGTCTTTGTTAGCTCGTAAGTCAGCGTCTGCTGTACCTGCGTGTCGGCACCTCGCATTAACTCTGCAACGTCGATTCCGGCTACGTAAAGTGGTAACAGTCCGACCGCAGAGAGTACCGAGTAGCGACCGCCAATATGGTCAGGTATCGTAAGCAGTGGAATGCTTTTGCTAACAGCCATCTTGGAGAGCAATGAGCTTTCTCCGGACACAACGAGCAACCTATTGTGCAAAAAATCAAACGACGATAACAAAACTTCCAGGTTGACGATAGTCTCGGTGGTCGTACCGGACTTTGATATCACCGTTACCAGAACACCTTCAGGAAAGTCTTTATAACCTGACAATAGTCGGTGCAGATCCCTGAGCATTGTAGGATCGCACGTGTCAACGAAGATGGTTTTTGGTAGATGTTCCGGAGTGGCAACGTCAAAGGTTCCTCCTAAAGCATCGTATATCGCTTTGGGACCAAAATACGATCCGCCGATCCCGATGACGATGTGGTGCTGGAGACTATTGGTGTCGATCTTTTCTAGGATCAACTTCACTCGTCTTAACTCGGACTCATCAGAAGGCAGCAGTATGGAGCTCTCCGGACGCTTCCAGTCGTGATTCTCAAAAAGATCCTTAAGGTAGCTAACGTACGGGCTGAGGACCGATAGATAATTATCCAGCTTGTCTTGTTTAATGGTGACGTAAGCCTTTGATTGAACCTTCATGATCTTATTTTATACATAAAAGGATGCATATTCTAGAACACACTACTGCGCGCAAACTCGAGAATGAACTCGCTTAGTAAAAACACTATGTATAAACCGATTAAGACAAGCGCCTCCTTGATCGAGATCTTTTTGTCTATATGCGAACCGATCACAAACAATGCCAAGACAATGAGAAATAGAACCAAGGTGACAAATATCTCGTTGATGTCACCTACGACGATCGGCGTGATAATGGCGCTTACTGCAATGACGACCGTTGAGTTAGCGACCACAGAGCCTAATATGTCTCCGATAACTTGGCGATCGTGATGTAGTGTCACCGATTTTAGGCCATGCGCCAATTCTGGCAGAGAGGTACCTGCAGAGACAATGATCAGTCCAACGAGAAGAATCGGAATGTTGAGTGCACTTGCTAACTGGGTGGAACTGTAGACGATTAGCTGGCTCGAGGCAAAGAGGGCGATGGTGGCGAGCACAAAAACTCCGCCGAACTTGAGGGCAGCCTTGTGGCTTACGTGTATGCCGTTACCAGAGAAATGCGAGCGTTGTGAGAGTAACCGGAAAAGATAGAACGCGTAAAACACTAAAAGGATAACGGCATCTGTGCGCGATATTGTGCCGTCAAGCAACATCACGATCGGTATCAATGAATAGATTGCCATATAGAGGATGTCTTTACGCGCAATCAGTGAGCGCACCTTAATCCCACCGGCGACTAGTATTGGTATCGCGATGACGAGCGTTAGGTCGGTTAGGTTGCTGCCGAGGGCTGTTCCCAACGCTAATTGAGGTGCGTTTGTGAAAGCGGCGCCCACAGATACCGCAATCTCGGGTATCGAGGTCACGACACCCATTAAGATAAAGGCGGTTGTAAATTCAGAGAAGCCAAAGTAGTGGCTAATAACCGAGATCGCCTGCACAAGCAGGGTCGCTGAGCGCACAAGCATGTACGCACCGAGAGCTAGTAGGGCAATGTTAATCAGGGCGATAGGCATAATTGTCTTGAGTAAAGATTACCAGACTTCTTCATCTGCTGTCACTCGAGAAAATAAGACCGTTACGCTTGACAGACGAAACCGGGGTAAAGTATTGTGGAGTAAGTATGGCGTCAACAAAAAAATCATCCAGTGAGTTTAACCTTACTACTGCCTTAATGCTTCTAGTGATGCTTATGGTGGTCATAATTAGCTTGTTAGCGTACATGTTGTTTGACGAACAACGAAAAGTGACAGAGTTGATGTCTGGTAGTATGCTCTACTGTGTGCCTGTTTCGCCGACCCCTGCCCCGACCGGAGTTTATTAACTACTAAAATATGAAAGTTGCAATTGCATCAGACCATAGAGGTTTTTCTTTGAAGACTGATCTCATGACTCAGTTTTACAACGTTGAGGGTGGGGTCGAATGGGTCGACCTCGGTCCAGAGGTTTATAGTCCGACCGATGACTACGTTGTATACGCAATCAAATTGGTTGAGCATATGCAAACTAACCCGGATACGTCGTTTGGTGTCTTGATCTGTGGTTCTGGGGTTGGGATGTCGATCGTGGCCAATCGCTTCATAGGTATTCGCGCCGGGTTAGGTTTTAACGTCGATCAAGTGAAGGAGGCACGTTCTGCTGACGACATAAATGTGTTGGCGTTGCCGTCTGATTTTACGAGCCTTGTGCATGCACGTAACGTGGTTGAGATGTTTTTAGTAACGGCGTATGATAATCTACCGGCGCATCAACGACGCCTGGATGAGTTGCGCCAGCTTGAAGGGGGAAAAGATGGATAAGAAGGTAATACCAACAGTTTTAACTGATACTATCGAGTCACTGGAAGAACAAGTGTCGCGTGTAGAGTCGTTTGTCGATTACGTGCAGGTTGATTACGTGGATGGCTACTTCGCACCTGAGCTGACATGTTGTGAAGCGAAGCTCATTCGCGAGGTAGAGTTTCTCACCGCTTTGGAGGTTCATCTGATGGTGGAAGAGCCGATTATGCAGGTTAAGGATTGGTACAAGGCGGGGGCGGATCGGATAATCGGTCACATTGAAGAGATGGAGGATCAACAGGAGTTTGTCGCGGCGGTCACAGGGCTTGGAATTGAAGTTGGTCTAGCACTTAAACTTACAACTCCGCTTGAGGATCTTGATCATTCGATCGTTGATGGTCTTGACGTTGTTTTGCTCATGGCACATGAGGTCGGGGTACAAAAAGCCCCGTTTGATGATATGGTTCTTCCCAAGATCAAAGGACTGCGAGAACGTTACCCGAATTTAAACATCGAGGTAGACGGTGGGGTAAATCATGATACTATTAGTAAGGTTCTGGACGCCGGCGCAAATCTTTTTGCCGTGGGCAGTGATATCTTTGGCGATGACGATCCACGTGAGTCGTACGAGGAGCTGGTGAAGTTAATAACATGAATATAAGTAAGGTTACATTTTTTGGTTATGCAGACTCTCAAGAGTCGGACGAAGAGTACACTAACGCTTTCGAAAGTGCAAAACTCTTGGCACAAGAGGGATTCGTTGTTGTTAACGGTGGTGGACCCGGCGTCATGCGGGCTGCGAGTCTTGGTGCTAAGGCGGGTGGTGGCAAAACGATAGGTGTCACGCTCTATCCTGATGGCAGTGATGAGATGCTTAAGTTTGAAGGACGTGATGAATTAAATCCGATAGATGATGAATACCAGACCACGACATACCTCGAACGTACGTTGAAACTCATCGAGCTCGGCGACGTCTATGTTGTGATGAACGGTGGGACCGGTACCATATCAGAGTTCGGTATGGCATGGGGATTAGCGCGGCTTCATTACGGACAACACAAACACCTAATTCTATTTGGTAGTTGGTGGCACGATATTATTGAAGCGTTTGGTGAAAATATGCGCCTGCGTGGTGAAGAGTTGAAGGTTTACCACATCGTCGATTCGCCTATTGAAGTCGTCGAGAAGGTCAAAGCCATTCAAGCTCTTTGAGTATAGCAATGTCAGTGCTAACAAAGTTATTATTTGCAGACCTTGAAAGGTCAAATATTCTCAAGTGGTTGAATGCTCGCAAAGTTAGTGTTATTGTCTTCCTCTTAAGTTTACTTTTGTTTGCTTCGTATGCGGTTTGGAATACACGCGTGAGTTGGTTATTTGGCGATGAGCCTCATTATGTAATTCAAACGATTAGTCTCGTCAAATACCATACGTTCGACCTTACACCAACCATTGAAGGAGAAGATTACCTGCCTTTTCACTACGCCAAGCTAGAAGCCCAGAGTAACGCGGGATTAGGGGGAAGATACTCAGTGCATGCCTATTTCTTCTCGATGTTGATTGCCCCGGCTGTAGCGATTGGGCTCGTTCTTGGAAAGGTCCAACTTTTTGTAGCCTTAGAACTTGCGCTATTGTCTGCTCTGGGCGTAGTTGTGATGTATAAGTTTATAAAAGGTGTGTTTGGAATTGATTGGGTGGCGCTATTGACCACGGCGATTTTTGCTCTGAGCCAGCCACTGGTTATCTATTCTCACTTAGTATACCCAGATATATTAGAGGGGTGGGGATACGTCCTTGCGGTATATCTAATCTACCTGAAGGAACTGAGCAGACGAAACGTAACCTTGATCTCTTTCACGTTGGCAGGAGTGTTTTTTATGCACCAGAAGACCATAACGCTCACAGGGCTTCTACTCTTATGGGCGATGTGGAAGATATTTAAACAACATAAATACCGTTTGGCTTTATTACTTAAGGACCTTCGTGTTTATCTTTTGACAATTCCTTATGGTCTCTCCGTTTTGTTACTGTTAGTGATGAACCTCTTCTTGTTTGGGAAGTTCAGTTTTACAGCTATGATTGGCGATGTAAAGACGGTATTTACGGTCAGTCCTATCGTAGGTATTCTTGGCAACCTCTTTGACCAAAGTCATGGCATAATAATCGTAATGCCGGTATTTGTTCTTGTGGTGCTAGGTTTCGCGGCGCTTTACCAAAAAAAGAAGGAGTTGTTCTGGGGTATCGTTATTACCTCCTTTATATTCTTCATAATTAATATGACGTACGAAGATTGGCTGGGCGGTTACTCTCCGGCACCAAGATATATGGTTCCTTTATTGCCGGTGTATAGTGTCTCCTTTGCGGCGTTGTTTATAAACATTAAAAAGGTTGTTTCATGGGCGATTGTATTGCTATTAGTGGGAGTGGGAACTTTGATGACCCTACTGTTGCCGATGGCGGTTTCTTATATGTACGTTCTAACGGAAACCAATGACCTCTTCCGCGGTTTGGGAGGCAGACTTCATTATGTAATAGATTATTGGCCACGTTTCTTCCCACCAACACAGAAAACATGGATCGGCGTCGCCATAATATCCGTTGCGGTGTTGCTGCTATCCCTGTTTATAGTCTTTGTAGAAAGTAAACGAACAAATGTGAATGGCGTCGTTTCTGGGACTAAAGAATGAGTGTTGTGGCTTCTCCAATTGTAAAATCTCCTCCGAATAGTTAAGATATTCGTAATTAACAATGGAATCTATTACGGAGAAAAAACAGATTGAGCTTGCTGACATGGCAACGCTTATTCGGGAAGATATCGTTAAGATGCTGGTGGAAGCGGGAAGTGGACATAGCGCCGGTTCGCTCGGCATGGCCGATATTTTTGCCACCTTGTACTTTGGCGATGTTTTACGACATGATCCTCAGAATCCACTTTGGGAGGAGCGTGACCGATTGGTTTTGTCAAACGGTCATATCTGTCCTGTCCTTTACGCAACGCTCGCACGCGCGGGTTATCTTCCGCTTGATGAACTAACAACGCTGCGTGATTTTCGTTCGCGCTTACAAGGTCACCCACATCGTGAAAATTTACCCGGAGTTGAAACCACTTCCGGTCCACTTGGTAGCGGTTTGAGTCAGGCTAGCGGGATGGCGTATGCGGCAAGACTTGACGGTGCAAAATGGCGTGTGTACTGTCTTCTAAGTGACGGCGAGCACGATGAGGGCAATACGTGGGAGGCTGTTATGTTTGCAGCAAAGTATAAGCTTAATAATCTCACGGCGATAATTGATCGTAACAACATTCAGATAGATGGTTACACCGAGGATGTCATGCCTCTCAATTCTTTGGCAACTAAGTATGAGGCGTTTAACTGGCACGTGATTGAGATCGATGGGCACGATTATGGAGCGATTAAAGACGCATGCGATGAGGCGTCGTCCGTTGCTGACCGACCAACAGTAATCGTTGCCCGAACTATCCCGGGAAAAGATATCGAGTACATGGAGAATCTACCTGAGTGGCACGGAAAATCACCAAACGTGGGTGAGGCGATAGAGGCGTTGCGCGAGTTGAGAACGCTACAAGGGAAGATCGAGGCGGAGTATGATTAAGTTACAGGTTGAATTATGAATGAAAAAATAAACTTTCCTGCAGAAGATTTAGCATCGAATCGTGATGGGTTCGGGGATGCACTCGTTGAGGCGGGGCGTCTTAACAAAAACATAGTTGTCGCAACAGCGGATCTTTCAGAATCAACGCGGGTTGAAAAGTTTGCCAAGGAGTTTCCTGACCGATTCCTTGATGTCGGTGTCGCGGAACAGAATCTTGTGGCCGTGGCCTCAGGACTAGCTGCGGCAGGAAAGATTGCGTTTGCTACATCGTATGCAGCATTTTCGCCGGGGAGGAACTGGGAGCAGATGAGGACAACGATAAGTTACAACGATCAGCCGGTAAAGATAATCGGCTCGCACGGTGGTTTGAGTGTTGGGCCGGACGGGGCGACACACCAAGCGCTTGAAGATATCGCGCTAATGCGCGTGCTGCCCAACATGACCGTCCTGGCTCCGGGTGATTATGAGGAGGCGCGTAAGGCTACGATGGCGGCCATAGGTCATCCAGGTCCGATTTATCTTCGTCTTAGCCGTGACAAAACGCCGAAGTTTACTACGACCGAAACTCCGTTCGAGATAGGTGAGGCGTTGTTGTTGCGCGAGGGCAGCGACGTTACGATAGTGAGTACCGGTACGATAACCTACGAGGCTTTGCTCGCGGCGCAGGCGTTGGCGATGGAGGAGACGTCGGTTGAGGTTTTGCATATGCCAACCGTCAAACCACTTGATACGACGTCCTTGTTAAACTCTGTGCGAAAAACCGGTTGTGTGGTTACGGTTGAGGATCATCAGATCGCCGGCGGGTTAGGCGGTGCCGTTGCGGAGTTTTTGTCGGAGTCGCACCCTGTGCTGATTCGCCGCGTTGGCGTGCAGGATCGATTCGGACAATCCGGCCGCGTGAATGAGCTTTATGCCGAGTACGAGATGGATAGTTATGCGATCATCAAAAATGTAAAAGAGATTTTAGCAAGACGTGGTAAAAATTAAGTATGGCAAGAATAGCATCGGTTGGTCACTCCACCATCGACATCTTTTTTGAATTAACAGAGGGACATCTGCAAAAAAAAGGGCAGTACGATCTTGAGCTTTGCGTGCCTTTCCCGGAGAAGATGTACATAAAAAAACGCATCATGAGCCTTGGTGGTAATGCCGTAAACGTTGGTGTTGGCCTGATGCAAGACGGGCATGAGATATCTTTGGTGTCACGTACAGGAGAAGATACGCTCGGTAATATTATTCACAACGATCTGCAAAAGAAAGGGTTCGACCTGACGTTTACTGGGAGATTCGGTGAGTCGGACAGTTCGGTGATTCTTTATTACGACGAAGACCGTACGATCCTGTCGTTTCATGGGAAGGAGCAGTACCCATTCCCGCAGAGTTTAGGTGATGTCGATTATCTTTACCTGAGTTCGCTGGGCTTTTCATCGTTCTCCGCATTTCACGAAGGTTTGCTTTCGTGGCATAAAGACCATGACGCGACGCAGATTCTGTACAACCCGGGCAACACCGAGATCGAGGCCGGTTTCGATGCGATCAAGGACGTAATACTTCGGTCGCATACGTTTATCGTTAATCTGCAGGAGGGGATAACGAACATGCGAAGTACGAGCGGTGTTGAAGAAGATCGCCTACGTGATGTCGGTTATCTGCTTATGCAATACATCAAACAAGGTGTAACCAGAGTTGTCATCACCGACGGAAGATCGGGTGCGTACTTTGCTGATCGACCCGACCTTTATTATCATGTTCCTACGATTCCGACAAAGATCGTTGATGCAACAGGGGCAGGTGACGCGTTTGCATCGGGCTATCTGATCGCGCTTACTCATGAGATCGATCCTAAGGAGGCGATCAAGTTTGGTATTGCGCAGGCGGTGAGTGCGATACAGGTTGTTGGTGCGACAAACGGTGTGAAAGATTTTACACTCTTGCAAAAGATCGTTGACGAGTCTAACTTACAGGTAACCAAACATGAAGTCGAAGTCTAATCACGACATACTGACACTGGCTGTCTCGCTTATTGTCGCCCTAGGGCTTGTCGGCACGGGTGTTGCTTTTGGCATTAAGGCCAGAGACGAAAATCGCGTACAGGGGATGCAGGATGAGACGTTGGCAGCTTCCCCGACTCCCACGCCGAAGTTAACAAACGACGTGCACGGTGACCCTGAGAAGGTGCGCGACTTCAACGCTGATCCAGCGCAGATTGCTGAAGACGGAAATCCGGCGTTAGGAGATTTAAACGCACCGATCTACGTCGTTGAGTATCTTGATCTTGAATGTCCGTACTGTAAGGTCTTCCATGAAAACTACTTTGAACAGCTGAAAAAGGATTACATCGATACCGGGAAGATGCGCTACGTGGTTAAAGATTTTCCTCTGGAGGTGCATGTAAACTCCTTCCCTGCGGCCAATGCGGCGAGCTGCGTTTACGAACAAAACGGTAACGATGCGTTCTTTGACTTTGTAAAAGAGGCGTTTGCAAGACAGTCCGACTGGATTAAAGATCATGAGGTGTTTGCGGATATCGTCAAGGGGTTGGGATTTGATGTTAAGGAGTTCAGACAGTGTTTTGATGATGAGAAGTACGGTGATTACGTAACGAACGATTTTAACGAGGCGGATAGTCTTGGGATCGTTGGTACACCCGCATTCTTCGTTAACGGAAAGCCGCTTGTGGGTTTGGCTCCGTCTTACGAGGAGTTCACGACAGCGATAGACGAGATCGTTTCCGCCCAGAACTGAGTATGTTATTCTTACTTAAGCTATGAAGATACTTATTTGCGACAACACAGAGGACTGGCAGGGTGATTTTCTTAAAGCCAACCTCAAGGATCATGACGTCGTATTGATTCCAGGTGAGGTGACCGCGGAGGTAGCGGCACAAAATTCGGATTGTGATGTGCTCTCGGTTTTTGTAACGAGCAAGGTGACGCCCGATATTATTAATGCGCTTCCTAATCTGAAATATATCGCTACGCGCTCAACGGGTTTCGATCACGTCGATCTGAGCGTCGCAAAGGAAAAGGGTATCAATGTTTCCAACGTTCCTTTTTACGGAGAGAATACCGTAGCTGAACATGCGTTCGCCCTGCTTCTTTCACTCTCGCGGAAACTACCTCAGTCTTTTGCACGGATTGAAGACGGGAGGTTTAATTACGAGGGTTTGCGCGGTTTCGACTTGAAAGACAAAACGATCGGAATAATCGGCGGTGGCCACATCGGTATCAATATGGCGCGCATGAGTGTCGGTTTTAACATGAACGTTTTGGTCTTTGATCTCAAACATGATGACGCGCTTGCCGCTGAGATCGGTTTTACTTACGCGGAGATGGATGAACTTCTGGCAAAAAGCGATGTCGTTAGCCTGCATCTTCCATTAAATCCACACACGGAACACATAATAAACGCCGACTCGATCGCAAAGATGAAGGATGGTGCATTGATTATTAACACGGCTCGTGGTGGTCTGATCGAGACCGATGCGCTGGTGCAGGCGTTGCGTGATGACAAGCTTGGCGGGGCTGGCTTAGACGTACTTGAGGGGGAAGAGTTCTTAACCGAAGAGATGGAGCTTGTCGGCAAGCCGGAGTACAAAGAGCAGCTACTGACCTTACTTGAGGATCATATATTAATGGAGATGGAGAACGTTGTCGTTACGCCGCACAACGCCTTCAACAGCATTGAAGCGGTAACGCGAATTCTTCAGGCCACAGCTGATAATATTAACGCCTTTGCTGCGGGTGAGCCGCAAAACCTCGTTTCCTAAATAAGACGTGAAAGCAGTAGACGACTTTTTGATCTCAAAACAGACCGGTGAGTTATCTTATCTATACATCGAGATACCCTTTAATATTCACGAGCATCGACACGTGCACGTAATCGATCATATTCATTCGCAAAGACTTGATAAGCTACCGTTTGTTTACAAGCGACATTGTGAGGTGTTTTCAGGTTTCAATCAGTACACGATCGAGGTCGCACTAAAAGAGTCCATCACCGAAGAGATAATGAACTCCGTTGTTAACACGCTGTTTCAAGTGCAACCGAGCGTTGAGGAGATTGAACAGGCTAAGCCGTCTACCGAGATCGAGGTCTTGTCTAACCTGATGCGACGCCGTGATATCTTCGCGCAACTTCTTGATTACGGTGTGAGTAACGTCAACGATCTTTTTACTCTTTACCGTGGAATAGGCACGATCGCAAATGATGAGATTGTGGATGTGTTTGACCTATTGCGTGTGCGTCCCAAGACCGTTATCCTGCATACGCCCGAGGTGCGCAAACATCGCAGCGTTACCAAAAAGATATTCTCTCAGCTAAACAACGGAAATGCGAAGCCGATAAAGGTTGATGAGATACGCCCGGTTGAGAAGGAGATAGTTGAGATTTACGAGGACGATACGTTGGTGCACTGCGAGTTCATCTATACCTTGCAGCTTTCTAACGTTGTTGAGTACCAAACAGCAAGCATCTTACTTGCTATATATCATGATGTCTTGTTCGAGCATCTTTCAAAGACCGGACATGTCTATACTCTTGACCTCCTGGTTGATCCGGTAGCATATGGTCGCACCTACTACGTATTTTCCTGTCAGACTTTTCCGGAACTCGTTGACGAGGTGAAGGAGACGATCGTTAATGGCATGCAGCTTGATATTAGCGAACTTGATCCGAAACGGGAACTCTTTGACGAGATGATAGGAAAAGGCAACGCCGAGGTTAAAAGATGGTTGGGCAACTCTCTGGAACGCGACTTTAATCGTTCTTGGCAGGAGACGGTATTTGGTGATGGCAACTACGTTGAGCCGGAGGAGGTCCAGAACGCTGTGGATGCTTTGTCTTTGCAGATGCTCGACGATTTTCGAAAAGACAAGATCGGTGTTGATCCCGACCACGTTATCGTTGTAAGCGGTGTTTAAGGTTCTGTCGGCGCGGCGGTCATCTTCTCAGAGTACTTCTCGATGAGTTTTTTAATCTTCGGATCGATTACGAGTTTGCAGTACATTTTGTCCTGATTGTCGTTGTAGTAGTTTTGATGATAGTCCTCGGCGGGGTAGAACTTGGCAAAGGGCTCAATCCCGGTAGCGATAGTTTGTGCAAACTCACCATCTTTTTCGAGTTGCTTTTTTGATGTTAACGCGGCGTCTTTTTGCTCATCTGAGTGGTAAAAGATCACGGAACGATACTGAGAGCCGATATCGTTGCCCTGACCATCTGCCTGTGTTGGGTCATGAAGATGCCAGAAAACATCCAGAAGCTCAGCGTAGGATATAACCTCAGGATCAAACGAGATCTGAACGCACTCGACGTAGCCGGTGCGTCCCGTTGCTACCTGTTCGTAGTCTGGATCCACTTGTTCGCCACCAGCGTACCCAGAGACTACCTTTTTTACCCCGCGGAGTCTTTGAAAGATTGCCTCGCTACACCAGAAACATCCCATACCAAATGTCGCCTGTTCATCCTGCATGTTAAGTTTAGTATACATCATGTTGCGTGGTCGAAGAGTAACGGTAGTAAAATATAGTTAATAGTAAAGGAGGTGAGTTCGAAATGATGGATAATCACAAGTTTAATTTACTGAATCAGATGGTACAGGAGCACAAAAGCTTATGGCGTATCAAGAACATGTACCTAGATGACGCGGAGGACTGTACACAGTGCAAGGAGTTCTGGCAGGGGATGATTAGCGATAAAGAGCAGCACATCGAAGAACTCGAGAGGTTAATTAAGGCGCATCTCGAATAAGAATTTGCAGTCAGTTCTGTTTAGATTTAATAGGTTTCTAACTCTAAATTGGGAGAATTGTGTTGAGCAATTCTCTGCACCGGTCAGTCTCAAGTAGCTCTAAAGAGTAGTCGATGTTTGGTGCTGATTACGAAAGTAGGCTTAGCGTGCCCGTGTTGCCGTCGAGGTGAAATCGACGACGGTTGAATTTTGTCAGGTCTGCATCTAGTACCAGTGCAGGCACCCCCATCTCGCGTGCAACGATTGCCCCATGTGATAGCGGCGATCCCGTTTGGAAGATCAATCCCTTTGCTTTTTTATAGTAGATTGTGTAAAGCGGGGAGGCGTTAGGTAACATGATGATCTCTGTAGTAATCTCCTCGTCGACGTTGTTGACGACCGAAAGTGCCCCTTCTACATATCCTCCGGAACATGGCGTGCCAAACCATTTAGACGGCTCCGTTTCTTTGGCGTCGCCTTTGCTCACTAGGCCGTTTTGAATAATCAACGGGAGCACGAACTCCTTGCCTTGTTCGTAATAGTTCCTCCGGTCTTGAATGACGGTAGAGAGATGCTCAACCGTAGTCTTGTCAAGAATATTCACCTCGTCGATAGTTAAGAATCCGAACTCCGTCATGTGGTATTTAAGCGCCTTGTTTAGCAGCTTGGCGTTGAGGTAATAAAGAAGCAGCTGTACCTTCAACCTTGCGTTGTTGCGCAAAACCTGCAGCTTTAATACGGGACCTAGATTCTTCGTAGTCTCTGGGGGATCGGCGATCTGATCAGGAACAAAGCTCGTGGCGCTCGGGCGAATATCGGCAAGACTCCCCAGCGAATACCCTCGTTGGAAGAACGCGTGTTCGATCATGCCGTCGACGACGTGATTGAGATAATCCTGCTTCCATACATATTGTTTAGCCGCCATTGGAAGTTTGACGTTAATCGTCGGGTGCAGCTGGTAAAGCAGCTCGTAGATGTAGGCTATATGCACAACGTGTTGGTATGCCTTTAAAAAATCGTGGAGCTCGATCGATTTTTCGGTGTAGGTTTTCTCGGCTATCTCCGATAGCTTCTTGTAGTGTTCGTCTGCGACCTTCGTATATTTTGCAGGTCTTGCCATAATGTCGATCTCGTTTTTTGTTTTTTGCATTAATCGCTTGATGTTTTTGGGAAACTGTTTGGTGAAGATGTGTGTCACGACGCGGGGGAGTCCGTTTTTAATTACTAATTTCATTCCGGACGGTTCCCACAAGATGGTGTTCTCTTTTTCCATATCCGAGTAAATGCGGCCGTGAATATTGAGAAGGTAGTTGTCGTTGACGTATTCGTCACCAACACCGTACTCACTTAAAACCTGTCGATACGGGCCGTTGAACCCAAAGATCTTCTCAAGGAGCGAATAGGTCAATGGATTTGCGTAATCGGCGATCTCGCCGGCGCGTCCGGCGACGTATGTTTTTTGTGGATCGACGTTTGTTTGAATGCGCATCGCTACTTAATTAGTTTATACTAAAACATATGATTTATGTATTGATCCTTGTTGTGTTTGGTGTGATGATCTTTCCGGATTACGCAGACGCACTGGTCGTTGGGGTGCCGATCGTTGCAGTATCTTTAATCCATATCATTGGTTTGGTAATTTCCGTACTCGCCGTCCCGCTTGCTTTTTTGGTGCGGATGTTTAAAAAGGACTGGAGGCGGTCGATAGTCATCACTTTAGTAATTCTTGCTATTATCACACTGACGATCGGGGTATTAGCGAAGATTGTCGGTAGCGATTTGTTATTAAATAGTCGTTCGTTGAATGAACAGATGACACGAAATGATTCTGCAGTAGACGCCGGGTTCAGGCCACAGGTCCAGACCCAAGACGTGCTTTGGCAATTACTTAAGATCTTTGTTGTAGATACAAGCGCCTTAACGGTGGCCTTGTTTGTGCCTGTTTTCGCCGTTTATTTCATCTATGTTCACTTCGGCAAGAGAAGGGTGGAGTTGAAGCGAGTCGTAACGATCTCTTTCTTGATCTCGTTCGTAATCGGAGCGCTTGGCATCACAGCTTTGCTTGTTTATGCGACGGTGGGATTGCGCTAACGTGTGTTGAGAATAATGTAAACCCCAACGCCTTCACCGTTCTCATTCTTGATCGTTGAAAGTGCGGAAACGTCTTCGTAATAAGGACGGCTTACGGTTTCCAACCTCTTTAGATTCATAATATCTGTATCTGTCCCTAGGGAAGGTTGAGTGATCGTTATCTTCTCAAGAAATGTGGATATTTGGAATCCTTCTAGGTAGTCGACACGGGTAACCTTGGAATCGCCCTGGCTATTAATGCGGCTAAAAAATTCGTGTGGTAGATAGTTGTCGTTTTCAACGTTAACACTAGTTTTATCGAGATGGTAGAAGTTCCAATCTTTATCCCAATACATCAGCCAGTCGGTTCTCACGCCGAGTTTGTAGACGTCTACGTCAGGGTAGTTGCTACTGCCGCCCTTTAACAAGGCAGCGTATACGTTCATGGGTTCTTCGCCGTTAATACTAATCTCTCCAGTTGCCTCTTTTGTGCTGCCGCCAAACTTTGTATAGACGTCCCCTGAACGTACCGTCATTGTAAGAGCGATCTCGGGTATGTTGATGTTTATGCTCCCAAGCTCTGTGTCAAAACCACCTGTAACGCTTACTGTGTCGCGATTGCCGTCGTTTGTGTCATAAATTGTGAGTGCATCGGTGGGGATATTAATCCGCGACAGTGTGTCGTTGAATGTAGAGTAGTACATGTACGTCGACCCGTAACCGAAATCGTATTCGAAGTGATCGATGTAGTAGATCATTGGAGGATCGGAGGTGGTTGCCAGTAGTAGGTCGTATTCGTTGTGTCCGCTTTGTGTTGGTGTCGGCGTGGGGTAAATATTGGGAGTTCCAGATTTCGGGTTGAAAAGCCAATGGGTCGCATAACCAAGCCCAAAGGTCCAGATAAGGGCGATGACCATCACGAGCACTACCGACTTCTGTTTCTTCATATCTTAATAGTAACAGAATTAAGTCTTTTATTGCTTGTTGTTTTTGGCTATGATGATTGATAGATGAAGAGATTCTGGGAAGCGGTCTTTCTTTTGGCAGGTACGACGATAGGTGCTGGCATCTTTGGTATTCCCTATGCGACGGCAAAGGTGGGTTACCCGATCGGTCTAGCCTGGCTGATCGTATTGACTATAGTAGTCTGTGTCATCAACGTCTTATACGCACTGTCGATCTTAAACAGCCGATATAAAAAGCCTCGCCAGTTTGTTGGTTACGCGCAGGAGTATCTCGGTAATACCGGTCGTTACGTCGCATTATTTGTCATCCTGTTTGGTCAGTGGGGGGCGCTGCTCGCCTACATTATTGGTTCAGGTGTGTTTCTCTCGATTATCTTTACTGAGCTAGGGTACGCACCGCTGTACTCGATACTTTTTGTTGTCGTTGGCGCTTTCGTCACGCTGCGTGGACTCAAACTAATAGCGGCGATCGAATCATGGTTGACGATCGGAATGGTCATGATCGTCGTGGCGATTATGGCGGTTGGATTACCTCACCTGGATGTCCACAATCTCGCCGTGGCGTTCGGCTGGGGTGAAGCAGGACTCCTAATGCCGTACGGGGTTATATTTGGTGCACTCTCCGGGTACGCCGTCATTCCGGAGTTAACCCAGTTTGCCAAGGGTAACGGGTTTACCAAAAAGCATTTGTTAGCAGCGTGTATTGTTGGTGCACTAATTCCTGCGGTTATCTACGGGATCTTCCAGATGACGGTGGTTGGCGTCTCTGGTGCACTTACGAGCGAAGACGCGATCACGGGACTACTGCGCTTCTTGGATCCCGGCATCATTACCGTGGGGGCGATTTTGGGAACCTTGGCGATGTTTAGTTCGTTTATTACACTAACAAGAGTTATCAAGGATACCTTTGAGTATGACTTTAAGATGCCCGCGCTCAGAGCGTGGTACCTTGCCATCGTGCCGCCGGTTCTTATCTTCGTAGCGGGCGTAACGAGCTTTATTCGGGTGCTTGAGTTTATGGGCGTGTGGCTTGGGACAAGTAGTGGTTTACTAATCGTTGTTATGTATATTAAGTCCCGGAAAAAGCCCAAGCGCCGTAGGTCGAGAAAGAGTAAGCAGTAAAACTTTACGTTTGAGATTTTGTTGATATACTTAAGTTCGCTATGACGGATGATATCAAACTTTCTATCGGAGTAATCGTTGGTACGGTCGTGCTTCTGCTGGGGATTGTCGGTGTAGCGCAGCTGTTGGACCATCCAGACAACGTCGACGTAACACAAACCACAGGCGCGATGCGTGATGTGGAAGGTAATCCGGATGCGAGTAACACGATCGTCGAGTTCTCCGATTTTCAATGTCCTGCCTGTGCCGCAGCTGCTCCTTTAATGCGTTCGTTTATGGAGAAGTACGGTGATCAGGTCAAACTCGAGTATCGTCACTTTCCCCTGCCTCAACATACTAACTCCAACTTTGCATCGTACGCTGCTGAGGCCGCTGGAAATCAAGGCAAGTTCTGGGAGGCTTTTGACTGGCTCTTTGCTAACCAGTCTGTTTGGGAAGAGGCCGATGTAAACGCTGAGTATTACTATGAGAAGTTTAATGCTGCATTCGAGTTGGATCACGATCAATTTGTAGCGGATTTTGCTTCTACCGATGTTCAGCAGCGCGTTGCCGACGACAAGTCCGCGGCTAACTCGCTTGGTGTTAACTCGACCCCGACGTTCTTTATCAATGGGCAGAAGTACGCCGGTGTGCAGCTAGAGGAGGATCTCGTCTCGATTATGGGGCTGCAAGAGCCAACCGTTGTTGCTCCCACGCTTGAGGTCACACCTGAGGTTACGCCCGAGCCGACGGTTGTCGACGAGGCGGAGACGACCCCGCAACCGTAAGTCTCCTTTGTGCTCTTGTATCGCTGGCCAAATCTACTATTTTTTAAGGGTTCGGATTTTGATATATTGTTACTGAGGCGTAAATATGATCACGTACGATAACGTAACTAAAATCTATCAGGGGGGCGATGTTCGCGCTGTTGAGGATGTGTCGGTGAAGATCGAAGAGGGGGAGTTTGTCTTCTTGATCGGACCCTCCGGTGCAGGTAAGACGACACTCTTACGCTTTTTAATTCGTGAAGATCGGCCGACGAGTGGTGATATCTGGTACAAAGAGGAGAACGTCGTTAAAATACCAGCGCACAAGATTCCACAGTTACGCCGACGCATAGGTATGGTGTTCCAAGATTTTAAGTTACTACAGCAGCAAACCGTTGAAGAGAACGTAAGCTTTGCGCTTGAGGTCACCGGTAAAAACTCGAAAGAGATTAAAGAGGTCGTGCCTTATCTTCTTGAGAAGGTTGGTTTGTCTGATCGCATGGGTGCATATCCCCGTGAGTTGTCGACCGGCGAACAGCAGCGTGTCGCGATTGCGCGAGCGCTTGTTCACGAGCCGGAGGTGTTGCTTGCAGATGAACCTACAGGTAATTTGGATTATGATAATGCTAAGCAGATAGTCGAACTCTTAAGACAGATAAACGACTGGGGTACAACGGTGATTATGGCGACACACGATGAAGGCTTGATAAAAAAGGCGAAAAAGGCTCGTGTTCTAAAACTTGAGGACGGTAGGTTAGAAGAGAAATAACATGGAAAAGTTAAGCGGCTTTGGCCGGGTATTTAAATATACGCTTCAACACATCAGTCGGAACATAGTTCAGGCACTGTTGATCGTGGCGGTACTTACGATAACGTTTTTGGCGGCGGAGCTTTTTGTCGTTGCTGGTCTTGCAAGCACCAAGATCTTGACCTACTTTGAAAACCAGCCTCAGGTTACGGTCTTCTTCAAAGATGAAGCACAGCCCGATCAGATTCTGCAAATAAAGAAGGAGCTTGAAAAGAACGGCTATATATCAAACGTCAGCTACGTTTCTAAGGAACAGGCGGTCGAGATTTACAGATCGCTGCATGCCGATGAGCCGGAGCTCTTGGAGTTTGTGACCCCAGATATCTTGCCGGCATCGCTTGAGATATCCGTTAACGATGTGGGCTTTCTGTCTGGTGTTGCCGACGAGTTTGAGAGCAACCAGTTCGTGGAGAAGGTGGTTTATCAGCGCGATCTAGTTAACGAGTTGACTCGTTGGACCGATGCGATTAGGAAGATGGGAATCGGGTTTTTAGCGGTCATGGCTTTTGTGTCGCTTGTTGTGATTGCTCTTGTAGTCTCGAATAATATCCGTGACTTTAGCAAAGAGATTGAGGTTATGAAGCTAGTTGGTGCGAACGACTGGTATATCCGCCTGCCGTTCTTCTTCGATAGTTTGATCTATTCGGTGTTTGCTGCAACCATCGCTTCCGTGATCATGTATTTTGCCATGCCCTACATCCAGGACTTTACCGATCAGCTCTTTCCGTCGGTGCAGTTGTTCTCGACTCCACTTACCCTTTCGTACTCGCTTTGGTGGGGAGTATTTGCAGTAGGCTCCGTTCTGGTGACCTTGATTAGCTACGTTTCGGTTTGGCGATATCTCAAGAAATGAGAAGGCTCATACTTATTATTACCGTTTCAATTGTTCTCCTAACAGGAACCGCTATGCGGGGCGGTGTAGGCGTGCACGCCCAATCTAACGGTCAGTACTCGGATCAATATTCGGAGCTTCAAGATCGTGAGGCCAAAAAAGCGGAACTGGAAGCAAAGTTATCGCAGTTACAAGGGCAGGAGCACACGCTCGCGAATCAGATTGCCTACCTCGAGAATCAAACCTACCTCACGCAGCTTGAGCAGGCGAATACTCGTTCTAGTATTGAAGAGACGCAAGGGCTATTAGAAGGCGTCAACATCGACATCGATAGCCTTAGCGACAAACTGGGCAATCTCGACGGTTCGATTAACGATCTCTATGAGGTTCTTGCCTCGCGTATTCGTACGAGCTATCAGCTCGAGAAGGCGGGAGCCGGTTTCTTGCTAGATGGTGAAAATATGCAAAGTCTTATCCTGCAAACGGCGTACCTGCATAGTCTGCAAGAGGAAGACAAGCGCCTTCTTGGCAAGATGAACGATACGCGCGATGTGTATCAGATTCAGAAAGATGAGCTCGAGCAGTTAAAGACGGAAAAAGAGGAGTTGAAGGCGCAGCTTGAGAGTCAGAACCAGCAGCTTGAACAACAAAAGACCGATCTCGCGAATCAGCAAAACTCTAAAGCATGGTTGCTTTATGTAACGCAAAGCGAGGAGAGTAAGTATCAACAGTTAATTGCGCAGATGGAGGAGGAGATTCGTGCGATTCGTGCAGCGCTAACGAGTCTTGGCACGGTAATTGGTGAGGTTCATCAGGGCGATGTGATCGGGCATCTTGGTAACACGGGTTGTTCTACGGGTCCGCACGTACACTTCGGGTATTACGTTAATGGCGTTGCGGTAAATCCCTTGTCGAAACTCAATAGCGGCGCTTTTATCTGGCCGGTCTTAAATCCCAACGTCACTCAGTACTACGGTGAAAACTACGCCTGGTATATGCAAAACTTTGGTATGCCCGGGCACAACGGGATCGATATGACGGACGCGAGCGTTGGCTACGGCGCACCGGTTTTGGCGGTGGCAGACGGAATCGCTTATCGAGTCAGTGACAGTTCGGCATGTTGGCTTACAGGAACGGTGGGGCAAGGTGTTCGTATCGACCACCCCGACGGTACAAAAACGATCTACTGGCATCTACAGTAAGCGTGCATGTTAGAATTGATGAGCGGTTTTGAGCCGTCAACTCGTTGACCCGAAACTCGTAACACAAATAATGTCTAAAGTTGCTATTCTTAAAACCAAGCCCGAAACGGTTTTTGAAGATTACCACAAGCTCTTAAACCTTGCGGGTTATCAGGATGTCATTTCTAAAGACGCCGATACCGCGCTAAAGGTGAACATCACGTGGCATTTCTTCTATCCTGCTGCGTCGACTACTCCATGGCAGCTTGAAGGCGTAATTCGTGCAATGCAGCAGGACGGCTATCAAAAAGATCTAATGCATGCATGCCATAACCGCACCGTTGTCATTGACTCGCATTTTGGCGAAGAGGAGAATAAGCATAAACAGGTCGTTGATAAGTACGGACTACGAAACGTCCACCTTTACGAAACGGAGGAGTGGATTAATGTGCGCGAAGCGGTCGGCGATTTAGCTGATAAGTTCTTGGTGCTAAACGATGTGTATCCCAAAGGGTTCATGATCCCTAAGCGTTTTATCGGTGAGAATATTATTCATCTTCCAACCGTTAAAACTCATGTCTTCACACACACCACCGGCGCCATGAAGAACGCTTTTGGCGGGTTGCTTAACGAAAAGCGACACTGGACGCACCCGGTCATTCACGAAACACTCGTTGATCTTTTGATGATTCAACAAAAGATTCATAAAGGCGTTTTCGCCGTGATGGACGGGACGTTTGCGGGTGACGGTCCCGGTCCGCGTTGTATGGTCCCATACGTAAAAGACGTCATCCTTGCGAGCTCCGATCAGGTAGCTATCGACGCGGTGGCAGCCAAACTCATGGGATTCGATCCGATGTCGATAAAGTTCATTCGACTGGCGCATGAACAAGGATTGGGGTGTGGGGATGTAAATGAGATCGAGATTGTTGGCGATGTTGAAGCTTCAAAAGAAAACTGGCATTTTGATGGGCCGTATAAAAAGATGACGTTTGCTTCAAAGATGCAGCACTTAATCTACTGGGGACCGCTGAAAAAACCGGTGGAGTGGTCGCTGAAAACCATCTTGGCCCCATGGTCTTACTTAGCCTCAGTTTTGTATCACGATACATTTTGGTACTCCTTTAAGGGCAAGCGCATGATGGATAAGGTTTTGCAAAGCCCTTGGGGGAGACTGTTTAGGTCGTGGGAGACCGCGGAATCCGATGAAAAAGGTTTTGCCGAGATCGGAGAAAAGCCTGCCGAGTTTAAACGTTCTGGCTGGCAGTCGTTCAAAAAATCATTCAGCATCCTCTGGACCGCGTTTAAAGAAGCTCCGGAGGTTGCGGCCCACACGCGTCACCATCATCACGCGCACTAAATCGTTTTCCCCTGCTACGTTAAATTAAATTGCTTGTTGACAAAAATCGCAGGTATATAATAAAGTATATACGAAATGAAACGTACGCATTCCCTGAAGGGAAGTTTCATACAAGTTGTTTTTGTAATGTCTCTGTTGATCGTTGGTGCGCGTGGTGTTGACGCCCTGACGATCAACGAGGCATTGGTCGATCCAGCTGGTACCGACACCGGGAACGAATGGATCGAACTCTATAACGAAACGTGTGACGCCGTAGATCTTTCCGGTTACGATCTCAACGCAGCGGGCGACTACTACACATTTCCCGTATTTACGCTTGATCCACACTCTTTTATTACCGTCCACTGGCGCGCTGACGGGATCGACACAACAACCGATTTGTACACAGGTACGGTAAACTTCGATACCAACATGGGCAATACCTCCGGCTCGTTGAGTCTGTTTAACGATGGCGTGCACAGTAAAAATACGATCGTGGACTTTGTGCAGTACGGTGCAGGGGGGCAATCATGGGAAGCCGCAGCGATTGATGCGGGTATCTGGACGCTTGATGATGCCGTGACTATTGGTGGCAGCGGGGAGTCGTTCGGTTTGTCAACAGATGGACAGGACGGCAATGTATCAACGGACTGGTCTGTATTTACGACCTTAAGTCCCGGAGCTTTGAATAACGACAGCGTGACGCCACCGAGTTGTGCAACGCCTACTCCCGCACCAACGGCGACACCGACTCCAACCCCGACAAATACACCAACTCCAACCATAACTCCGAGTCCCAGTCCAACAATCACGCCCAGTCCAACCCCTACAACCGCACCAAGCGTGACGCCAACTCCAACCGTTGCAGAGCCGTCCGTTAAGATAACCTCCTACCCTAAAGCAGTTGATTTTGAAAAGACATTCACGATTAAAGGTGACGTTAAAAACCTTGATCCTAGCACGCAGTATTACCTGAAGTTTGAAGCATCTCCAGACGGTTCGACCTGGTATCAAGGTAAAACTCTGGGTGCCGACGGCGAAACGATGCTTTCGTGGAATAGCGGTTGGTCAAGCTACCCAACGATTACTACAAACCCCAGCGGCAATGCTGGATTTAAGATAATGGCAGCAATGAAACTGGGTGAGTCTGAACAAAATTACCAAGTACGCGTCAAAGTACATCCGGTTGAAGGAAGCAGCAACTACTACTCAGATCACAAAACAATTGCGGCAAAATTTACGCTGGATGTAGATCCAAACGAGAAGCCAGATGTTGATAATACAGTTCAAACTGTTACTGAGGAACTAATCGTTGACGCGAAGAAACATGATATAGGTACGCTCGTAAGAGTAACGGGAATCGTTACGGCGGATCTCGAACTTTTAGGATCGAAGGCCTTTTACATCGAAGACGATACAGCTGGGGTGAAGGTGTTAGTTGCTAATCCTGAAGGTTTGAAGGTGAAGTTAGGGCAAAAGGTTACGTTACTTGGCGAGTTGGGAGAAGGATTTAACGAGCTCTACATCAAGGTTGCCGATAAGAGCGGTATGAACATTGCGCAAAACAGCACGGTGAGAAAACCGGTTGGTGTACAAACTGGCGGCGTTAATGAAGCAAAAGAGGGGAGCCTTGTGATCGTAAGCGGAAGAGTAACAAAAACCTCAGGCGACACG
>JAGQKZ010000018.1 GCA_020429745.1 candidate division WWE3 bacterium | reverse complement strand
TTTCTCAAGCATCAACAGTCCGATACCGATGTGCCCCACCATCTGACCTTCTCTCGTATAATCCGTCACTCCAGCTGGGTTGACCTTCAACTCGCGTATCTTTCCAACGTCATGGAATAAGACCCCAACTGTGATCAGATCGCGATCCATATCGGGATAAATCAAGCACAGCGAATCCGTGATCGTGAGCATCTCAAGCGTATGCTGCAGTAACCCATGGCGGTAGTCATGATGAACGTACATTCCCGCGGGAGAGTTTGTAAACGATTCGTAAAACCCCGCATCGTCGAAGAAGGCGTCGAGTAACTGCCGAAGATGCAGATCACGAACGGAGTCGATGCGTTTAGCAAGCTCACTCTTTAGCTTCTCGCCGTCAACGTTTTCAGATACCGGGATAAAATCATCACAATCGTACTCAGCTAACTTGGATAACTTGCGGACGGTGAGCTCGATATTGCCCTTGTAATCGCGCACCTCGAACTCGACATGTACCACATCCCCCGCTTTATGATCCTCCATGTACTCCAGATTATCAGACCAGATCTTCGCTCCAACTTCACCACTCTTGTCACGCAGAACTATATCTTGATACGGTTGATCGTTACGTGTTACCTTGCGATCGCTTTTGACAACGGCGAAATCGGTCTCATCAACAAGACCAACCGAATTGTTTAAATCAGTAACAAAATAGCGTTTTGCCATTAATCAGATTATAAAACAACATACACCTAAATGCTGGAGAATATGTCGAGGCGAACCGTATTGTATAATGAGCTCAATGCCAAACCTCACTGTGAAAAAACTCAAAACGATCGTATCGTTGACTTTTTTCTTGGCGTTTTGCGCCTTCGTGATGTCTTTTCGAGTTAGCGCACAGGTCGAGAACAACGACATCCGCATCTACTCGGTCTTTGTAAACCGAGGCGTAAACTCAGCAACGATCACATGGAAGACCGATCCAAAGGTAAAATCACAGCTTGAATACGCCGATACCTCCGGCGTCTGGCAACACACCCCCTGGTCGACCGATTACTTAGAGGACCACTCAATCACGTTGTTAAACCTAATAAGCGACGAAAACTACCTTTACCGCATCACGGCCGAAGACACAAACGGTGCTATAAAAACAAAGAATGACAGTTTCACAACGTTGAGCGAAAGCGTTGTCGGTGAATCGCCATCTGCATCTGGTGACACAAAGGCCGGCTTCAGTGCCCTACTTTCACCAATTCCGTCACCGACTCCGACGCTTTTCCCGAACGTCCTCGGTTACCAGCAGAATCTGCAGTACATCCCCGTTATGCCTTACTACCCACTCGCCTATGCAGGACAAGCACCGACACAGACGCCTGATCCGACGACAACCCCAACTACCCCTACAACACCTACGCCGACTACTGTTCCATCGGCATTAGGAGGGTTCGTTACGGACAATACGCTTATGCTGGTTGTGGGATTAGTTCTCGGTGTCGGAGTCGCTTATCTACTACACCAGCTTGCGACCGGAAATACAACGCCACAAACGAAGAGGTCGAACTCCAAGACGAGTCCTAAATTTTTTGAAAACACGGAAAGGCCTGAGAACACCTCCGAGCCTCAGCTGACCACATACGAGTTCAACGTCAACTCCCACAAGTCGCACTAATTAGCGATGTTCTATAACCTTATAGACGATCAAAAACAGCTCGTTGACTGCTACTACAAGCAACGAAGCCAGGATAAGTATTACCCAGTCCACAAATGCGATCGGTACCGTGTGAAAGAGTCCGCGTAGAAATCCGATCTCGACGACGGCAACCTGAATAATGGCCGAGAATAAAACTGCGTAAGTGAGAAACCTGTTTGAGAACACTCGGGTCTTGAAGATCGATACGAATCCACCTTGGATATTGTAGGCGTTCATGAGCTGTAAAAATGCTAGGGCGATAAGCGTCGCCGTACGAGCGTACTCGATTCCATGCGTTTTTTCGTAAAAGATAAAGACTACAAAACCGATAAACGCCATAGATGTTCCCAATACAAAAAGCTGTATCAACACTGGTTTATCGAGAATAAAGTCGTGGATGTTTCGCGGTTTTCTCTGTAGGATATCGGGGTCTTTTTTGCCAAATATGAGTGCCGCATCAGGGAATCCATCGGTTACCAGATTAAGCCAAAGAATCTGTGTGGGGTAAAGAGGTAGAGGCATGCCAAGAATGAGAGTCGTCACCATGAGAAAAACCTCGCTCGCGTTCGTCGAGAGCAAGAATGCTACGACGCGTTTTAGGTTGTCGAATATCGCCCGACCCTCTTCGATCGCTGATTTTATCGTGACGAAGTTGTTGTCCAGGATCACCATGTCCGAAGCACCGCGTGCTACGTCCGTCCCTCCCTCTCCCATCGCAACGCCGATATCTGCGTGTGCAAGAGCCGGTGCATCGTTGACACCGTCCCCCGTCATAGCAACCACGTCCCCCATCTCCTGTAACAGCTTGATAATCATCAGCTTATGATGCGGTGTCACACGAGCAAAAACGTTCGTGTATTTAAGGCGTTCTTTTATCTCATCATCCGAAAGCGTGTCGAGCTCATTGCCTTTGAGAACCTCGTCTGAGTTGCTGATTCCTATCGTCCTGCCGATAACAGATGCCGTCAATCGATGATCTCCCGTCAACATCAAAACACGGATATCCGCTGATTGAACAAGCGCGACCGCCTCTTTGGCTTCAGGACGCAACTCGTCGGCAAAACCTGCGACTCCGGTAAAAACAAGATCTTTCGGCAGATCTTCGAATTTTAACGTGTTTCTTGTATCACCTGTTTGCAAATAGGCAAAGACGAGCGGCTTTAGACCCTCACTTGCCATGTCACGTACAACGGTTAAGATCTCGTTGCGCCTCTCATCCGTAATGTTTACAACCTTTCCGCCAAAGATCTCCTCACGACAGCGTTCTAAAACCTCATGGGGACTGCCCTTTAAATGGTACGCCTTGCCGCTTTGGTCAGAGGACGATAAAACACCCATCATGCGATAGTCCGTCGAAAATGGAAGCTCCGCAAGACGCTCGTGTTCGGTACGCATCTTGGCAACCGGCAGATTTGCCAGCAACATCCAGTTTAAAAGCGCCGCATCCAGAGGATCACCCACTCCTTCTCCATCGCTTATCTGAGCGTTGTTAGCAAGCAGTGCGGTCTGTAAAAATGTGTCGGTTGAACGATTGTTGTGAAGATCATCGAAAGATTTCGTTCGTACCCCATCAACATAAACCTGCTGCAGGGTAAGTTTGTTAAACGTCAACGTTCCGGTCTTATCGGTAGCTATAACGCTCACCGCTCCGAGTGTTTCAACCGCAGCGAGTGAACGCATAATCGCCTTGCGTTTAGCCATCACCGTCATTCCCACAGCAAGTGCGATCGTAACCGTAACCACTAAGTCCTCGGGAAGGACGGATACCGCAAGCGACACAGCGAACAGAAACATCTCGAAAACGTCCTTGCCGGTTAGTACGCCAATTCCAAATACAGCTATGCACACGCCCCCGACTATCAACAACAACCAGCGTCCCAATCTCTCAAGACTTATCTGCAAAGGAGTTTTTCCCTTCTCGATGACGGAGACGTCTTTGGCGATCTTGCCGATCTGCGTGTTGGCACCGGTTGCAACAACCACCGCTCGACCGTCCCCACGAACGATCGACGTGCCTGCGAAGACCATGTTATCCTGGTCGTTTACTATCACGTCCTCCGTTATCACCTCTACGTCCTTCGACACGGTCTGCGATTCACCGGTTATCACCGACTCGTCGACGCCAAGGTTATTCGCCACGATCAAACGGGCATCCGCGGTTATGGCGTCCCCTTCCTCGAGCAATAAAATATCGCCTGGCACAAGCTCTGTTGAGTCGATTCTTATGCGCTGACCACTACGTAAAACGTTTGCTTTTGGCGTTGTAAGTTTTTTCAGAGCACTCACCGACTCCTGGGCTTTAAATTCTTGAATGAAGCTTAGAACTACGCTTACCGCAATCGTTATCGTAATTACCGTAGCATCGATAAACTCCTTTAAAAAAAGCGTGACAAACATAGCAAGAACTAACACAGGGATCAACGGACCGGTAAACTGGCGCAGGAATATCTGAAACTTTGTATCTACTTTCTCTTCAGGAAGGCGATTAAGGCCGAACTCCTCAAGGGCAGACTTAACGCCGGCATCGTTTAATCCTTTCTTGGGATCCAGGTTGTAATGTTTGAAGATATCGGCAACAGAAACGTTGTAAGCGTTCACAGACTCATTGTAACATTGGTAAAATAACACTAGAATCCCAATAAACCAAAATGGATAACAACGTAGACGTCACACAAATAATAAAGGACAAGATCGATATTGTTGATTACATCGGTCGGTCGGTAAAACTAAAAAAGACCGGTATAAATTTTTCCGGACTCTGCCCTTTCCACAAAGAAAAGACCCCGAGTTTTTTTGTCTCTCCTGATCGTCAAACCTGGAAGTGTTTTGGATGCGATCGTGGCGGAGATGTTTTCACATTCTTAATGGATCGCGAAGGTGTTGACTTTGTTACAGCTCTTGAAACGCTAGCGTCAGAGACCTCAACGCCGATTCCCAAATACCGCGGAAAAGACAAAAAAGAGGTTGGCAACGCCTATGAGATCCTGACAAAAACAACCGATTTCTACAAAGATAACCTCTCAAAAAACAAACAGGCGCGTGACTATCTCATGACCAAACGCCAGTTAACTCAGGAGATGATTGATAAGTTTAGTCTTGGATACGCGCCAGATTCATGGGACGCTACGGGTAATTATCTGTTAAAAACAACCAATTGTTCCGTAAATGATCTCCGACAGGTCGGATTAATCATCGACAAGGATGCGCCGAGCAATAATCCCAACTCTTGGTACGACAGGTTCCGCAATCGTGTTGTCTTCCCAATCCACGATCTCACGGGCAAGGCGGTAGGTTTTTCTGCACGTACAATGGATCCAAATGAAAAAACGGCGAAATACATTAATTCACCCGAAACCGACGTTTTCAAAAAAGGTCGCATTTTATATGGATATCACTTAGCCAAAGATAGTATAAAAACCCAAGACTACGCTGTTATCGTTGAAGGACAGTTAGATGTAATATCTTTAAATCAGATTGGAGTCACAAATGTTGTTGCACCACAGGGAAGTGCCTTCACACCAGAGCAGTTACGCGTAATTGAACGTTTAACCAAACGTGTGATCCTATTGTTTGATCAAGACGGTGCTGGCACAAAAGCTACCTTCAAAACTCTTCGTGCATTTTTACAACACGAGTTCGAGGTAAAGATCGCAACGCTTGATTTTGCAAAAGATCCGGACGAAGCCGCACACAAAGATGCCGACAAGACTAAACATGCTCTCACAAACGCCGTAAACTTTTTTGATTTTTTGATGAGATTTACAAAGACATCGCTTAAGCAGGACGATCCCAATTACAAGGCAAAGACGAGCGGTTTTATCCTTCCATTTATCGCAGAGTCTCCAAATGCAGTTTTGCGTGAGACCTTAACGAACCGGCTTGCAGAACAACTCCAGATAAGTGCGAAAAGTCTTCAAACGGAGCTTGGCAAGATTAAAACCGAAGGCGTGGTGACAGTGCTCGAGCATGCACAGGAAAAGACAACACGTCAAAAAGCCACGCGGGAGGCTCGTCTTTACTCAGAACTTGTTGCGATGATGTTACAACTGCCGGAAACACTGAAGGACGACGCTCAGGTTTTAGATGTAGTAAAAGATGTCACGCTACTACCTGACGACTTTCCCGCCGCTGTCATGGGAAAAAAGATCGTTGAACATACGCTAACAAACGGACACGTTATAACAGACAGGTTAAACGCAGTACTCACAGATAAAGAAAAACACGCAGCAGATGTTTTGACGCTACGCGACTTAAGTCATCTGGAAAACGACGATGATTTTCTTGAAAGTCTAGAAACAATCACAAACGATATCACCGTCTGTTCAATTAAATCTCAAATCAAAGAGTTGGCGCTGCAACATTCCAAAGAGAGTCTTCAACAGATCAAAGAACTCACACAAGAGTTAAAGGTAAGACAAACAAGACCGGAATAAGCCTGGACAAATTTTCGAAGCAAACAAGACTCACCTAATCAAGGTAATCTTTCAACTTTCGTGCGCGGGTTGGATGCTTAAGCTTGCGCAAAGCCTTTGCCTCGATTTGGCGGATACGTTCACGAGTAACACCAAAATCACGACCTACCTCTTCAAGCGTACGTCCGCGCCCATCTTCAAGACCGAAACGCAACTCCAACACCTTTCGTTCGCGCGGCGTTAAGGTCTCAAGCACCTCACGCATCTGCTCCTTGAGTAGCTCAGCACTTGCTGCCTCATCGGGTGACATCACCATCTCGTCTTCGATAAAGTCGGCGAGCTCGGAGTCGTCGTCCTCGCCAACCTTTTTCTGTAGGCTCGTAGGCTCTTGAGCAATCTTTAAGATCTCACGTCCTTTCTCTGGATCAAGTCCCATCTTCTTGGCAACCTCTTCAGGCTCCGGTTCTCGACCTAACTCCTGAGCCATCTGACGGGAGATTCTATGGAACTTATTGATCGTCTCGATCATGTGAACCGGCACGCGAATAGTTCGTGCCTGGTCGGCAATAGCACGGGTAATAGCCTGGCGAATCCACCAGGTCGCGTAGGTCGAAAACTTAAATCCGCGGCGCCAATCGTACTTCTTTACCGCTTTCATCAATCCCATATTCCCCTCTTGAATCAGATCAAGCATGGAAAGATTCCGACCAAGATATTTTTTAGCAATAGAAACAACAAGGCGAAGATTTGAGCGAATAAGTTTTTCAACCGCCGCCTCGTCCCCTTGTTCAACTCTTTTGGCGAGCATTATCTCCTCCTCCTTGGTAAGTAACGAGACTTTGCCGATTTCTGTAAGATACATCCGCACCGGGTCCGACGCACGCTTGCGAACCTTTCGAGCAAGTGCATCTAACTGTTCATGAAGAGAGATCTTTGTTTCGGTCTCCGATTCCTCTTTAGTCTCCAAGACCTCAACGCCGTTGTCCATTAACTGCGCATAAAGATCGTCGAGTTCGTCTAGCTGATTTTCGGCTTGAGGGAAAGCTTCAAGTACCTCGTCGGTAGTAAGGTATCCGCGAGCTTTACCCTTACGCACCAAAGTCTTGAGTGCATCACCGGAAGATTTTTTCGCCATCGTTGCTAATTATAATACAACACATCAATAATAATTACCTAACCAGTAACCTGCCCTGAACGCTAGCGCGACAGTGACGGGCAGGCCCGCAACTAATATGCGTCCCCCTTTACTAATTACTATTTTCTATTTACTATCAACAAATGCGAATCGGAGGATTTGTTTCGGCAGCTGGAGGATTAGACAAGGCTATAGAACGGGCTGATTCGTTTGGCTTTGAGGTAGCGATGTTTTTTATCGGCAGTCCGCAATCATGGAATCTTCCCACCCTTAACGAAGAAGATGCAGATAAGGTTATTAAGACGCAGGAAGGCTCAAACGTAAAAGCAACCTATGCGCATGCCCTTTATCTTGCCAACATGGCATCTCCAGACAAAGATCAGTACCAAAAGTCGGTTAAGGCGCTTGCAAAAACTATGCAAAACGGTGAGCTCATAAACTTAAACGGTGTGATCTTTCATTTAGGCAGTCACAAAAACACCTCTACCAGCGAAGGATTAAAGCGCGTTGCGAAGGGAATGGTTGAGGTTTTAAACGCATCTCCGGGGAAGACAAATATTATTATGGAGAACGCCGTACAGCAGGGAGGAAAAGTTGGCGTGTCACTCGAAGAGATAGGTGAAGTATTAAACCAAGTTCCGAAAGAATACAAACAAAGGGTAAAGGTTTGTTTTGATACGTGTCATGGCTTCGCGGAAGGTTATGACTACAAAAATTCGGTCTCGCTCCAACAATTAGTTGACGATCTAAGAAATTACGTTGGGCTAGCTAATTTGGAGTGTTTCCACGTCAACGATTCACAGGGTGAGTTAGAGAGTCATAAGGATCGTCACGCCAACTACGGTGAAGGTTTCATCGGCAAGAACGGATTTCAAGCACTCTTTAACAGACCTGAGTTTGCAGGCAAAGATTTAATAATGGAGATACCCGGCGTTGATGGCAACGGTCCTTCAGATAAAGACCTAGAGATCCTTAAAAAAGCTATTGGACTGAATTGAGCGAACCTACCGGTCGTAAATCGTCTAACGATTTTGAGAACTTATCGGTTCTTGTAGTCGTTGTCGCTGTCCATTTCGCGAGTTATGAGGTCGCGCAAAAAGACCGATTTTGGAATACGCTTCGTTTTTGATATCCACTCCAGGTAATCAACCATGCTCGGTGGAATTAAGAAGTTAAAGCGAATATCCTCACCTTCTTTGACGTACCGAAGCTCGTCCTCAAGGTTTGCAAGTATATCTTCAGTATTCTTAGCTTCGAGAAATATAACATTATTCTCATTCTGCAGCATCTTGAAGATCTCTGGCACTCCGCTCACAGTCACACCCAATACCGGCTTGTTTTTTTCCAAGGCGATTGTAATCTGATGCCCAATGCTGGCAGTCGCATTTGAGATATCAGCCACTACAGTGTCACACGTATTGATCCCATCAAGCAACTTTTTGTAGTACTCAACCCTTTGATCATCTGTCAAACCTTCTTCGTCGAGATCGAGTCCCAACACATGACTAGCCTCAACAGTATGCCCCAAAGCTTTTAACTTTTTCACCACACCCTCGTAACGGTTATTCACGTCTGAACTCAACGTACGATCCTTGGCTGATCCAATAAAGAATATCTTCATAATTCTCTAAGTGATTATACTATGCTAAACAACCTTTTTGAACCTGGTGACTTTTTCGCACATGCAGTACTCATAACTTGCACCAACGCGTATAATTGTGATGCTCAATTGACATGACTACAAGGAATAAACCCGCAAAAAACCTATTTTATGAGACTGGAAGGTTCACTAATCTAGGTGAGATTATTAGCCGAATTAAAATCCCCAAAGACCATAGAAGTATACCCAATATTATCGTTATCGCCGGACCTGCAAGAGGCGGCACTACAGCCCTTGGTATTTTACTCGCCAACCTCCCGGAGATCAGTTTATCTTTCTTCCAACCAATAAAAGAGCTACTAAGGTATCCAGATCCGATCCTCAATGTACCCGATTTAGACAACGATGCGCCCTATGTAGTTTTTAAGGAAACGTTTGGTCCAATATTTGACGAAGAACTTTACGATCCTATAGATATCTTAGTTCAAGCAGGCGTTCCTAAGGAAAGAATATCAGTGATATTTACGTTGAGATCGCCGTTTTCGTCTGTTGCGTCACTCAACAACATCGTATTAGACGACGACAACGAACCAGCTTTAAACATTGACTACTACGCTAGAATGCAAAAACATTCGACATTATTGTTTAACAAGTATTCAAGCGACCCAGAGATTAAGTCTGTAGTGCCGCTGGTATACGAACTGTTTGCAGAGTACGGTGACCTGATAACTTATCAGAGATTGATCAATTCGTTGAACCCAGACCTAACTACCCCAACAACCCTTGAATTTAATCACGACCTAATTTATGGGAATGAATCAAAAGGCATACGGTCTAAGATCGTGTGGGGAGAAGCGGACCCGCAAAAACACCCAGGTTACTTTAACAAGATTATTGTTCCAACCTTACGTGTCAACAAGTTTACCTACTCTCGTGGGACAATACACCACGTAGAAAGTGATACTATCACACATGATGAAGAGCATGAGCTTCTCGACCTCTGCTCTAAAGACTACTTTGCATTCAAATACATCTCAGAGCAAACTTTATTTCCGGACTTTGTAAAGAAGAAAAGTCCATCATTGGACACTGATCAGCCTAACTAGTATAGTTAAACAGTGGAAGATAATACTGCGCCTTCTGCTTTGAACATGACCTCACCTGCCGACAACACCGTCATTGCGTCACGCCCGACCACAAAACCATCAATAATTAAATATTTACTGCTATTGATCTTAGTGTTTCTGCTTATCGTCGGTGCCACAGGTGGTGTTGTTCTTGGCGCAGCGTATGCACCACAAACCTTCTCTTTTGTTCCCACGAAGGTCCGTCTTGCCACAAACCAGGTGTTAACTAAACTCCCGGTGCCACGCAATCTGGAGCAGATATTCATAACGAGTTTCGAAAAATCAGCCGAGATGAAGTCGTTCGCACAAACGATGTACATTCAGCTCAACATGCGAAACGACTCATCTGCAGATAACCAAAGTTACGCCGTGCGGATAGATGGCAAAAACGATTTATCGGAAACAGACAATCCAAAATCAAGCAATACTATTTCGTTACTTGTTGATTCTGAGTTCGGAACGCTTCAATCAAGTGCCGATCTATTAACTATCGACAAATCTCTTTATTTCAGAGTCAATGACATTTCAACCACATTCACAGACGATCTGTCTGAATTAGGTCTAAATATCGACGACTACGTTGGAACGTGGTTCTCGATGAGCACCGATTACGCCGGCGAAACTGTATCTGGTCTAAGTGGCATGTTGGTTGCGAACTCAGACACAACCGACCTTGCACCGGACATTGATCTTGGCTCACTACCGGCAGAGTTTTTTACCTACATGCTCGACCATAATTATTACGATTATTTTTCTTTAGCTGACGACGAGGTTGTTAACGGGTATAGCACACATCATATCGCTTTGGACAAATCGGGGAGCGAGTTGAAATCGTTCGCTTCGTATCTAATCGACTTTTTCGTCGCAAAGTTGGACCAAGCCTATCCAGATTACAAGATAAGCGAGACGTTCAATGACGACGACAAACAACAGCTCCTCGACGATCTCAAAGACGTGCAGCGATTAATGCTCGATGTCTGGATCGATTCGTCAACCAATCAGATCATTCGCGCAACAAGTAATATCGAGCTCGTTTCTACCTACACTAATGGCCTAGATACGACAGAGACATCGTTCACCAGTATTAGTTTAGGGATAGAGTTTTCCGAAATTAACCTACCGCAAAACATCACAGCCCCAGAGGGCGCAACGCCACTTGAGGACTTTATAACACAGATGTATCAGACCTCCTACGATCAAGCCAACGATAGCGCAGCGATATCGAACGTCTCTGCGGTCGCCACGGCAGTCGAATCTTATTACACATTAAACTACGGTGTTTATCCCAACGATCTGAACGCGTTAGAAGAAGAGGGATTTCTGAGTGCTGGTTACTTTGATTACTTAGATTCGACATACAACGAGCCGATTGTTTACTTAACTGACGGCGAAAATTGCGCCATTATCACCAAGTTAAGTTCGTCTGCTAAAAGCGACACTCCTTACTACGCCTACGATTCAGAGACCGGCCTTCCCGGTTACATCACTGAGACTCAGTATCAGAGTTACCTACAGAATTACAACGCGACCGATACACTTAATAAAAGCACGCTAGGCGTGATGGATATCGTTAACGGTTTGTTGCCGATTCGATAAGACGAAACATCGCGACGGTTGTACACCTTTATGGACTACATTTAACCAACGAACAGCTGCACACTCCATCATCCAGGCTTTCTATACTCACCTTCCCGATCGAATCAAAGTTAATATCAAACGAACCAAGGCCGGGATAGCACACACTCACCGTTTCGGGATCGTTTGTTAAGTTATCGAGCTGACCGGTGGGCACACGGTAGGTAAAGCTTGCACCGTTCGCCGAGTAGATGCACACCGGGCATGAGTACTCTTTGTCGTCAACGGCTAAAGGAACTGCGTTATCGTTCTCATCGACGCGCACAATCTGATAACCCGAATAATAACCCGCGCCATCACCGCTATCCCGCGTAAGCCTGACCTCGTAATGTTTTATAAATACTCCGGGTACAGTCTGCACACCCTTTGCCGCAAACAGCTGTGCCTGCTCGAACGCTTGTGATAGGTCTTCTGCCACCGAGGTCAGGTAGCGTTTTTTATTAAAGTCTAACAGTTGCGGCGTGACGATTAAGATAAGGATTCCCATCAATCCGATAACGATCAAAAACTCAAGGAGCGTAAACCCGCCGGCAGATTTTTTCCTCATCTCTTTCCACCATCATGGCGCATTTAACTTTAAGAATCAAGTAAACTCTTTTGGAAGATCTAATATAATGAAGTTATGGACTACATGGATGTGTCAGAGTTTCCTAACTTTATGCCCTTGTCATTAGGACACAAGGAGTTAGTCAATAGATTCAATGGCAAACACGACAGTAACCACTCCGCAACAAACTTCACGAATCTCTTTATTCTCGATAACGATAACGACACTGAGATCAGCTCCTACAAAGACGCGCTCGTGTTTAAACAGACCGAGCTTGGGACTGAGAGAACAAACTACCTATTAATCGCTCCGACAAATGATGAAGCAGCGTTAGTGAAGGATCTGATTGGAAAACACATCTCCCCGATCGTCCTGTACCCACATCCGATACTAAACTATGAACCTGACGAGGACAACAGCGATTACATTTACAGCATTGCAAACACGATAAAGCTCGAAGGATCACAGTACGCTAATATTAGACGAAAGATCGGGCAGTTTAAGAAGGAACACAACGCGAAACTTACAAAAGTAGCAGACGCTGAGCGTAACGAAATCTGGGACTTCGCGCATGAACTGTTTGTCAAAAATGCTGCTGCCGTCGATGAGTTAACAAGACAATCGCTGATTATTGAACTTGACGCATTGGAAAAGACAATAATGTTTGCCGATAAGTTAGACGTCGATTTCCTACAACTTACGGAAGGCGATAGAATTCTCGGCTTTGTCGTTACCGAGGTTATAGCAAAAGAAACGGTACTAATCCACTTTTTTAGAACTAATAACGAGGTAAAAGGCGTCTCCGAGTATCTGTTTGTAGAGATGGCAAGGTTTCATAAAGCCCAGAAACTTATCGACTTTGAGCAAGACCTTGGGATAGTTGGCTTGAGACGTTTTAAATCGTCACTACAACCGTATTCGAAGTTATCCGTTTACTCGATCAATGATTACTAACTTCAGCTTCAATTAACTCTACTCATCATGTAGTATTAATAGATTATGGGAGAAGATCAATCCGCACTCCACAAAGCGTCCCAAAGCCAGGTCGACGATCTCGTTGCCTCCAACATGTTGCGCATCCAAAAGAACATCGGCCTGTTGGTAAGCCGCAAACTTCCAACGCAGAAGTTTCTTGTAGCGATGAGCTTTGATGAGATGGCAACCAAAAACAATCTGACGAAGATGATTACAGAAGCATTTAGTCAGAGAGCTGAAAAGGCAGAAAATACGTATAACACAGACAACATCTACGACATCGCCGATCACTTCAACGAGTACGTTGATCTGACCAAAGAAGAGTTTTACAAAATGATAGATGAGAAGGTTACAACGGTTCAATGGAACCCAACCTTCAAACCTTTTCTGCAAAATCTAATGGTAAACCCAGTATTTTTCCCCGTTATCGTCTCATCCGGCATCAAGGGTGCGATAACTAAAGCCTTGGAGTCCATAGGTGCAGCAAAACGCCTACACGTCTTCTCCAACGAGATGGAATACAATCCCGAAGGCGTAATCGTAGGTGCACACCTTATCATCGGCGATGTAGAAAAAGGGCGTATTGTAGAAAATCTGGCGCAACTCGGATCGTTCGACCGTGTTGTCACCGTTGGTCACGCACGCGGCGACGTCAACTTTATACGTGCCGGTACACCTGGCCTGCGATTTTCGTTTGTGGGTGATCAATTTGCCATGTCGGCGGCAGACCATACCGTCACAACCTGGACCGAGATCATAAGTTACTTAAATACCGATCTTTAACTTAAAAACTGCCAGATCGTTAGAGCGCTAAAAAACCCAAAGAAGACAAAGGCGAACAACATCGCCAGATTTCTCCAGATACTCGGTCGCATCTCCTTGGCGATAACCTTATTGTTCATAAACAGGATTAGTCCGATGTAGACAAACATAGCAAAGGCGTTAAAGACCGCACCGAGTGTTATCAAGATCAGAGGCTGATCGAAACCGAGCATAAAAACCACGATCCCAAACATTATCTGCGCCCACAATATTAGATAATAGATCTTTGAAACGTTGAACTTTTTATCCGGCTTTAAAAGTAACGCGTTTTCCGTCATGATCCTGCTTGTCGAATCAAGAACGGTAAGCTGTGTCGCCGAGAGCATAACTCCCGTTACCAACAGGAAGAGCGTTCCAAAAAACGGTAGTGTACGTGAAGCGATGTAAGACGCCTCTTTAATAACAAAACCTATCCCCTCTGCGCTTTCACCACTCCCAAAAACCGTTGTGTAAGCAAGTAGAGAGAGCATTAGCATCGTAAACAAGCCGAGAAACCAAAAGATCATCGCATGTTCGACGTTTACTACCTTCCACCATTTTTTAAAGTTACTAACGTTCTCTTCGGTCGGCTCAAAGGTCGTGCCGCTCAAACTAACCTCTTGATGATCTGCGTCACCGCTGAAAAGTCCGCGTATCTTGTCGGCAAACTTGCCCATACCGTAACCTTTATCGCGCACATAAAACGATTGAGCAAGATTCAGGTTTCCACCGGCACCGGCATATGCAAGCGCTCCCAGAAACGTCATCAAGACGATCCCCTCCGGCAAAAATGTAAAGCCGTCTCCCTGGCCGACCAGTCCTTTAGCCAGTTCGACAAAGTCGGTTTTACTACTTAGATAAAGCGTTAACAAAAATATGAACGGCACACCGATCGAGATCAGAAACTTCTGCAGCGACTCAACGGTTTTATAAAGCACCTTACCGAGGGTTAAGATAAGCCCGATAACGACAAATATAACAACTCCAACGTACCTTGCGCTTTCAATGTGGAGGATCGTAGAGATAAGCGTCGCCCCGGCAAGTCCGATTCCCGGCCACCCAAAACCCAGAAACGTCGAAAGGATAAACCAAAGAGGCAGGAACTTAAACAGACGCACAAAACCAACAAAGATACTCTCGCCATAGATAAGCGCGTATCGCTCAACCTCCATATTTATGAAAAACTGGATCGTGATCCCAATGAGTGCTCCCCAGATTATGCCAAGTCCGTAGTGACTTGAAAGATACGGCCACAGTATTACCTCTCCGCTACCCAGGCCAAGTCCCAAGATGATAAAACTGGGACCAACAAGTTTTCTAAGCGCCGGCGGAGCGGGAAGGTTGTCTTTCTTGAGTACGAGTTTGTCACTTGCGGCCATTAATTAAAAGTTAACAGAAAAGTCTACCTCAGGTAAAGACAGATCATCGTCCATCTTGTCCAGGCTATCCATCTCTTTTACGAGTGTGTTTAAATCATTGGCAGTCGCATCGAGACTGCTGTCTCCACTATTTGTGTTAAGTTCTGCGATGCTTGGAAGCGGCGTAGGCGAAAGATCGTCAGATTCAAACGCAACAGGCGTTGGCGATACGTTTGTTACAACTTGCTTATTACCTTTTGCGTAGAAGTAAACCGCGCCAACCAGGAGTACAACCATGACCCCCAGAAGTACAAACTCAACAACCGATCCTTTTTGTGATTTTAGTTTAAGCATAGTTATTGTTCAAGATATTCGTTTTGGATAGTCAAGATCGCCTCACGCACGGCATCTACTGCGCTGTGAACCATCGCCTTCGCTTCACGTATCTGTGCCATACCGGTGTTCCATAGAGTTGCACTGTTACCTGATCCAGGAATAATTGAATTAAACTGCGCCTTTGCCTGAGTCACAAGTTGCTTCGCCGAGGCGATCGACTGGTCAAAACTATCCAGCTGGCGTTGTAGCGTTGAAACATCAAGTCCTTGTCCACTGAGGAGATTAATGCGGATCTGAACCCGATTAGTAACCAGTTCCAAATTCTCAAAGTAGTTATCGAAGTGACCAACTAGGTGCAAACCAACATACTTGCGGTGCACGTCGATCGCCTGCTGCCACAACTCACGCACCTGACCTGCCAGATCAGAGAACGAGGTCCTGTCTTCACTTGAGGTTATCTGACTCGATAAATCTTTAACCTGCGAAACGATAGCTGCGATATCAGCGGAGGCGGCAGATTTTTGTGCATCGGTCAAATAGACATCGGCCTTTAGACGCGTCTCAAAGTTTGCTAAGTAATCGAGAACCTTGTCGATATGGTTACCAAACCTCTCCTTGGCTGCAGTCAGTATATCGTCCTTAACCTCCTGAACCTTCTGCTCAACTTCCTCTTTTTTCTGCTCCATCCTGTCTTTGATTGCATCTAAACGCGTAGTCGGCGAAGGATCTTCCACTGCATAAGCAAACTGTGTAAACAGAACAATGGAGATAACAGATAAAAAGACAGTCAACTTACGCTTCATCATTTTTAGCGTAATAAATTAAGCTTTTTGTGTCAAGCTTCTTATGCGTGAGAACGTTTACTAATAGTAGTTCGCAGGAAGTTATACACAGAGTCCGGATCATCATGCATCTTTTGCATTCTCTCCCAGTCAAACTCCCCGCGCACGTAGACTCGCGCATCCTCAGGTTTTTTCGGGAAAACTGCATTTTGCATCTCGATCTCATCTCCGTAGTAAATTACGAAAGCACCCGGCGGTGCCAGTGCCATCTCAAAAGCTTTTTTAATCAACTCACGATCGTTATGAAGCGCCAAAGCCAGACGGACAGCGCTCGACTCGTTTTCAATAAACTCAAACTCACGATCAGGATCGATGAAGTCAAGCACGATCTTGCGCTCGGTAGATGGCAACTCACGACTACTTATCGTATCGTGGTTGGTG
>JAGQKZ010000017.1 GCA_020429745.1 candidate division WWE3 bacterium | reverse complement strand
TGAAGTTTCGATGCTTGATACAACGTTGGCGCTTCACTTGATGCGTGCCGTCGACGAAGGGACACATGTTTTGCTCGTTGGTGATGCGGATCAGCTGCCGAGCGTTTCAGCTGGTAACGTCCTTCATGACATTATCTCTTCACGTGCATTCCCTACTACTGAGCTGGATACAATTTTTAGACAAGCACAAGACAGTGCTATTGTTCGTAACGCGCACAAGATTAAACACGGTGACTTCCCAGAGTTGCCACCGCATCCGACCGACTTTTACTTTATTGAAAAATCAGAGTTGGAAGAGGTGCGCGACGAGATCGTCAGTCTTGTAACAAAACGTATACCAAAAGAGTTCGGTTTTTCTCCTAAAGATGATGTGCAGGTGATGGCTCCGCTTTACAAAACCAAAGCAGGGGTCACCGAGCTAAACGAGCAGATTCAAAACGTACTAAATCCTAAGTCGAGTAAAAAGAACGAGATTCGTGTCGGTTTCACCGTGTTTCGTGAGGGTGACCGCGTTATGCAGCTTCGCAACAACTACGATAAAGACGTCTACAACGGTGACGTAGGTGTGATTACCGGAGTTACAAACGGTGAGAATTTGGAGGTGTCGGTTGCCTACTCCAGCAGCGCTTTGCGATCAGAAGCACCTGTGATCTATAAAAACGATGAGGTTCGCGAGATCACGCTCGCTTATGCCGTGAGTGTGCATAAGTCACAGGGATCGGAGTATCCAGTTGTGGTAATGCCGGTTGTGACAAGCCATTTCATCATGCTGCAAAGGAATCTTTTATACACTGCGGTAACCCGTGCAAAAAAACTAGTGATCTTGGTCGGGCAAAAAAAAGCGGTGTTTATCGCCCTCAAAAACGACAAACCGCAGAAAAGGTATTCGGGGTTGGTAAATCAGTTATCAAAGTGACAGTTCCTCATTTATGCACACTATGGGCCGTGCTGTAATTCGCTTAATTTTCGTACATTAATAGCGCACTGGTTTGTTACATTGGGTTGGTGCTCTTTGGAAGACTTTTAGTTCATGAACTGTTCGTGAGTTATAAGTCTTCTATTGACTGACTCTTTGCGAGTCCCCCCTTCCCCGTTTGGAAATCCACCCGCCATGTGCGGGAGAAAGGAGGCGCCGGATGTTTACATCCGGTTTTACTTAAGGTAAGGGCTAGTCTCAAGAAGGGACGAGGTCACGCAGGCCGCTGAACGGCAACGGCTCGCGACCCGGGCAACCGCCCTTGTTGAGATTTTCCTTCCTGCCACGCCGCTGAGCTGCGTGGGCTTGCCGGCCAGGCTCCTCTTCATCGATCATTCATCGGAGGAGCCGGAGATACGAAGTATCTTTGATACTCAGTATCTTCTTGCCGCATTCACCTATGCCAAAAAGTGTGGCAGGACTCTTTATCGTTCGGTCTGGTCCCCTGCCTCGAGGGATTCGGGGCCACCGCCCGAGGAGGGCAAATATCATGAGCGAACGAAGACAATAGCCCTCGAAAGAGGGCGAAAAAAGCCTTGAAAGAGGCACCGGGCCCGGTCCGACTCACCTTCGGGGGAGGGCCTGATCGGAACAAGGGCCAAAAACAACGAACCGGCGCTCAGGCCCCGCACTCCAAGATAGGAGGGCGGGGCCTTCTGCTTTTCTAGTATGGATAAATATTTTCTGTTTCAAATAATATTAAGTCTGTAGTTCCTATTGAATGAAGGCCAACTTAAATCGATGATGTTCATAATATGTAGTTTTAGTATAAAACTACGTTAGTTAAATGCAGGGCATTTATCGACTAGTTTCAGAGAAACTTATAAATTTCAACTTCGTTGAAATTAGTGGTGCCGCGGGAGGGATTTGAACCCTCACGTCCTTGCGAACACTAGGTTCTGAACCTAGCCTGTCTACCGGTTTCAGCACCGCGGCGTAATAGTTTTTTCAAAACTATTTTATTAATTTGACTGCAAGCATTCAAATTATCCTGAAAGATTTGGTTCCTAAAGTTATTAAATTATACATTCTAAATAAACTACTTGTACGAGAAACCCACCACATGGCACCGTTAAAGTATGTAAAAAGATGGTGGCTTGGGTCGCACTTATGCGCGACGAGGTGGGTTCGCTCATTGCGGTCGAAGCTTAACATTAAACTCCAACCTTTAAATCGGCCAATAAGTAGCCCATCTAACCGACTTATCATGCTAGACAGGCTGGAATAATGATATTCAATGATTAACTTGCAGTCAATGAATAGGTGGTGTGTATTTTAGGTTAAAAAGTTGCAGGGTTTATGAGGTTGGAAAGTTACAATGATAAAAGGTCAAAAAGCTGTTTGGTCCTTCAACTTCGATATTACTTATCACTAGATATTTGCTCCGTATTACTAATCCCCACCTTCTACATCAAATACGACTTGACGATGTACTGTTCCACCATGCGGTGTGAATGAAAATAGCTGCCGATGAGCGCAATACACCAACGGCGGATCATCGAAAGCTCTTCCTTGTTGTCGTAATACATCGGCAGAATTGTGTCGTTTAACTTGTAGTAAAGGTCGTCGCTGTCGTCACAATCGACACAAACGATGTCACCGCTTTTGTTTAACGCCGGTTTAGGCCCTATCGACCACCCGGTGATACCCTCGATGTGGCCTTCAAGCCACCACCCATCAAGCACGCTTAAGTTGGGAACGCCGTTAAGTGATGCCTTCATGCCGCTCGTTCCAGAGGCTTCAAGTGGGCGCTTGGGCGTGTTTAGCCATACGTCAACACCGGGAATAACATGCTTGGCCAGCCTGATGTCGTAGTTTGGAAGATATACTAACTTTACGTTGTCGCTTAGTTTCTTCGGCAACGACATGATCTCCTTAATCATGCTTTTACCGACTTTATCATCAGGGTGTGCTTTACCGGCGAAGATAAGCTGTATGGGGTGTTGTTCGGCGATTCTGTTTAGCTCGTCAAGATCGTAAAAAAGCAGGTCGGGGCGTTTATAGCGGGTGATGCGTCTGGCGTAACCGATTGTGCAAACGTTCGGATCAAGCATGACCCCAGTCTCGTTCCTCACATACTCAAAAAGCGCCATCTTGTTTTCCTGGTGCGCCTGTTCTATGCGATAGGTTGGAATCGTGAGCGCGGCGTGGAGTGCGTACGGATCTTCGTACCAGCCGGGAATGAACTCGTCGAACAACATCTGGATTGCGGGCGACGTCCAAAACGCGTGATGCACGCCGTTTGTTATGGCGTTTATCGTATAGTTCGGGAACATCTGTTGTGAAAACTCGGCGTGTTTTTTTGCGACACCGTTGACCTTAATGCTCATGCTTAAAGCTAGATGTGTCATATTTAAGTTGAAAAAAAAAAAAAAAACCTGAGGAAGTTGTTTTAAAAACTCGTACCCTTCGACGTGGAGCTGAACCTGTGCGCGCGGGAAGGTGTCGTGCCCTGCCGGAACCGGTGTGTGTGTAGTGAACACGCATCGCTCGCGCACGAACTCAAACGGATCTTTTATATTGGCGTTTTTGCTGACGCGATCTAAGAACTCTAACGTTAAGAACGCAGAATGTCCTTCGTTTAAATGGTAAACGGTTGGTTCGTAACCCAACGCTTCAAGCGCTTTGTAGCCGCCTACTCCCAATACTACCTCCTGCAGAAGTCGGTAAACGCGATTAGTCGGGTAAAGTCGTTGCGTGATCTTTCTGTATTCTGGAGTATTTTTTTCGAAGTTTGTATCTAGAAAGTAGATCGGGACGGTGTGCCCGTGAATTCCCGTCATCTTGTACTCCCAGATGCGAACGAATATCTCGCCTTGTTGTGTAATAACGGAAACGGTAGGAATCTGTGGGCTTAAGTATCTCTCGTAGTTCCAGTCAACATACTCTTCGGTTTGCTCGCCCTGGTCAAGATCTTGTTTAAAGTAACCGGTCTCACTAAGAAGAGTGACTCCAACCGCATTGATGTTTAAGTCAGCCATCGAACGCAGTGTGTCGCCTGCCAGGATGCCAAGACCACCGGCATAGGTAGGAATCTCGGGATCGAGACCGATCTCCATGGAGAAGTAAGCAATAACATTGTCTTCGTGTTTTAGACGCAGCATCGGCAGTTTTCTAAATCTTATTTTACACGATGTCTACCTACTAGAACACATTAATAAAAAGATGGTTGACTATACATTTAAAAAGTGTCACACTATCCCCCATGGGGGGATACGGTTCAAAGACTACTCGTTCGCAAACCCGGTCGACTCATCGACAGAAAAACGCAAAAGAGAGAGTGATTCATCGTCTAAAGATCGCTAAAGGACACATTGATTCGATTGTAAAGATGGTTGAGGACGATGCGTATTGTTTGGATGTAGTTCACCAGTCGCGTGCAGTGCAAAAAGCTCTGCAAAAAATTGATCTGGTACTAATCGAAGATCACTTAAGCCACTGTGTCGTTGATCAGATTAAGTCTGGTGATGAGACTCGATCGAAAGAGGAGTTATTAAAACTTTTTGAGTACAAATAAAGATGGGCAAGAAACATAAAAAACAGAAGCAGAACGTGACACGAACTAAGTTGTTTGCTGAAGGAATGCACTGTGCCGCTTGTGAGATCATGATCAAGAGTACGCTCGAAACGATTGAAGGAGTTCTGTCTGTTGATGCGTCAACTTCAAGCGGCGAAGTAATTATCACGCACAAAAAAGGACTTTATCCAGACTTAAAAAGGCTAAATAAGGCCCTCGCAGAGTATGGTTACACTTTAGGTTATAAAGACGATGATTCTGAACGATCGTTAATATACTTTGAAAACGGTGGCATATTCTACAACCCAGCTAAGATGAAACAGTTCTTAGGAACATCCCTCGTCGTTTTAGTTTTGGTTGCGGCTTTTTACTTGATAAGTGGTAGCGGAATAGCGTCAAGGGTGATGGTGAGCTCAGATACAGGCCCGTTAGTCTACCTTCTTTTTGGTCTTGTCGCAGGAGCTTCAACATGTGCAGCCCTCGTTGGAGGCGTACTGCTATCGCTATCAAAGTCTTGGAATAAGATTTATGCTTCACAGGGCAGTAGATTGAGCGCAGCGGTCCCGCATGTGATGTTTTACACAGGGCGACTAATTGCGTTTGCATTAGCCGGTGGTGTGTTAGCTTTGGTAGGTGCTTCAATAACGGAAACGATTACAAAAGCTACACCAGTTATTACTGTAGTTGTATCATCAGTCATGTTTGTTCTTGGGTTGCAGATGTTGAATGTTTCATGGGCTAAAAAGATCAGAATAGCTTTACCGAGTGGAGTTGGGTTTAGGGTAAGCGAATCCTCTACCGATAACAAAGGCAAATTCGGGCCATTGTCCATTGGAGCTGCTTCCCTTTTACTGCCATGCGGAATGACACTTACTGCATTCATTGCCTCGATTACTTCTGGGAGTTTTGTTGTCGGTGCCATTAACATGTTTTCGTTCGCTTTTGGAACGATGCTTTCTTTGTCGTTTATCAGCATTGTCTCCATCGGTTTTTCTAATCACAAAATCTGGTCAAATCGATTTAACACTGTGGCAGGAATAATGGTGTTGTTTTTCGCCATATTTACGTTGAACGCTCAACTAAACGCAGCGGGATTACCGAGCTTAACCGATGTTTCATCATTTATTAATCCTGGTAGTAGCACACAAGCAGTTGAAGACGGATCTAAAAATGTTCAGGTAATTAAAATGGTAGCAAATAGATCGGGATATTCACCAACAAGTTTTACTGTAAGGAGTGGTGTTCCGGTTCGTTGGGAGGTCAACAACACTGGTGCTTCCGGCTGCACGAACGTACTTATTGCTCGCGACTTCTTTAGTGGTAACTTTCCTCTCAATCCGGGAGTAAACGTGAAGGAGTTCACGCCGCAAAAACCAGGTACATATAAATTTAGTTGCTGGATGGGAATGGTTAGCGGTGTAATTAAGGTTACCTAAATTAATTTATGAAAAATATCTATCCGATCATCGGAATGCACTGCGCGAGCTGTAAGGCGCTAATCGAGAAGATGGTCTCTGGGGTTGATGGCGTCTCGAGCGTGAACGTTAACTTTGCGACAGAAAAGATGATAGTTGAGTTTGACGAGAAGGTCACGTCGACGGAAATGATCGCCGCAGCTGTTGAGAGCGCTGGCAGCTATCGTCTTGTTCAACAATCTGATGGAATGGTCATGGAACCTGCAACCTCGATGGCCTCGTCAAATAAGATGGAAGCATCGCATGAGGGTGTACATCACGACCACGCAAGCATGCTAAGGCAGAATGAGCTTGATGGGTTAACGAAAAAGGTGATGCTCGTTGGTGTTGGTCTTTTACCATTTGTCGCTTTGATGATCTTTATGTTCGTGAGGTTTTTTAATCCTTCTTTTATGATGTTGAACCTCGGCGTGGTTAACTTGGAGCAGTTTAACTACGAGATTGATGTGTTAAATCTCATACAGTTTGTCCTCGCAACCCCGATTTTGTTTATAGGAGGCAGTCAGTTTTTCACAAGCGCATGGAGTGCACTGAAATCGAAGACTGCGAATATGGATACGCTAATTGCGGTTGGGACATTTACCGCCTGGATTTATTCTACCGTTGTGACATTTTTGCCAAAACTTTTGGGTAATTTTGGCGGTGGTACGTTAAACGTGTTTTTTGAGGCGAGTGTTTTTATAACGTTCTTCATACTCCTGGGGAGATTGTTGGAAGCCAAAGCCAAGGCACAAGCCGGTCAGGCGATACAGAAACTTCTGCATATGCAATCAAAGGACGCTGTTGTGATTAGAAACGGCAACGAGATTCGCCTACCGATTGGTGAAGTTAAGGTGGGAGATCATATCGTGGTTCGCCCTGGAGAAAAGATAGCAGTTGATGGGGTAATAATCGAAGGGACGTCGAGCGTTGATGAATCGATGATGACAGGTGAACCTCTGCCCGTTAGCAAGCAAGCGGGAGATCGTGTTTTGGGCGCAAGTATCAACCGTTCAGGATACATTATCTTTGTTGCTGAAAAGGTTGGTGCGGACACACTTTTTGCTCAGATCATCAAAGTCGTGGAAGAGGCTCAAGGAACACAGGCCCCAATACAAAAGATGGCGGATCAGATCTCGGCAGTGTTCGTTCCGGTAGTCATCGTCGTGGCAGGATTATCGTTTTTGTTTTGGGTAACGATCGCACCCTCGCTTGGGTTGGTCAGTACTGATGTGAATGTTTTACAGCTCGGTATATATATTGCTACTACGGTGCTAATTATTGCCTGCCCCTGTGCCCTTGGTCTGGCAACTCCCACAGCGGTAATGGTGGGTACGGGTAAGGCCGCGCGATCAGGTATCCTCGTAAAGGATGCGCAGGCACTGGAGATTATGCACAAGGTGAACACTATCGTATTCGATAAAACAGGTACTTTAACTTTTGGTAAACCGACGGTTAATGAATTTCATCAACTTAATGAAAGTTCTGAGGAGGAAATACTCCCAATTATTGCAGGAATCGAAAATATGTCATCGCATCCACTTTCTGATGCTGTCGTTGAGTACGTCGAGAGAAAAGGCTTGAAACGATTGCCGGGCAACCAGATAGAAAACTTCAGTAATGTCGAAGGCAAAGGTGTAAGCGCGTTAGTAGGTGGTAACACATACTCCATAGGCAACGCGGTGCTCATGAAAGAAAAGCAGATAGAATTATCAAACGATCTACAACGTAGGATCGACGAGCTAAGCAGTAAAGGTGGAACCGTAGTTTTGGTTGGGAAAGATACACAAGCAATCGGAATATTTGTAATTGCGGACGAGCTTAAGCCCGATGCGCATGATGTTATAAGTAAGCTTAATAATTTGGGAGCGAAGGTGGTAATGTTAACGGGCGACTCGAATAAAACAGCCGAGAATATCGCACAACAACTCGGCATTAACAGAGTTATTTCAGGTGTTTTGCCGACGGGGAAGTCGGATGCAATTAAGGCGTTAAAATCGGAGTTAGGCGAAAACGCTGTTATCGCTATGGTGGGAGATGGCATAAACGATGCTCCGGCACTGGCACAATCGGATATTGGCATAGCGATGGGAACAGGTACTGACGTTGCGATTGAGACCGGCGACATAGTTCTGCTTAACGGTTCGCTCGAGAAACTTGTGGAATCGATTAAGATTTCGCAGCAAACGCTCTCCGTAATTAAACAGAATCTATTTTGGGCATTTGGTTACAACATAATCGGCATTCCAGTGGCAGCCGGTTTGCTCTACCCGTTTTTGGGAATCTTACTCTCCCCTATTATTGCGAGCGCAGCGATGGCGTTCAGCTCTGTTTCGGTTGTGTTGAACAGCTTAAGGCTGAATCGAGATTAAGAGCATATCCCAATCATTGTTGAAAAATACAAGTCAGATACGCTCACTCTATTGAAGCAGAATAAATAGTTTCAAAATATTTCTACAGTTTTCCTCCAAGCTTTCTGTAATTTGAATTTACGTAGGAATACCCGGGCTTTAATCGACAATACTCACTGTTTAATCACGGCAGCGTGCTTCTGGCCGGGTACAAGTCTGCACCTGACTCAGATCCCATACTCTCTGGCTGCGCCAGGTATCGTATGGTACCTGGTACGCCCGGGTGGTTGCTCGTTAATCATTCACCGAAGTGAATGATTACACCAACACTCCGGTCCCGTAATTAAATTTAACCTTCATAACCATTTGGGTGTTTGAGAATACAACGTATTCTCAGTTAGTTAAGCGCAGCTTAACGACTGGTACCCTTGGCAGGGATCGAACCTGCAACCTTTGGTTCCGTAATTAACAATTTACTTGGTACGCCCGAGTGGGCTCGAACCACTAACCTCCGGTTCCGAAGACCGACGCTCTATCCAGTTGAGCTACGGGCGCACAAATTTGTTAATTCACCTAACGCTGAGTTTGCTCTTGGGCAAACTTGGAGCTACAAGGGCACAACTACCCTATTTTAGCAGGAACTGGCTGAAAGATGAAAGGTTTCAAGGTTGCAATGTTCGGATGTAAGGAAGTTGTATGGCCTGCCCGCCTGACTAGCAAAGCTCAGACGGTGTGGTCGAAATGTTAAAAGGTTAAAAAGTGTCTAGATAAAGCCAAATATTACTGATTACAAATTCCCCGTAACCGATAAAGAGTAACTGATCGCTAATTACTATCCCCCACCAAATAATCCGATGGTGACCAGATGCATTGCGTTGCCACGATCGGAGATTTATTAATCCTCGCAATAGTTTTTACCGAAGGTGCGGCAAAAAACAACGCCGGTTTGTCCTCAAACAACCTTAACTCCATACTCGCGTAGTTATCTTTGCGCACATTAAAGTCGATCGATGTCCGTGCGTCCTCCAATGCCTTGTCCATCCGACGGTTCGAGTAACCGCTTATGTTTAAGCCACCGCTAGTGATGTCAGTCTGCGTTGAATGCCAGAACTGATACTGATCGGGGTCCTGACTAAACTGCTGGGCAAATATCACCACGTCGAAGTCGCGCGACGCTAAGGCTCCACCTTCAGCAGTATTGAGTGCGATCTCCTTCGTCTCGGCGGGATATCCGACGCCTTGAAGTTGTTCTAATAACTCGTTGGCGTACGACTGTGCAACATCGTCCGGTCCCATCCCGATGATTAACGGTGCGTCGGCGTTAGCAAATGTCAGAAGATTGTTGGTGGCTTCTTCATGGGTTATCTCAGTTTTTACTTCAGGATCGGTAAACGCCCAGTGTTGACGTGGCAGTGAGGTCGCATTGAGCTGCAAAGGCGTGTTTGACGTGGCGATAAAGGCATACAGCGCATCGCGGAACGCGGCCTTTGCGCTTACACGTTGGTCTGACTCCTGATTGATAAACATCGTAACCGTCTCGCCGCAAACGCTTGAACTGATTAAGTTGACGTTGGGCCAGGACGAAAGAGTTTCCGTTGCCTTGTCGCCAGCGTTTAATAGGACGTCAACATCACCTAACTTAAACGCCGTAATCGTCTCGCTCTCTTGATCAAAAAACTTAAATACAAGCGTTTGTTTGGAACCGTTGTTTGGCGTGAGGACCATCTCTTGAATCTCGTCGTTGTCGGCCGTTATGCTCAACACTTTGTATGCGCCTGAGCCCACGGCCTGTAGGTTGTATTTGGAGCTTGTAAAGGCGCTTAAATTCATCTCACCCCAGATGTGTTTCGGCAGAATACCAAGCTGTAGTATCGACAAAAACGGACTGAAAGCCTCGTCCAGAACAAACTCGACCTTCTCGTTATTTACGATGTTGACGTCCACACCATCGACGAACGGAAAGTGTAACTTAATCTGCTCGTTTTGCTTGATGAAGTTGTAGGTGTAGGCGATGTCTTGAGTCGTGATCGGTTCGCCGTCGTCCCAGGTTTGTCCTTGTTTTATCGTAACGGTGTAGATCTTTGCGTCGTCTGAGATCGTCCACGACTCGGCTAGATCACCCAGCGGCTGCATCTTGGCATCGAAGGTCACTAAGCCACGATACAAGATCTTGCTCATCGCCAGGTCGAACGTGTCGGTTCGAGCGAGTAACGGATTGAAAGTTCCCGGTTGACCGACAACGGCGTAGGTAGTGGTTGATGTGATACCCTGAATAGCGCTGATAAGTTTAGAGGTGATAACGTAGCTCGCAACTACAACGACTAACACAACACCCACAAGCGATATAAATCGACGTGATCTCATGTTAAGCAAGTACAACGCTCGCAATTGAAGCACCGATGAAGGCCACAGCGGCAAGTATTGTAAATACAAAAACGATCTTTTCAGCGCCACGTCGAGCAAAATAAACCTCGCCACCACCACCGAAGGTCCCGGAAAGCCCTACCCCTTTATTCTGAATGAGTATTAGTGCCAATAAGACTACAGAGATCACTATCTGTACGATATTTAAAACGATCGACATAGCACCAACAATTATAGCAAAGTCGTTGAGTTTTAGTTAACGGGTAATGGCGATTAGTGATTGGTGAATAGTTTTAAGTAACTAGTAACTAGTAATGAGTAAATAGTAGTTAGTAACCAGTAATTCGTAATTGGTAACGTGGATGTAAAATTTGGATATGAAGGTAAATAAAAACCTGCAAAAAAAGATCGATAAGTTGCCTCTTTCGCCAGGTGTTTATATCTATCGTGATGCAAAAGGGCGGATCTTATACGTCGGAAAATCGGTGCGTATTCGTGATCGCGTGAAGAGTTACTTTGCAAACTATGACCGCCTGCTTCCAAAAACAGCGCAGCTCGTCTTGTTAATCCGTGATATCGAGCACATCGTTACGGAGTCCGAGATCGAGGCGTTGTTACTGGAGGCTTCACTCATTAAAAAACATAAGCCGTTTTACAACACGATCGGTAAAGACGACAAGACTTACGTCTACATCAAGATTCAAAACGCCAAGTACCGTCGACGTCGTGGAATAACAAAAACGGTGGCTGAAGATCGCTGGCCTTTTGTTACGACCAGCAGAAAAACAGACGATAAAGACGCAATATATTTCGGCCCTTTTCCACAAGGAAACACCGTGCGTAATCTTTTAAAAGCGATGCGAAGAATCTTTCCGTGGTGCAAGTACTCATCAAGGCAACAACTCAAACGCGCAGGCAAGGCTTGTTTCTACTCGCACATTAATCTTTGCCCGGGGATCTGTGATGATAGTTTCGGCTTAAAAGACTACTGGCATGAGATCGACCGGTTGCTGCTTTTTCTCGAAGGCAAGCGCTCGCAAGTACAAAAACAACTGATTAATAAGATGAATAGCGCATCAAAGATCCAGGATTATGAATCGGCGGCTGGTTTTCGTGACACGCTGGTCCAGATAGATTATATTACTCAAAACTTTCGCGGCTCAGGAGCATACTTAGAAAATCCGAATCTTATCGATGATGTTCGGGCGAACGAGATCACGGAGTTGTTCGATGTTTTGGGACTTCCGTTAACAAAAGATCCTTTACAGATAGTAATTGAAGGATACGACATCTCAAATCTCGGCAAGGAAAACACCGTTGCATCACGAGTGACATTCTTGGGCGGTGAGCCTTTTAAGCAGTTGTACCGGCGTTATAAGATCAAACGCAATAAGCTTCCCGACGACTTCGCCGCGATGCAGGAGGTTATCAGACGACGCATAAAAAGCGAGGACGCCATGCCGGATCTTATTCTCATCGATGGCGGCAAAGGTCAGGTTGCGGCGGTAAGTCAGGTATTACAGAAGTTTGAGGTCACCGTCCCCTACTTCGGTTTGGCAAAACGGGTTGAGACGATTATTCAACCAAAGGATTACGATCAAATAGTTGACGAAGAGTCTGATTACAATGAGATACTACTAGCTAAAGATTCGGCGGCGCGAAAGCTGATTCAACGCGTGCGCGATGAGGCGCATCGATTCGCGCAGAGGTATCATAAAAAACTCAGGGCGGAGAGGTTGATTAAAGGTTAGAAGGTTATAAGGTTGAAAAGTTGAAAGGTTGGGAAGTAGTAGAATGCAAGAAGATGCTAACGCTTAAACTTTCAAACCTTATCTCTTTTAAACCTTAAAACCTTGTAACCTTCTAACCTTTTAACATACCATCCAATGCGCTATTATTAGAATATGATCCGCAAACTAATCCTTCGGCTTTTAATCACCGCCGTTGCCGTCATCGCTGTTTTCTACATCATCCCAGGTATGGTGTTCATCGGAAATATCATTGAGTATCTTCAGGTTGTTGGTTTGATATTTGCAACCGGGCTGATACTAAAACCGATCCTAAAGATAATCTCGATCCCAGTGGAGATCGCGACGCTTGGTATCTTTAGCATAATCGTCAATGGAGTGGCGCTCTTTGCTGTTGAGCATTGGCTGCACTACATAAAGATCACCTCGTTCTGGTTTAGCGGCATCAGCAACACTACCTTCCTGATAGCGCCCATCGAGATTCCCGGATTTGTTACGTTAGTTATTGCCGCCTTTTCGGTTAGTGTCGTCAGTACATTTTTGTATTGGCTTACGAAATGAAGCGTTCAAGCTTAACCGTTTTGTTATTATCCTGCCTCGTAGTTGTTGCGTTTTGTGCGCGAGGTGTTTTGGCGGCTGATGAACCTCTGTTTGAGAGTACGATTCGAAGCACATACCATTTCAGCGCCTACACTTATGCGAGCGTTGAACATGATATCAGCATCCACGGTTTACAGGACGACTACTATCCATCAAGTTATACGATGCTTTTAGAGAACGCACGCGTGATTGATGCACGGGTCGTTGCGAACGATCGTCCGCTGGAGTTTGACTTCGATTCGCAACGATTAAGCGTTAAGTTTGCGAGCCTTGAAGAGTATCAGGCCTCACAGCTGTTTAAGATCTTGTACAAGGTTGAAGACATCGTAAAAAAGCAAGGTGTTCTTCATGAGGTGGTTATTCCGATCGTCCAGCCTGATGCCAAGTCGCTTGTCTCGCAGCAGTGGTTTGAGATCTACGTGCCAAAATCGTGGCGCCAGATACAATCAAGCTCGATCCCGGTAGATAGTATTCGCGAGGAAGGCGATGAAAACGTCTACATTTTTAACGCCTCCGATCATGCATCCAGCGAGTTGCGAATCAAGTTCGGCGACTACCAGCTCTACAACACCGAGCTGACGTATCATATCGAAAACTTTACCGATCGTTCCGGAGAGTTTGAGGTGACCTTCCCGGGTTCATTTTTGCCGTATCAGGAGGTCTTTGTGGAGAACATCTCGCCAAAGCCTGACCGGATTACAACGGATACCGACGGGAACGTGCTTGGATATTACAAATTAAGAAAGGGTGAGAAGAAGACGGTCATTTTTAAAGGGCAGATAAAGATCGACGTAAGTAGTTCGGCATACATCGACGCTAAGCTTGATGTTTACGCACCGTATCTGCTGCCTGATGTTTATTGGGAGGTTTACGCACCGGAGTTGACCGAGTTAACCGCGGGCATGAGCAGCGTCAAAGACGTCTACGACTTTGTCACGCAAAATCTGCATTATGACGCCGTGGTTAATGACGATGGATCGATTTCAAGAAAGGGAGCGCTCGCTGCACTACAAAACAAGGACTCGTCGGTCTGCATGGAATACACTGATCTTACGGTAACTATGCTGCGTGCGATGGGAATACCGGCGCGTGAGGTCGATGGATATGCGTATACCGATGACGATGAGGCATTGCTGCAGCCAACAGTGAGCGATGTGTTACATGCTTGGGTGCAGTATTACGACCCAGACAAGGGTTGGATAAATATCGACCCTACCTGGGGTTCAACCACGAAGCGCGATTATCTAAACAACTTCGACGACGAACATATTATCCTTGCAGTTAAGGGATTAAGCTCGCAGCGTCCGCACCCGGCGGGGGTTTATAAAGACGACGAGTTTGCGACGAAAGACGTCAACGTAACATTGTCGAACTCGTCTCAGATAGACGGCATTACGTTTAGTTCTTGGATAGGCGATTTCGATTACGACAACCTACCGCTTTGGAGAAAGATCTGGGAGTGGATAGTGGGGTTGTTTGGTTGAAAAGTTAAAAAGTTGTGACTGTTGTCGCCATCACGTTACGTATACTTTGAATGAAAAAAGCCGACCATTTCGGGCCGGCTCCTATGTGGTAACAAGCGCAAAGGCTTAAACCTCAACACCATGAAGACTGCGCGATGCTCCACAACGCCCGCAGGTTTCCATGGTACCAGGATTCATTTTGTTGCAGCCATTGAAATTACAACGCCATTGTCCGAAGTATGTCCGAACACGTCGTACAACCTTTGGTAAACGTAGCAGACGAGACATCGCATCCTCCTTATAGAAGATTGAAACTTTAGAAATGTGTGGGTGTCACCAAAGATATTTTACTACCGACAATATTAGAAGTGAAGTGTATCCTGTTACTAATCACTGAATACTAACTTTCAACCCCGCCTTGTAGTTTAACTTCGTTTTACACAGTGGCGGGCCGGGTCTGCCAAAACCTATTACCCTTTTAACCGCTTTAGATACTCTCCGGTGTAAGAATACTCGTCCTTTACTATCTCATCAACCGTTCCAGTGAATACAACCTTGCCGCCAGCGTCTCCGCCCTCTGGCCCTAAATCTACAATCCAGTCTGCCGTTTTTATCACATCCAAATTATGCTCGATGACGATCACGGTGTTGCCTTCGTCCACTAGTTTATGAAGCACATGCAGGAGTTTGTCTATATCAGCAAAATGCAGACCGGTTGTCGGCTCATCCAGAATATACACCGTCTTGCCGGTGGAACGCTTGCTTAGCTCCGTAGCCAACTTTACTCGTTGCGCCTCTCCCCCACTCAGGGTTGGTGCTGGTTGGCCTAACTTCATGTAGCCAAGCCCGACCTCCATTAATGTTTCGATCTTGCTATTGATGCTCGGAACGGAGGCAAAGAAGTCCAAAGCCTCTTCGACGGTCATATCGAGGATCTCCGCGATGCTTCGGTCTTTAAACTTAATATCCAACGTCTCGCGATTAAAACGTGAACCGCCACAAACATCACACGTCACATAAACATCTGCCAAAAACTGCATCTCGATGCGATTCTGCCCTTCTCCTTGGCAGCTTTCACAGCGTCCTCCTTTGACGTTAAAACTAAAGCGCCCTTGCTTGTAACCGCGGGCTTTACTCTCAGGGAGACTGGCAAACAGTTCACGGATGGGGGTAAAGACGCCGGTGTAGGTCGCCGGGTTTGAGCGCGGAGTTCGGCCGATCGGACTTTGGTTAATCTCGATTACCTTGTCGACCAACTCGAGGCCTTCCATACCTTTGTGTGGAGCGGGTGTGACCTTACTTCGTGACTTTTCCAGCGCGAGTCTTTTGTATAACGTTTCTAAAACAAGAGTGGATTTCCCAGAGCCCGAAACGCCTGTGACACATGTAAACGCTCCCAGTGGAAACTCTACGGTGATGTCCTTTAGGTTATGTTCGGTAGCGCCGATAAGCTTTAATGCCTTTTCGAAGTCGGGTGTGCGCTTGTTAGCGTGTGGATAAACAACCTTCTTGCCTGAGAGATAGTGGCCTGTTACTGAGTTCTTGTCCTTCGCGATCTCGTCCGGCGTCCCTTGTGCAGTAATCTGCCCGCCATGCACGCCAGCTCCCGGCCCAAAGTCGATGATCCAGTCCGACTTCTCCATCGTCTCCTGATCATGTTCGACAATGATGACCGTGTTTCCTAGATCACGCAGATGCGTCAACGTCGTTAATAGCTTGCTGTGATCGCGGGGGTGCAGGCCGATTGAGGGTTCATCGAGCACGTAAAGCACACCACTTAGTCCGGATCCGATCTGACTTGCCAAACGAATGCGTTGTGATTCGCCACCCGATAACGTGCCGGACGTGCGGCTCAAGCTGAGGTAGTTTAACCCTACATCTAACAAGAACTGCACGCGACTTGTCAGCTCGCGAAGTATGGGTTTTGCTATCTGACTCTCTCTCTCGGTTAAATATCCTCGCGCGAACTTGTTAGCTTTGTCATCAACCATCTTAACCATCGAACTATCTAAACCACTTAACCACTCCTCCAACTCATCTATACTTAGTGCCGTTACCTCAGCGATATTCAACCCACCTACATCAACAGACAAAACCTCAGGTTTTAGTCTCGTTCCGTTGCACTCCGTACAGATCGTCTCGTTCATGAACTTGCGGTAGTAATCACGCGCGGACTCACTCTGCGTCTCTTTATAACGGCGTTCTATCGTCGGTGCCAAACCGTTGCCGACGATCTCGTCCATTGCTGCTTGTGGCAAATCTTTAATCTTTGTGTCCAAACCAAAGTCGTACTTTTCTCCCATACGTAAGAGATACCGTCGGGCGTGCGAATCGTGCATAACGGCTTGTGCCCACGGAAAGAACCCGCCCTCTTCAATCGTTAGTTCACCGTTCATGATCAATGCGGGATCAACCTCAAGACGCGTACCGATTCCATCGCAAACAGGGCAGGCACCATGAGGAGAGTTAAACGAAAAGCTGCGTGGTTCAAGCTCGGGGAGGCTGATGTTGCAGTCCGGGCAGGCAAATCGTTCACTGAACAGATGATCCTGGAAATCCTTTGGATCTTTTGGAAAGTCGAGTGACTTGTCGAGGATCTCCGAGACGATGACGGTCCCGTTGCTTAGCTTTAACGCCTTCTCTACTGAGTTGCTCACACGTGTGCGATCGGTCTTCTCGTCTATCACCATGCGATCTACTACTGCCTCGATCGTGTGCTTATTGGTCTTAATGAGCGTGATCTTGTTATCGTCGGTGTCGAAGATCTTGCCGTCGATGCGAACGCGTGTGTAACCGCGACGCGCGAGATCGTCTAGAAGAGCACCGTACTCCCCTTTTCTGTCTTTGACGAGAGGAGCCAGTATCAACACCCTCGCGTCGGATGCGTTCTTTGTTGCGGGTTTAAACTGATTGATGATGGCGTCCACGATCTGTTGCGGAGTCTGCGCGCTAATCTCGCGACCGCAATTAGGACAATGGGGATGTCCTATGCGGGCAAAAAGTAAACGCAGGTAGTCGTAGATCTCGGTTGTGGTTCCAACCGTTGAGCGAGGATTGTGGGAGACGGTCTTTTGGTCGATCGAGATAGCGGGATTTAATCCGTCGATCTGGTCAACGTCAGGCTTCTCCATCATGCCTAAAAACTGACGGGCATACGAGCTTAACGATTCAACATAACGACGCTGCCCTTCGGCGTAAATCGTGTCAAACGCCAAGGAGCTTTTACCGCTTCCTGAAAGGCCCGTAAACACCACGAGCTGATTCTTGGGGATATCAAGGTCAATATTTTTAAGGTTGTGGACACGTGCGCCGCGAACCTCGATGAGTTGTTTGTTCTTTTGTTCAGCC
>JAGQKZ010000016.1 GCA_020429745.1 candidate division WWE3 bacterium | reverse complement strand
CTTCGTTGGACAAAGTCTGAAAGTTCGGATACCATCGAGCTCAAAGGAGTTACGGAAAATATGCAGATTACTTCACCTGTTTTTGAAAATATGGGGCGTATCCCTGACGAATATACATGCCAGGGTGATGATACTAATCCCCCATTGGAGTTTTCGCAGATCCCAGAAGGTGCGCAAAGTCTTGTGTTGATCGTGGAAGACCCAGATGCTCCGTCGGGTACGTGGGATCATTGGATCTTATTTAACATCGATGCTCAAACTACCGCTATTGCGCCTAACTCTGTTCCAAGCGCTGCCTACCAGGTGTTCAACAGCTTTGGCAGGATCGAGTACGGCGGCCCCTGTCCTCCGGAGGGTGAAGAGCATCGTTACTACTTCAAGTTGTACGCACTTGATCAGCTATTAGCTACGGATGGCACAATCGTCGACAAACCTAGTCTGATTACTGCTATGAACGGTCATATTCTTGCTCAAGGTGAATTGGTCGGACTGTATTCGAGAGACTGATTGGAGAACACGGAATTTGGAATTGGTAATTTGTAACTAGTTACTAGTAAACAGCAATTTATCCTTTCAACTTTCAAACCTTCCAACCTTCATCACCTACTGCTATAATAAACACTATGAACGAAGGTAACAATAATCGCATCTTAATCGTGCTACTTCCTATCTTTATGGTGGTCTTGCTTTTTGTGGTATTCTTTTTCAAGAACGCAAGCAATGATAACGACACAACAATTACACCGACACAAAGTCCAACCGAAGCGATGAGTCCAACTCCAACACCCACTCCACCAATCGAGATGTTTTTGAAACAGGACCAGACTTATGATGCGATCTTACACACGACAGAAGGCGACATTAAGATTAAGCTTTTCCAGAACGAGGTGCCGGTTGCTGCGAACAACTTTGCGATGCTTGTGCGCGACGGATTTTATAACGGTCTTACCTTCCACCGTGTGGTTGAAGGATTTATGATTCAAGGTGGCGATCCCAATGGTGATGGCACGGGAGATCCAGGTTACTCTTTCGCCGACGAGGCGATTACGCGCGACTACACACGTGGCACGATTGCTTATGCCAACTCTGGTCCAAACACGAACGGCAGTCAGTTCTTCATCATGCATCAGGACTACGGTTTGGCCAAAAACTATGTAATCTTTGGTGAGGTTACAGAAGGCATGGACGTGGTCGATAAGATTGCGACAGCAGAAACAAAGTACGATGATTTTGGTTACGAAAAATCAGTACCTATTGATCCGGTGACTATAACCTCCGCCGAACTCGTTGAGGAGTAATCTCCAAATAAGTTACAATTAAAGCATGGAATATGTTGTGCACGGTGGTCGCAAGCTAAGTGGTAAAGTTAGTCTGCAAGGCTCCAAAAACTGCGCCATGAAGTTAGTTTTCGTGCCGCTACTTGCGCCTGGTGTTTACAACTTCACGAACCTTCCGAAGATCACTTCGATTAGTAATTTAGTAAAGATCGGTGAGATTTTAGGTTACAAGGTTGAATGGCACGACGATCAGCATTCAGTAACGATCGACTCGACCAACATTAATCCCGAGGCCAAGATTGATTCCTACCTTTTCTATCACACAAGCGGCGGTGTTTATCTGAACACTTTTTTAACGGGCCGTTATGGCAAATACACTCAGCCTAATAATGAGCGCGGGGATGCTGGTGGCGATCGCATCGGTAGGAGTCAGGTACATCGTGTTGATCCGTTCTTTAACGACATGCACGTTGAGGTGTCTGAAAATGATGAGAGTATTTTATACCAAACGATGGATGATAAAGGTTTCACGATCGATGGAAAGCACGGCATGGGATTAACTATCGGCGGCATCATCTGCGCGCTTTTTCGCACCACCGATAGCGTGATTCAAAACGCTTCGGAGGTTATGGAGGTTGATGAGTTTATACGGATCGTACAGCTTATGGGCGCAAATATTAAACGAGAAGAAGATCGTATCGTCGTTAATCCATCGCCCAATCTACAAGCCATTGACTGCGACAATCCTAACGACCAGCACGAATTTGTGACGCTCGTATCTGCAGCTCTCGTAACCGAATCAGCAATAACAATCGAGAATGTAGATGCAGAAATACTCAAGCTCGACATCTTCTTCAATCTTTTAGTGGAGATGAACGTTAACTTTTCGTACAAAAGCGAGACGAGAAAGTTCGTTCTCGATGAAAATAAGATCGTTGATTTGAAGCCGGTAAACATTGTGGCAGGACAGTATCCCGACTTCATCACCGAGTGGCAGGTGTTAATCTCTCCCCTTCTGGCTTTAATCGATGGTGATTCTACTGTTGTCGAGAAGTACTACCCAGATCGAATGCGGCACTGGGAAGATTTAGCAAAGTTTGGAGCCAAATATGAATATTACCAAGACGAACGTGCGCCAGAGGTCGATGGTAAACCGCGTGCCGTGAAGGTGCATGGTGGGGTTAAATTACATGCGGCAGAGGTAGAAGCAAAAGACCTACGCTCGAGTGCGGCGTGTGTAATTGCAGCGCTCGCGGCAGACGGCGAATCAAAAATCGAAGACCCGGAAAATCATCTACGAAGAGGATATGAAGATCTCCCCGGCAAGTTGAACGCTCTTGGCGCAGACATAGAAAAACAAATGTGGTTAAAGTAACGCCGCGCGTTCCTTATCATCACTGGTGTTTTTTACTACTAACTATTCTTGATTCGTGGTATGGTTACTATCAACTGATAAGAATCATTGTGTCTGCCGTCTCTGTATATGCAAGTTATAGATTGTTCAAATATAACCGCTACATGTTAGGCTTAGTTTTTGCATTTATTTGCATACTATTTAACCCGCTGGCACCGATATACATAGAAAGATCGACTTGGCAGATAATCGATTTAATAGTAGGCTTGCTTTTTCTCACCTCACCAACCTATAATAAGTTAGAAACCGGCAAAACGTGACGATGTATTGTCATAACTGCGGAATTAATACTTGATAATGAATATAACTTAGTTATGATACCGATTCACATTGAAACTAAAAACCCAAAGGTATCTAACATTATAAATCAAGGCCTTGGTGGCTTTATAAACCTTTTTCTACTAGTTCTCCCGTTTGCGATAGGCTGGTTTGCCAGTCTTCTAATTGCCAATGGTTCATATTCCATTCTTATGTTTATTACGGGTGTTTTAATTGTGCTCATCGACTTATTTCTTGGCACTAAACAAACAGTTTATAGAATATGCTACATACGATATCGGTACTATGGTTTTATTGTATTTTGCCTAGGATTATTTGTGTAGCAACAATACTCCGGTACAAAATCAAACTCTAGCTATGTGAACTAAAAACTTGGAGCGGGTAGGGGGAATCGAACCCCCATCTTCAGCTTGGAAAGCTGACATAATAGCCTTTATACAATACCCGCTAACGTCAGTAATTATACCATCAACTATCATCGCCTTTCTATGTATAATCTTAGTATGAAGCTTAATGCCGTTGCTGTTACCTCCAAAGATCTCGCTCAATCGATGCGTTTTTATGAGCTACTCGGCTTTAAATTCGCGCCTTTAGAAGAAGGCGAACAACACGTCGACTCGATAAACAACACCATTCCCGTCAAACTCATGATCGACTCCCACGAACTCGCCACACAGTTAAACGGCGAGGAGCCCACTCCCGCCAACCACGCCTCGTTTGCGATCGAGTACGACTCCCCCGCCGAGGTTAACGAGATAGCAAAAAAAATAGCCGATGAAGGATTCAAGGTTGTAAAAGGACCCTGGGATGCCTTTTGGGGACATCGCTACGCCACCGTGCAAGACCCGGACAGCTATCTAGTCGATCTGTACGCGAAAATGTAATATCTAAATAGCTACAAGAAAAGTGAAACTACTACCACTAAAGCCACAAATCAGATTTAATGACGTCGAGAAACTTGATGTACGGGTTGGGACAATAACTCGCGTGAGCGATATTCCTGAATCAGAGAAGCTCGTTATGTTATCGGTGGACTTTGGTGAGTTTACACGCACAATCGTTGTCGGCATGAAGCAAGAGCGCGATGATCCAACCGAGATCACGGGCCAACAAGCGCTATTCATCGTTAATCTCGAACCAAAGGTTATCATGGGTATCGAGTCGGAAGGGATGCTTTTTGATATCGGTTACGCCAATGAGATTACCCCCGTCCTCGCCCAACCGGAAAAAGCAGTGCCAAATGGAGTCAGCGCAGGTTAAAAGTGTCAATCTAGTTGAAATCTATGTGTACAACTTATAACACGCTAAAACAACAATGACTGTAGACCAAGAACTTGAAACAAGAGTACTTCAAGCTATTAAGAAGAATCGGTTAATTGAAAATCTAACTCCAAATAGGATTTCAATTATGTTAGCAATTGTGTTAATTGTATTCTTTGTTGTAAGCTTTTACTTTAGTACGACAACGGACAACCCAATAATGTCGGACTTGTTTGTCAACCTATCGGCAGGCTTCGTGGGCTCGCTCGTTACAGTTTTCATCATCGAAGTATTTGTTAGGATTAAGGATAGTCAAAAAATACGCTCAACTACTAAATTACTCAATCTCGAATTCATGTCGTATTTAAACATTGTAGTTGGAAATATCTTATTTATTCTTCATGCAAGAACTTGGAGCGTAGAAAATTTTGGGAAAGATTCTATCATTGAAGAAACCTACCTCAGGGAAAATATCAACGATCTCTCTACACTACTTACTGACGATAGCAGGCTCTCTAATCTGAACTTAGAGGAATATGATGCATTTCTCGACTACATCGAAAGATCACTCGCAGATCTATTAGAATTGTTAGAAGTATATAGACCACAATCCGACTCGGAAGTCTTCAAGCAAATGTTAGATTTAAGGATGAACTTGAAAGAAATAGATAGGATATTCGTAATAACACGCGACATATTTCTTAAGCATGAAGTATTCCCCTCACAAGAGTTAAAAAAACACTTGAACCAGGTACAGATATGTGCAATATATGTACTTGAACATAGATGAAGGTGTATTTTGAAGTAGAGTATGCACGCTGATTTCGCTGTTAAAAGCTTGATCACTTGAGGTAACTTTTATCGGCAGCGGCATCGCCCCAGTTACGATGCATCCGGTTTTATGGAACTGGAGCAGAAACAACTTCAAACCTGAGGTGTAAATAAAATTACTTTTCAGAAGCAGTTGTTATACTTAACACATGGGCTACATTCACATATTTACCGACGGGTTGGACAAGTTACTATCAGCAAGTATCTGGTTTCCTCACTACGGCGGCAGCGACACTTTTTTGTATTACGACAACGGCGGACTAAAAGGTTTTGTTGGAAGCGATGAATACCGGCAGCTCGGCGATGTCGGTGCAAAGCAGTTAAGAAATCCCGAATTTTTCGCAAACTTACTTTCCGAAGCAAATAAAATAATGAGTAGATCCGCGAGGTTAGATCGCACGCCAAGGATCGAAAATCTTCGCATTGCCGCCGATCTGCTATCTGATGCCTACAAAATCTACTTTAAAACTGAAGAGTTCACAACCAGTGAGCTTGATATAGTCAACGACGCAAAGCTTATCGAAGATATTGGTCGTCTCCGTTTGGACTTCATCAACTCATGTATTAACCTCACTGAGCTAGTTCATAGCCAGGCGATTAATTCTTCAGGACCTGATGCCGAGTTCATGACGATCGACGAGGTGATCAATGGTACTGAGGTGGATGATTTAACACAGCGTCAACATGCGTTTTTGTTACAGAAGGACAACAACGAAACTCGGATGCTTGTTGGTAATGAAGCGTCTAACACCTTCGCTAAGCTTTATAATCCATCACCGAAGCAGGTTGATGAACTTCACGGCACAACAGCTAGCCCTGGCAAAGTAGCCGGAGTCGCCTACAAGATCTCTTTAACAGCTACGAACATCGATGAGTTGATCCAACAGATGCCACAGGGTGCGATACTAATTACCGAAAGTACCCAGCCGAGAATGTTACTCGCCTGCCAAAAAGCATCAGGAATCGTAACGGATGAGGGCGGAATACTTTCGCATACAGCGATCATCGCTCGCGAACTTGCGATTCCATGTGTCGTCGGCACCCGCACCGCCACGCAAAACATTCAAACCGGCGATGAAATAGCACTTGATGCCGATAAATCTGTCGTGAGAATTATTAATTGATGTATCCGTAATTTTGACTTATTGCAACCAATTCTGATAAAATATATGCATCACGATGGGAGGACTACCAAAGAGTTTCGTCTCGAGGGAATGCCTCCTTTTTTATTGAAATTTCACGACTTTTTTCTTAAATAGTTCAACTTGGACAATTTTTTCCGCAAATAATCCAAGTAGAGTCTATTCTCGCCTAATCTAAAACCTATCCGACACTTCTTGCAACGACAATCAATTTCGAGCTTCTATATCGATTTAATGTAAAATAATATTGCGATGCCTAAGCGAATTCTATTTATTCACCACTCCACAGGAGGGAATTTGATAAAAGAGGGCCATCTTCGTGAAGAGGTTAAGTCGCTCGATCCAGATTTAGAATTTTGGGATCACAGCTACAATCTTGCGCCGAAGCTCACAATGTTACTGGCTCGACACACACACTTAAAAGGCTTGTCTGATGCCGAGGGCAACATCACCAGAACCGACTACAACATCATCTTAAGTAACAACAGCCCGCGTGAGTACGCCGAGATCTTCGCGCGCGATAAAGATGACCAAACTCTCAGTGCGATATTAAAATTCGACGTTATCGCTTTTAAAAATTGCTATCCGACAACACGAATTTCGACAAAGAAACAACTTCAGGACGATATTAACTATTTTGATTCCATTAGGGAAAGTGCGAAAAAATATCCCGACAAGAAATTCGTGCTTGTTACTCCCCCACCCGCGAAAGAGTTAACAACTAACGAAGAAAACTCCGCGCGAGCGCTAGAACTTGTAAACTACCTGACGTCACAAGACTACTTGCAGGACACGAGAAATCTTGCGGTGTTTAACTTCTTTGGCCTACTCGCAAACAAAAAAGGTTATTTAAAACCCGAGTATGAAAGATTTATTCCCTGGGACTCTCATCCAAATAAAAAGGCTAATCAAGACATCGCCCCAATCTTTGCCAAACTTTTAGTAGAATTAACGAAATGACGGCATACAAAACCATCGACGAATATATCGCACAGTTTCCAAAAGACGTTCAGGTGATCCTGCAAAATATCCGCAAAACGATTCAAAAAGCAGCGCCTGATGCTACCGAAGTAATTAGTTATGCTATCCCTACTTTTAAGCTTAATGGAAAGAACCTCGTGCACTTTGCGGCATACAAAAACCACATCGGCTTTTATCCCGGCTCAGAAGCAATCGGGGTTTTTGTAGACGATTTCAAAGATTACAAGGTCAGCAAAGGCACGGTGCAGTTTCCACTTGATAAACCAATCCCCTATTCCCTCATCGAAAAGATAACGAGGTTCCGCGTATCTCAGACTGCGAATCCAGTGTAAAATTAACAAGTGAAGTATGTAAAGCCAGTATTATCAAAAGGCCTGCTTGTTGTCGTCTTTATAGTTCCTTTGATTGCCATCCGTCTCGCTTCCGGTACCGACTTTGTAATCAACCTGTCTGCGACGATCCAACAACATAGACTTATCTATCTCGTGGCACTTTTCTGCACGAAGACGATAAGCATCATCTACCCACCACTTCCGGGGATCGTCGCCACCGTTGCATCAATTCCTTTCGTTGGTTGGGAAGCCGCATACGTGACAGACATATTAGGCAGCTTAACTGGAGCAAGTATCACCTTCTACCTAGGCAAGAGGTACGGACTTTCGATTCTAAATCATGTACTCGGGGAGAAGATTACCTCAAAGGTTAAGACTATTCAACTTAAAGATCAAAACCAGATCGAAGCCGCAATATTTTTACGTTTCGCCGCCGGTGGACTTTTATCTGACGCCCTTTCATGGGGGGCAAGTCTCATCGGCTTTTCGTACATCTCGCTAATCGCGGGTTACATCATTTTTCACCTAATCACGATCCTACCGGTATTTATCATCCTTTCCACATCAATCTCAGTTCAGACAGGAATTATCGGCGCGGTTATGTTTTTTGTGGCATGGTTAGTGATAATAAAGTTTAATGGAAGATACTTTGAGTAGTGTTGGCTCGCGATCGTAGGCCGCGGCTTCTCAAATCTTACTTTCGCTGGTACAGTAAGTAAGGTGGATTTAAATCGCTACATCGACAAGAGGCGTTTTGGCGCTTACATCAGAATCTTTCTGGGTCTTCTTACCTTTCTTGTCATGCTCTCTGTAGTTGCTGACACGATTATTCTTCACAACAGCGTGGGTAATCTTCTTTCATACTTCACCGTCGATAGCAACCTTATGGTGGCGGTCTTCTTAATCGTTTGGGGAGCTTATCAACTCAGAGGTGAAGACGTAAAAAGGGTGATGTACGTACGCGGTGCAATTACACTCTACATATTTATCACCGGCACACTTTACTGGATGTATCTTGCACGCCCTGAGGTGAACGTCGTTCCCAACGAGCTGAACCTGCTAATTCACTTCGTCACGCCGATCTTCATGCTCATCGACTGGTTTATCGTTTACGACGATAGAAGCATTAAATTTGCGAAGGCGTTGTTATGGGTGACTTTTCCGATCCTTTATACAATTTATAGCCTGATACGTGGGCCGATGGTCGACTGGTATCCGTACAAGTTTTTGGACCCCGAATTGGCAGGCGGTTATCTTCCTGTGCTGACAACATCAGCGAAGTACTTTCTAATAATTATTGTGCTAATCGCCGGATTGGTTTATCTGCCACGCTTAGTAAAACGTAAGGCGTAAACTTCATCGCAGATAATTATGACAACATATCTTGTACTTGTCGTAATTTGTCGTTTAGTATAATACAAGGGCCTTTTTCATATGGTTGTTTATTGATAAAATAGCCGTGTTGTCGTAAAGATTTATGCCGGTGATGGCCACGTTACAAAGACTAAAGTAGTTTTGATTAAGGTTTTTGAACATGGTAAGTAAATTAACAGAATATATCTTTGTGACAGCTGTACGCCGGGATGGTGAAATGTAGAAACGTAGCTTCTTAACGAAGAAAACTTTGTTTTCTTCTCGTAGACTACGTCTACCATGTCGGTTGAAGTCGCGCGGTCGTATATTAACAATGTTAACTTAGTTTAAAAACTTATGCCGGGATGGTGAAATGGTAGACACTCAGGACTTAAAATCCTGTGCCTGATAAAGGCGTGCGAGTTCGAGTCTCGCTCCCGGCACCACGAATTCCCTCTGCGGGGGAATTTATAAGTTTCGGAGAAACTCGTCGTCGTTGAATGCAGTAATTAACTGTATTTAACTTCCCAAAATCGACCAATTATGTTGTAAAATAAATTTATGAGTTTGATTAACGATCTCTTGCCGATTCTTCTACAGCCCAAGAATCTCGTTATCCTTACTGTAATCTTCCTGGTCGTTTACTGGATTCTTAACACGTTAAAGTTTATCAGTTCAATTATTCTCAAGATCCTCGTTGCCCTACTTATCGTTACCGTTGTGGCATATCTACTCGGAATTACAAATCTTGGCGCGCTCACTTAACGGATCTAGCGTCGATTACTCCTTCATCATTGACGATTGAACAGCATCTATTATCTATCCTTTCGTATAAGGCTATAGTGCTAACGACATAACTTCAACGTCTTGTTATACTTTGCCTTGACGTCAAAATATGCACGAAGATTTATCAAGCGCACAACCATTATTTAACCCCCTTGGACTAACTAACGAGGATAAATATCTGCTGAAGCCGTTCTTTACGAACTTAGACAAACCTGTGTTTACCGTGTCGATGCTTCCGCCTGAGGTTATCGGGGCGCTGTGCTCGAGAGCAAGCAGAGCTAAAGGTGACTTAAGAACGATCTTTTTAGAGGAGTTTGTTAAACCGTTTTTGGAAGACAAGAGCGACTACAGTAAAGCGTTACGCGAGTTTATTGACTTCCTGCACACGAATCCCACCTCGTTGATATTTAGCAACCCAAAAGGACGAGATTTTTATATCAAATGGCTTGCCCAGTACGGTGACGATTCGATCGCACAGATGGCCGGTTCCCACCTTGTTTTTTCCCAACTTTCACTCGTCGCCATAAAACACTTTGAAACCATGCGAGTTGGGATTGCTCCAATTGAGAAGTCGACTCGTTATGTTGATTATTCGGAAAAGATAAACGGGCATTATCTTTATTACACCGATCCTAAGCTAAAAAACCTCGGCCTTTATGAAGAGTACGAACGTGTGATGGACATGATATTTGACACCTACACAGAACTTACCAAAAAGTACGGCGAATATCTTACAAAACACTTCCCGGACGAGAAGTCACTATTAATCAAGACCAAGACCTTCGACACAGTGCGTGGAATCCTGCCGCTGTCTACGTTGAGCCAAGTCGCCTTTTTCGCAAACGGCCAAGCGTTTGAGTACGCAATTAGCCGAAGCTTAAAACATCCGCTAGCGGAGGTGCGCTGGGCCGGACAGGCTTCGTATAACGAGCTCTCACTCACCATCCCCTCATTTGTCCGTCGTCTTGAAAGCGATATTTCAGACGAGTATCAATCTTACCTATCTTCACAGCCACAAAAAGCAGAGGCAATCACCACTAAACTTAATCTTAAAACCAAAAACACACCTGCCCGATGGGGCGTACGTTTACTTGAGTACGACCCTCACGGTGAGAACAAGGTGATAGCCGGCTTCCTGTATCCTTACCTGCACCAGAGCTTTGACGAACTCGTTGACACCGTCACGCATCTGGCACCTACAGAGAAAGACGAGATATTAAAGATCATTTTTCAAGATAGAACGGCGCGATGGTACAAGACGCCTCGCAGTTTTGAGCATGCGCAGCTTACATTCGAGGTGACAGCAAACTGGGGTGTATGGAAAGATCTACAGCGCCATAGAATGCTTACCGAGCAGCATGAATTATTCAGTGCAACGCTAGGATACGAGGTCCCTGTCGAGTTAGAAGAAGCAGGGCTTGATGGTCTGTTCAGAGAGGCGGTTGACGCATCAACAAGTCTTTACCAGAAGATCGCCGTTCATGACATCGCTCTTGCACAATACGCAGTAACGCAAACGCACTATCATCGCTTCATTCAGCGCCAGAATCTTCGTTCCTTTTTCTGGGAGGCGGAGCTTCGCACAATCGCTCAAGGTCATCCCGACTATCGAAAGATTGAGCAGGAGAAGGTCAAGTTAGTGCGAGATGTTTACCCACACATAGGTAGATTCGTTATGGCGGATATGACCGATTACACATTTGCACGAAGAGGATCGGAAGAATCGACAAAACAGAAAGAGAAAGAACTACAAGACTACTTGAAAAACAAATAATATGTTTTATAGTTAAGTAGTAGGTTATGTTTGGGAGCAACTTTATCGTCAAAGAATCGACAATTCAACGCATCGTCGATAACGCCTATTCTCATGTTCGCAGCCACGGTCAACGCGTCGATACATCCCAAGGACCGATCAAAGCCTTAAACTCTGTAACGCTTATTCTTGAGGACCCATCGAGTGCTGATGGACGTTACCCCTTTTGGGACAAGGAGTCAGAGGACTGGTACCTGAACACGTTTGTCAGCCCGACCGCTGCCCCACCTGAAAGCCATGACCACGATCTGATATTCCCCTACACCTACGCATGGCGCTCGCGACATCACGACGATGGTTGGGGCTACGTTGTGGCGTTGACGAATATTCTTCAGGCTCTAAACTATAGCGATCTACCTTTCGAGAGGGTCGACGATCTCAAGCAGCTTCTGCGTGAAACCTACCACACGTTGCATCCGGACGTGGTCTTAGCCGTGCTATCGTGGCTTAAGCGCGAAAACATGCTCCTTTTTCTAATAAACAGCCAGATTCCGCAGGAGATCCTTAAAGCCTCACGAAACGATGTTTTAGGTACGCTCGTTAAGCAGCTCGTTAATACTCCGTCGTCACGTAAGGCGATCACACCATCATTTTATTACAACACAACCGACAGATATGGAATATTAGAGCACACACCCGCTTATCAAAACTATCAGATCGTCATTGATTTTGACCAGCAAGGTAGTCCTGTAGGATTTGAGTCGTTTCATCAACATCGATCGCTTGACGCTAGCGGCAGCATCCAACTCGACTTTGCTCACGATATAAATTGGGCAGGTTTAATAAGCCAAAAGCTCGGTATTCCCGTGCAGAAGATAACGATTCACACAAATCAGCTGTTTATCGACGACGGAAAATCAGACAGTGAGGAGCAGCCTAGCAATATTAAAAACCTACTTCTGAAAGCGACATCTGGCTACTCGCCCAAGGAGTTTGACGTAGAGTCATACATAGGCACAGAAAAATACGAGAAGAAGTTAGAGTACGCTTTGTCGATGTTTAGTCACCAATCACTATGACGCACAAAACGCTATCTGAAGTTGATCCTAGAATATACGACCTGATAAAAGAGGAGGAGTTTCGCCAGCGAGAGGAGTTGCAGATGATCCCTTCCGAGAACTACTCGAGTAAAGCGGTACAGGAAGCGGTTGGTTCCGTTCTAATGAACAAGTATTCGGAGAATCGTCCGCACAAGCGTTACTATCAGGGCAATCGCATCATCGATATGGTTGAGCTGCTTGTGGAGCGACGCGCATTGGACACGTTCGGTTTAAATTCAGATGTCTGGAGCGTAAACGTGCAACCCTACTCAGGAACACCCGCAAATCTTGCCGTATTCACCGGGCTACTGGAACCTGGCGACACGATCATGCCGATGTTTCTACCTGACGGTGGACATCTATCGCACGGATGGATCTATAAAGATAAACATATTACGTTAACCTCTAAGGTCTGGAACATCGAGTTCTATCACGTCGACGAAGAGACGAAGCAGTTTAACTACGAAAAGATCAAAGAGAAGGCAATGTCGGTGAAACCAAAGATTATCGTTTCTGGTGGCACGGCGTATCCGCGCGACATTGATCATCAGAAGATGGCTGAGGCAGCGCATGCGTGCGGAGCTTATTATCTCGCCGACATCTCACACGAAGCAGGTCTTGTAGCAGCTCAAGCGCTTGGTAGCCCGTTCGATTTTGCCGATGTTGTTACCATGACAACGCATAAAACATTGCGCGGACCAAGGGGAGCTATGATCTTTGCCAAAAACGATCTCATCGATAGGATTCATAAAGCGGTCTTTCCTGGTCTGCAGGGTGGTCCCCACAACCACACAATTGCTGGAATCGGCGTTGCTCTAGCGCTTGCCCAAACCGATGAGTTCAGAGTGTACGCGCAAAGCGTCATAAGAAACGCAAAAGCCCTGGCGAAGGCGATGGAAGGGTATGGATACGACGTTGTCTCAGGTGGTACCGACAAGCATCTTGTGTTGCTCGACCTTCGCAACAAAGGTATTTCCGGCAAAATCCCGGCCCTTGCGCTAGAGCAGGCTAACATTATTTTAAACTTTAACACAGTTCCATACGACGATGCTCCTCCCCTTTATCCTTCAGGTCTAAGGATGGGAACTCCCGCAATAACCTCACGCGGGATGGATGAAAACGACATGAAAAAGATTGCAGATTGGATTAATCGGGTTATCGAACAAACACTCAAATACGAACTTCCTGAGGATAAAAAAGCAAGAGCGGCGTTTGTCGAAACGGCAACAAACGAGTTATCAAAAAACGAGGTGGTTCGTAATATTCGTAACGAGGTAAAAGAATTTGCAATGCAGTTCCCTGTCCCTGGCTTAGACGACTAACTTCTATGGCAAACGAAGAGATATTCCACATAGGCGTCAAGGCGCTGATTCGAAATAACGATGGTAATATCTTGCTGCTAAAGGTCAATCCAGAGGTTTTAAAAAATAACCAGCATGGAGTTTATTGGGACATTCCTGGTGGAAGAATTCAAAAAGGTCAGGATGCAGCAAGCGCTTTAAGCCGTGAATTACTAGAAGAACTCGGGTTAGCAGAGTTTAGAGAACCGGAGCTACTATCGGCAGTAATTTCAAGCTTGAGAATACCCGTCCACAATGGCGATGTAGGACTGGCACTATTTGTTTACACGGTAAAGATAGAAAAAAATATCTCTATATCGCTTTCAAACGAACACACAGAATACAACTGGTTTCCACCACGTGAAGCAGCAGAAAAACTCGCGGTTAAGTATCCCCAGGAGTTTACTGAATTGGTTGGAAAGTTATAGTCGCGCTAGAATATCACGCTTCCTACCCACCAAAGATAACCCGCCAGATCAGAGGTTAAGATCTCGTATGCGAATACCCCTACTATGAGAGCGTATACGTACACACTCTTTGTTTTGTAGATGCGATCGAAGATATAAATAGCAAGTAGTGGAATAGCAGGCACCAGATAACGCTGCGAGAAAAACGCTCCACGTCCGGTGTCGGTGTCTATTAATAAAGCGCTTATCGCAACAAGCGCTAAAAGGTAAATGCTACCCGCTCGCGCAATATTTATTAGATCGAATCTTGAGAACTTGACTCGACTTATTAATCCCCTAACCTCCTCACAGAGGTAGATTAAGATACCCAGCGCCATTACCAGATCGGTTAAAATTATCTGCCTGGGATAATAAAATAATGAGTGTGAACCGTCGCCACCTGGATTAATGTATACCAGCTGTTCCTCCCCGCCGAATCTGGCGAAGATGATATTTAAAGGATCGACAAACACAAACGGATAGATAATCACGAAGGTTAAAACCGCAATCAATCCGACCGCGAACAGCTCCTTGATGTAGCGGAGGTTAATAGTTCGAAGACCGAACATCAAGGCGAGCATAATCGGGAAGATAGCACCTGCGGGCTTGGTAAGTAACGTCAGGCCTAAGAACATTCCGGAAAAAATAAGATGACGCCGGGCGTGTGTCTGCTGCGCGGCAAACCAGAAGAGTACGACACCCAAGCCAAAGATGCTTAGCGTTTTATCGAGTAACGTCGCATTAAACCCATACATCAACAATGGACACGTAAGGTAGAAAAATATCGTCGTTACGAGCAAGCGTCGATTAATAATGCCTTTAAATGCCTTGTAGAATAGCCAAAGTATTGCCAGTCGTAGTAAGTAAAGAGCAAGCGAATGAACGGCGTACTTATAGGGACCATCAAATATGCCAAAGAGAAAGAAAACCAGTGAATTTATCCACCTAAGCGTGATTCCAAATCGCGATCCAAAAATTATACTGTTAATGCTCGTGTTCGCAAGCGCACCATAAAATCGGAGACCGTCATTGTAAAGGTTAACCTTATCTAACTCTTGAAACTTTACAACATTAAGGACTCCGATAACGAGAATGGATAACACAAACACAGCCACTACTAAACGCTTACGCGCGATTATGTACGCAATCAATTTCTCGTAGGCAGTAGCGACAGAGTTTGTTATCTTTCGCATACCGAGAAACCGCACGACTTACATTTGTAACAGTTACGCTCTTTAACTAGCTCCCCACTGCAATCGGGGCATTCTTTCCACTCATCTTCGTTATCTTGTTTACCTCCAAACTCAAAAACCTGATCCGACTTGGTACTGTCACGATACACCGTTAATCCTTTACAACCCAACTTCCATGCAAGTACGTAGGCATCGTAGATGTCTTCCGGCGTTGACGTTGAAGGCATGTTAATCGTCTTTGTGATGGCGTTGTCCGTCCACTTTTGAAAAGCCGCCTGCATCTTTAAATGATCCCGCCAGTTAATATCGTGCGCTACCTTATAAACGTTGCGTAATTCCTGCGGAATCTCTTTTATTCCCTGGATGCTTCCGTGATTTTTAATAATCTTTTGCATTAACTCTTCAGAATATAAACCGCGTTTCTTAAGTTCTGTAAGTAACATCGGATCAATATGCTTTAATCTCATTCCACCCAACACGTTTTGTTCATACGCGAGGGCAAAGTGAGGCTCAATCGCAAAAGTTGTTTCGCAGATCACAGCGTTACTGCTGCTTGGAGGGAAGGTCATGATCGCTACGTTACGTGGCTGTTTCTTCTTCTTTGCCCAGATTGAGTCGTCAATCAAAGGAAACGGACCCTTCTCGTCACCTAACTCTAGAGATGCTTCAAATCCCGACTCATACATCGTCTTTGCAACCTTCTCCGCCATCTTGTAGGCCGTTTCGCTGTCGTATGCGACGTTCATACGAATCAACGCCTCTGCCCAGCCCACACAACCAATCCCAATGCGACGGTGAGCACGAACCGATTCAGTGACCTCTTTTACGGGAAACCATGATGCTTCGATCACGTTATCTAACATCCGCACCGCCACCTTCATCACCTCTCTAAGCCGCTTAAAATCAAACTCACCTTTTTCATCGACCATCTTGTGCAGGCTGATGTAGCCGAGATTACATGATTCATAAGGATAAAGCGGAACCTCACCACATGGGTTAGTTGCATTAATCATGCCGCGCTTTTTAAGCAGTGGATTTGCAAGTGCCGTTCCGCGATTCATAGCCGACAGGTTTAGAATTCCCGGATCGCCCGTCTGCCATGCTAATTGCGCCATTAATTCTAAGATAGACCGGGCCTTTACCGTATTGACAACCTCTCCTGTACGAGGGTTAACGAGATCCCAGTTCTTATTTTGCGTAGCTGCTTCCATAAACTCATCTGTGATACCCACAGAGATATTCGTCTTCGGAAGATATCCATCGTTTTGCTTGGCACTAATGAAGTTAAAGATATCCGGATGATTAGCGTTTAATACAGCCATATTTCCGCTTTCATAACGACCTTCCTGTCGAAACATCGACGTCATCAGATCAAACATCTCAATCATCCTGACCGGTCCCGCAGCCAGTTCCGGGATACCACCGACCACATCGCCCTCAGGGCGAATATTGGAAAAGTTATAACCACAACCTCCGCCGTTTTTCTTAATCAACGTTGACTCGTGCAGTATCTTAAACACAAAGTTAATGTCGTCCTCCATGGGCCAGACAAAACAGTTGGAGAGTTGAGATTTCTTTTTGCCAGCGTTAGTTATTGTGCGAGAGCCAGGCGTAAACTCAAAACTCTTTAAGACATTTAGAAACTCTTTCTCCCATTTTTTACGCACCTTAGGTTTTTCCACACTTGCCAGATGCCTCGCTACTCTCTCCCACATCTGCAACGGGGTCTCTAAAATTTCCCCCTTGGCATTACGCTTTAAATAGCGCTGTTTAAGGATGTAAAGAGTGTTGTAGGAAAGACCGATATCGTCGTTTACGCCCAAGGTCGATTTATCTTTACGCGCGTGTTTCTTATTTTCACGATATAAGATAAATTCGCGTGCCGTTTTCGCGTGGCCATGTTCGATCAATACCTTCTCAACGGCCTCACCTATCGCACGTGTTTCAATCTCAGTAATTTTAGGAAACTCTGCCTGGAGGAGATGCATTACCTCCTGGGTGAGATGTTTGGCACGTTCACGATCGGCACCGCCGACATTTTGTGCAGCCGTCCAGATTGAGTTCTCCACCTTGGCGAGTTCGAACGGTTCTCTTCTACTTCCGCCGTTCTCTTTACGGACAGTTTTAAAGTAATTACGCTTCGGCATATTCCAGGATTAGCATGCAGAGTAGGCGCCACATCCACCAAGTTGTACGTTACATTTCTTACACCCTTCAACCATCACAACCGAGTAGTTACCGCATAGAGGGCACATCTCCTTATGTTCGACCGGTGCAAAAGACTCCTCCTGTAACGGGGTTTCTGTAGCCGTAGACGAGACCTCTTCATTCACGAACAAGCTCTCCTGCTTATTGTCATATACATCCGGCTCCATCACTCGTTTTAAACCTTTGGCGATTGCATCGGGCACGGATAATACACGATCGCCGTTAAACCCTGCAACCATACCACTGCTGATTCCCTCAAGCTGTTTAATTACGGCACGCATCCTCTGGTTGCTGTCTGCCGAACCGAGCCTGAAGATGAGCGATATTAACCGTCCTATGGCATCAGTATCGGCGCGCACATCGGATCCTGCTAAACCCAGGTTAATAAACGCCTCATGAAAATCCCCCTCTTGTGTCTTATTAACTGTGATGTACATATTACCCAACGGCGTCGGCAACTTCTGCGTTACACCAGAAAGCATATTCTCTCTTGGCCTTAGTACGTAATTGCTCCTTATCCCCTGAACCTCATCAGAATTTTCTGAACCATTCTTCTTGTCTTTAACCTCT
>JAGQKZ010000015.1:14836-18356 GCA_020429745.1 candidate division WWE3 bacterium | reverse complement strand
ACTTTTGCCGGGGTTCATCTTGGTGACGCGGAAGAAAATCTAAAACTACGTATCAGCACAAGCTATCTCGATACCCCAACGATCAAAGAGACGGAAGAACTGGTCAATCTGTACAACGAACAAGGGGGCGAATTTATAAACACAGAAACTCATCCAGAGACGCTCCTGTTAATCGAAAAACTAAAACGACTTTTCAGCTAAACTGCCAACACGCCTCTAACAATTAAGACTGGCGTTCAACATATCGTTCAATAAACCCACAATTCAAGCAAGAATAACTCTTAACATCTCTTCTCTGAGCAAGTGTCGGGAGGATACCGGTGGGAATATCGTCTTTCTTTAACCAATTAATTGAATCTTGCATCCCGCCAAAAGTCGCCCCCTCCTCCATCTCACCGTTGCATTTTGGACATACCTTTTCTTCGTTCATGAGCAATCACCTCCCCTTACCAGCTAAAGTATATCTAAACAACGAATATGAAAAAAGGGCCAGGCTCAGCCTAACCCTTCTTCGCCCTTTTCCCCAACCGTCTTTGTCGGTCTTTCTCTTTAGCGATCTTCCCTGCACCGATACTTTGAGCAACAGCGTATCCAAGGTTCCCCAAAAATTCCGCCCAATCATTCAGAGCCTCAGCGCATCCATGTTTTGCGCAGAAAACTTCATCACATTCTTCACCAGAGATCGGACACTTCATTGGCGTCACAACTCCTTTCGACCTTTCGACCTTTCGACCTTTTAAACCATACAACACGATCTGGCACCTAGCATTATAATATACGCAAATGGAAGACAAGCTTGACTTTAGACTAAACGATACAGCCAAAGACGGAATCAGGCGAGGCCAGATCGTAACCCCGCACGGTGTTGTCAAAACTCCAGCATTCGTCCCCGATGCAACCTACGGCGCAGTGCGTCTTTTGTCGGTTAACGATCTTGAAAACATTGGCATACCGATGGTGCTTGGTAATTCGTATCACTTATGGTTACGACCTGGACTGGATTTAATTCGACAACACGCTGGCTTGCAGGACTTTATGAATTGGCATAAACCGCTGTTAACAGATAGTGGCGGTTATCAAGTTTACTCACTAGTCTATGAAAAAAAGATGGGCAGGGTCGTTGATGACGGCATTGAGTTTCGCGATCATCTAACCGGCGACAAGTACTTTCTCACGCCTGAGCAAGCGATCGAGAACCAACTAACGATTAACTCCGACGTATTAGTCGTACTCGACTATCCCGTCAGTCCTGATGCAAACGACACGGACAATGAGTACTCTGTGCAGAGAACCACCAAGTGGGCAAAGCGGTGTCGAATTGCGTTTGATAATGATTCACGCTCAGAAGGTAAACTGCTCGTTGCTGTTATCCAGGGGGCGAACAGTAAAGAGCTACGTAAACAGTCTTACGAAGAATTAGCGGAGATTGGTTTTGACGGCTATGCGTTTGGAGGCCATCCCGAAAACGACGATATTGTTGAATACACAGTTGGACTCATCCCAAAAGAAAAACTTAGATACATGATGGGATCGGGCGTACCGTCAGACATCGAAAAATACACGAAGATGGGGTGGGATCTTTTTGACTGTGTGATACCAACAAGAAACGCCAGGCACGGTCTTTTATACACAAGCCAAGGAGACGTAAGGATCACCAACAGTAAATATCAGCTCGACAAAAGCCCGGTGGATATCGATTGCGACTGCGAATTATGCACGACCTACACTCGAGCGTACCTGCATCATCTGTTTCGGGTAAAAGAACAGCTTGGCCCGCGCCTAGCGTCGATTCACAATCTGAGATTCTACGTGAGGATGATGTTGAGACTGCAGGTAAATTACGGGAGCTAAACTATTCGCTACCTACAAACCTACTTTCGAAGTCTCTCATAATATCGCTGGAGGAGTATGCCTTGGCAAGCAGCGTTTTATCCGCGCCGTTTCTATCTGCTTCATCGGGTAGTTCACGAATAGCATCCCCTCGAATTTGCATAAGTTCAATCAAGCGATTGAGATCAGTCAATTGCTCATCCGTTAGCTTGGCTGGTAAAACATTCTGACCCATCGTTCTTCTCAATACATCTAACACCACTGCTTTTTCGTAATCAACAAAACCTGCCCCTTCTACTAGATCTCCAACAAGCCCTTCCTCATCCACATCTTTAAACGCTCGTAATTTTTCAATAAAAGCATCAATATGATCAGCAATCTCATCGCGAGTATCCTTTAATGACTCTTCTTCAATAACAACTGGCTCTGCAATCCTTGGCTCTTCCGCACCTATTAAACTTATTGACTCTTGCGCAGTTGACTTAAAGTCAATATCAGCAAAGGGATCTTCGGGCAAATTATAGTTGTACTCCTCGTTCATAATATGCCTCACCCTCTCCCAGGCTCTCATGTCATTAGACTCAGATCCCTGGTCTAGATAGATATATTCCGTACGTGTACCTTCGCAGATCTCTAAACGGACCGACATTCCAGAACGAGTTCTTGTATACTCTACTTCAACCCTTGGTTGACCGAACTTAACTCGCTCAGGATCATACGCCTCAATCGTCACCCCATTTATGGATCTACCGTTATCGCCAGCATCCACATCAACCACCATACGCATACTTTTCTCACCTACATTTCTACTATGTGAGATCAAAACATTCTCTGAAACCCTGCCTAAGTCCTCAGACTCATGCCTTGATACAGCAACATTTCCCTCCATTACACCGCTCATTAAACTCTGTTCAGTGGGAGACCATGATGAGTAATGATGACCATTAGCCCAGAACTCAATATCAGGACTACGAAAGTGTTCTTGTGCTGGGCGGGCTAATGGACCGAAATAATTCACCACATCCCACCCTGTTAACTCTAATCCTAATTGGTCTAACAACTCTTGCGCCCTCTCGCGTGCCGACTCACAGCTTTCACGCCACCTTCCGTCAGCTTCCTCTCGTAACTGGCGATCCTCTTCTCGTGTAATCCCTTCTTCAAACCCTTTCACAGCAAGTTCCCAAGGTTGTAGACCTTGTGGATCAAATTCACTAGCTAACTGCTCTGCTTCAGCTCGGACTTGGTTAGATGACTTACGGGTAGGTTCACTTGGCATAATTAAATGATATTACAATAATACTATAGTCGCTAATCCTAAAAATGTAAAGAAACCTACGATGTCGGTGACCGTTGTTAAGAATATCAACTGGTAGGTTAAGCCGTTTTGGATTGACAAACTCAGTGGAAAATACTATTCTTACAATATGGCTTATAGAGAAGGTGGGTATGTGCCACATGAGACTGATGTAGTAGGCGGAACGGAATCCGCAGAACATAATGAATTCCCAGCTGGGCATACAAGTACTGTTGTTGAGGGCGAGCCGTTTTCTGCCGATTCCGACCGAACAGATATATTAGAACCAACTCCTGAGTTAACTAAGGACGAAGCATTAATCGCCGGAATAGTAGCTGTCACTGACCTCGACGCCATGAGTCAGATGTGGCAGGAACAGGTCCAGTTCGCTTCTGA
>JAGQKZ010000015.1:0-14737 GCA_020429745.1 candidate division WWE3 bacterium | reverse complement strand
AATCGCCGGAATAGTAGCTGTCACTGACCTCGACGCCATGAGTCAGATGTGGCGGGAACAGGTCCAGTTCGCTTCTGACGACGTTAAGAGAGAATACTTCGTAAGAAAAATGGAGCTCCGTGCTGAAGCCGACAAAGCATTAATCGCCGAAATAGTAGCTGTCACTGACCTCGACGCCATGAGTCAGATGTGGCGGGAACAGGTCCAGTTCGCTTCTGACGACGTTAAGAGAGAATACTTCGTAAGAAAAATGGAGCTCCGTGCCCAGGCTTCTTAGTTTGAATCGACAATCTCCTCACACTTAAACGAATATCACAATAGAACGATTGTCGCCAAACCTAAAAATGTAAAGAAGCCGACGATGTCGGTGACTGTAGTTAGGAATATCGACGAGCTTATCGCCGGATCGATCTTGAGTTTTTGCAAAACGATTGGTATCGTCGCCCCAAAAAGTCCTGCTGCAAAAAGATTTATCACCATCGACACGGCAAGCACTAATCCAAGCATCAGGTTCCCATGCCAAAGTGTTGCCACGAGTGCTACGATTACCCCCATGATTATTCCGTTTGCAACTCCCGCCAATGCTTCCTTCACTAGAACCCTCTTGCCTTCTCCTTTGTCGATCTCGCCCAATGCTAAGCCGCGAACGACAACAGCCAACGTCTGAGTGCCTGCGTTCCCTCCCATTCCCGCAACAATCGGCATGTAAACCGCCAGTAGCACAAGTGCGTTTAAGGTTTCCTGAAAGATCGACACAACGCTAGCGGCCAGAAACGCTGTGGCTAGGTTTAAAATCAACCAACGATAACGATAAGAAACCGCTTTTCGTATCGGTTCTACAGCATGCTCGTCCTCGTGAACGCCGGCAAAACTGAGCATATCCTGCGTGTTTTCCTCCTCCATGACGCGCAAAACCTCTCGTGCATGAATCACTCCGATTGGTCGTTTATCTTCGTCAACGACGACAACGAGATCCTCCTTTGGCGATCTTTTCATCTCGTGGAGCAGGACCTCCTGATCGAGGTGATGTTGAATAATCGGTGCAGGGCGAGCTAAATCTTTTATGGCAGCATCCGGTTGCGCTGTAATCAGGTGTGCAAAGAATATCCTGCCAAGCACCTTACCCTTTCGGTCTGTAGCGATAATGACCGGTACATCTTCGTGACCCCTGAGATAGGTTTCTACCTTGCGTGCCACATCAGCGACTACATAATCTTCGTGCGCCACTATGAATCCTTTATTTAAGTGTTCGCCTACCGTATCCGGCAGGAACTGCATCATCTCAATCGCCGCCTCTTTATCATTGTTAACGACCTGCCCCTCAAGTGAACGCTGTAGCTCGTGAGGTAACTCGTTGATGATCGTCACCGCTTCATCGGCGTCGGCAAAATGAATCATCGCTTCGATCTCCCCCTTGGTTAGTCCGACAACGATTAGCCTGCGTAACTTTGACGGCAAGATTGACGACACCTCAGCTTGCAACTCAGGGCCAAGCAACTTAAAGATCCGTACGCGATCATGGGCAAACTCCAGCACCTTAACGATGTCGTGGATGCTTAACTTTTTTAGCTCCTTTTCAGCCGTTTCACCATCTTCTCCATTCAGATACCGCTCCAGCATCAAACTTATATCTTTGAGAGTTCCGTCATCGGTTTGGGGCATAAATCAAGCATATACCAAACGAAAACGATTGAAAAGATTAATTGCGCTATAATGTTGAGGTGCCTACAAACAACAAGCAAAAAGCCTATCTCTTCACCTCCGTTATTGCGGCGTTGCTTATCTTGGTTTCAGCAGTTACGTATCTTTACTTCAACGTTCAGGCACGTAACGGTTCTAACCCCGTAAGCGTCCTGTTTCCGCAAATAAAGACGACGAGCGTGCAGCTTTCACCCGACCTACCGGTAATTTTCGGAGACGAGATCACCAAATTCGTTGACGGTAATGACAAGTATTACTTGACGAGTACAAACAAACCTGAGATATACATTAAAACAGTAAGCGATCAGTCGGGCTCCGATTTAACCGGCGTCGTGCTGTATGAAAAAACCTTCGTCCCCGTAACAAACTTCTCCTCGCTCATCGACGAGACAACATTTGCGAAGATACACGATGCTTTTACCGCAGACGACAATACGACCTTTAAGCGAGCGTTGCTGCTTAAAGGAAACGAACAGGAGATTGCAGAACTATACAACGGGCTCAACGGTGCAGTTCTTTTCGACTCACTGGACGAACTGATTAAAAACATCAAGACAAACGATGTTGCTCTTGTGCCTCTTGATATGCTTAACGCCCACCTTAAGGTTTTGAACATTACAGACGAGCTAAACGGCGGTCTAATAATCGATCCCGACTATGCGGCGAACTGGCCATTGTCCGTAACATACATTGCATCAGGCAAAAGAGCCGATAATTTTGCCACCGACTTTAGGGGTGAAGCCCCAATAAACAACAGAGACCCCGAAAAGATGACTACCCTTATTATGACCGGGGTGACGGCGATAAGTCGCGGCGTGGAGTACTCAATCGCCAGGCACGACGATCCGATCTATCCTGCCCGTGGCGTGATGGATGTACTATCGAAGGCTGACATTACCCACGTCAACAGCGAGAACCCACTTTTCGATAGCTGTGAGCCACAATCAGAAGGCATCGTTTTGTGCGGAAAGACGCGTTCGATTGCTAACTTTGATGCAATTGGCGTTGATATCGTAGGTCTCACCGGCAATCACCGAAACGACTATGGCCCAGAGAACAACCTTGAGTCGATCGGACACCTTGAAGAGCATGGTTTCGAATACTACGGCGGCGGTAAAAATGAGGAGGATGCTGGCAAGATCTTATACAAAACAGTAAACGACACAACTATCGCCTTTGTTGGTTATGCTTATTTTGACTCACTTAACGGACCTCGTTACACCTCACTCGCCTACGACGATCACCCTGGCGCGAACTTTTACAGCGAGGAGAAGGTAGAAAGAGACGTGAAAGAGGCGAGGGAAAATGCCGATATCGTTGTCGTCGAGTATCAGTTTATCGAAAACTACTCGTACGAACCAATTCCAGGACAAATCGACGTTTTTGAGTGGACGAGTAACCTGGGAGCTGATTTGGTTATGGGCGTGCAATCACACCAGCCACAATGGGTTAGGTTTAATGAGCGAGAGAACGGTTCAGAAGGCATGATCTTTTACGGTCTTGGCAACCTCTTCTTTGATCAGATGTGGTCGCTGGGCACCCGCCAGGCTATTATTCCAAGGTTTACGTTTTACGACGGCAGGTTAATCTCGGCTGAGGTTATGACAACACTGCTACACGACTACGCGCAACCAAGGTTTGTGACCGGCAAAGATCGCACAGCAATCTTAGAAGAGGTCCTGCCCTAGTTACGATCCTGATTTACGGTTCTCTCGACTTCTAGCTTTTTAGCTTTCACTCCTGATATATACCTTCGGATGATGAGGATAAATATCGCCCCAATAACGATAAAAAACCCAAGGATCATCAAGATACTCGTCGGTGAGTTAAAGTCCACGAACTGAAAGATGTAGTTGACCGTAAAGCTCGGAATTGCAGACACGATAACGGTGATGATCATGTAGTTCTTATACGAAAGAGGCGTCAGTCCGGCCGCATAAGAAACGACATCAAACAGCGGAAATCCAAATAAACGCGCCACAACAAGAAGTTTCTCGTCAAACACATCGACGAGATTATCGATCTCTTTAAAGGTATCCTCGCCCGCTAACCTCCTAACGATCGGGCGTCCCAGCTTCTTGCTAATAAAAAAGGCGATCGTCGCGCTGATCAATCCACCGACGTAAGTCAAGACCATCGTCTCCAAGATTCCGAACAAGCCTACGCTTAACACAATCCCCGGGCTTCCCGCAACCGGCGTAAGGATGTGTGAGATAACGACGTAGATGACTACACCTAGTGGACCGAGCGGCCCTAAAGACTCAACGAGATTTATCATCCAATCTTTCGTAACAAAACTCGAGATAACCAAAACAAAAACAATGATTAATACGACGAGTATGACGTTTTTTATGGATAAATACTGCTTAATATTCACCCGCTAATTGTACTTTGGATGATATTAAAAGGCCACTACTCAACCTTGGAGATTTTCGGGTGGAACAAACGTTTGATAGATAGCTTCTGATTAAACTCAAGCGAGCCGATCTCGAACAATCTAAACGCCAGATAAAACGCACCAACAACGTAAGCGACGTTCACCACGATTCCAACAATCGCCTCCCACGCCGGGAGACCACCAAGCGCGCTTCTTCCCAGCAACACGAGCGGAGAGGTGAGCGGGATGTAACTTGTCACACGCGCCACAACACCTGTCGGGTCCGTCACAATAAGCGTTACAAAATAGACCGGCATGATTGCCAGGATAATAAAGATACTCGAGAACTGTTGCGCTTCACGATACGTCGGCATAGCAGCACCTACGCCCACCATAATAGCAGCGATCATCAAAAATCCAGCAGCGATAAAGAACAAGCTGACCGTTATCTGGAACGAGTCAAGCGGAATAGCGGCAAGATCAATGTTAAACGGCAACTTCTCAAGTGTAAACCAAAGCCCTACACCGGCCAATGAGATCAAGACAATGAGCTGAGTGAGCACGATCCCGACAAGCCCAACAATCTTTCCCCATATAAGATCGCGCGAGTTCATAGCGGTCAGCACGATCTCGATCATGCGATTTTCCTTCTCCTCAGAGACGCTCGAAAGCAAAAAGTTGGTTCCCATGAACACGAGCGTGAAGTAGATCACAAGCGAGAATATCGGCACGATAAAGTCCTCAACCTTTAATGACACGGTTTGCCCGTCCTTGTAGTAGGTAGTCTGCACATCAATTGGCGCAGCGTATAGCGATATCAGATCGGCGTCCCCAACCTTAAGGAGAATGCTTGTTTGTAAAAGTTGCCTAGCCACACTGTCAAAACGCCCGTAACTGATAAGTCCAGTATCTTGCGTGTAGACCTCGATCTTCTGACCGGTTGCCAGATCGCTTGGATAGTAGAAGAAGGCATCGGCCTGATCCTGCATTACTTCAGCAATCGCCGCATTTTTTTCGTTTGCCACGACGTAAGGGCTTTGCAATAGATCCGAATTTATGACCCCAGACTCATCCAATACAAAAATTCTGTCGACCTTGGCGACCTCCTCCTTGACCTTCTTCTCGGACTGCGTCGAGGTGTAGCCGGAGATAAAACTCACAAAGATAATAAACGTCGGGAAAAGGAGTGTCGCAAGCCAGAACGACTTCTTTCGTATCGTTTGCACGTACTGTCTTTTTGCCACCTGCATCAGCTTCCCTTGAAAAAGAGAGCTCGTCTCCACAAACCTTGTTAGCATCTTTATTAGTATCTTAATCATCCTCCTCCTGTACTCTTACAAAGATCTCATGCAGCGAAGGCGCGCCAACATCAAACTCCCGGATAGAAGCCCCGTTATCGAGCATATACCTGAGAACCTCGTTGGGTTTTATACCTTCCTTGGGTGTAACCTCCGCAAGCGATCGCTCAACCTGCAGCGAATACATCGCGTCGTTTACTGGAATATCGCCGTCGAAGCGCACGTGAATTACGTTAGTCCCAAACTGATTCTTTACATCTTCAAGACCTCCTTCAAGCTTGCGCCTCCCATCTTTAATCATGACAAGATGATCCGCAATCTTCTCTACCTCCTCCATCTGATGAGACGTAAAGACCACGGTGGTGCCGTTTTTATTCAGCTCAAGCAGCATGCTGATCAACAGATCACGATTGACAGGGTCGAGCCCTTTCGTTGGTTCATCGAGAATTAGTAGTTGAGGATTATTTATTAACGCAATACCGAGTTGAATTTTCTGCTGCTGACCAGAGGATAACGTCTTGATCTCGCTTTCTGCATAACCGCTAAGTCCAACCCGCTCAAGGTAGTCTTTTGCAGCCTTCGTAGCCGGCTCAAAGCCCAAGCCTTTAAGCTGTGCGAAGTAAACAATCGTCTCCAGTACCCTTGAGTTTAAGTAAAGCCCTCTCTCTTCGGGAAGATAACCCAAGATACCGGCCATCTCGTTTTGATACTTTTGCCCGTTTATTAATAGCTCGCCGTTGTCTGGTTCGTAGATGCCAAGAAGCGTGCGGATAGTCGTTGTTTTACCAGAACCATTAGCTCCCAAAAAGGCAAAGATGCTGCCCGCCGGAACGGCAAAGGAGAGATCGTCTACCGCCTGGACGCTGCCGAATCTCTTTGAGAAGTTAATAATCGTAATCATTTCGTCCATCGAATATCGTCATTGTACGTATTCGCCGCTATGTAGTCAAATAGTGAAATAGATCATTCATGCTATTATTAACACATGGTTGGTTACTTTGGAAACATCGAAGAGGAGACTTTACAAAACGACAACTTTCGCAAGGTTTTATTCACCGGCACGCGCGCACAGCTCGTCGTTATGAGTCTACTTCCAGGTGAAGATATCGGGGTTGAGGTGCATGATACTGTCGATCAGTTCTTCCGTGTCGATGCAGGTGAAGGTAAGGTATTAATGAACGGCGAAGAGGCAGAGTTTTCGGACGGTTTTGCGTTTATCGTTCCTGCGGGCACGGAACACAACGTGGTTAATACCTCTAAGACGGAACCGTTGAAACTGTATACCATTTACTCGCCTCCTAATCATCCCGATGGCACAGTTCACAAAAACAAAGCCGAAGCGGAGGAGTATGAAAAGTCCCACCACGAGTAGTCGTATGACCTCAAAAGATGTTGTAGCTTCATTAAATAAGTACGCAAATCCTGAAAAGGCAAAACATGCCTTAAGATTTTTCAAAACCGGTAAGGGCGAGTACGGCGAAGGTGATAAGTTTATCGGCGCAACGATGCCGGAGATTCGAACCGTGGTAAAAGAATTCCGCGAACTAGAACTCACACAGGTACAAGAACTTCTCGACTCCCCAATTCACGAACACCGCATGGCGGGTCTGTTAATTATCGTTGATCAGTACCAAAGAGCGAAAAAGGACAATGCCGCGCAGACCAAGCTCTACGAGTTTTACCTTAAGAATCTGCATGCCGCGAATAACTGGGATCTTGTTGATGTAACGGTTCCAAGAGTAATCGGCAACTACATGCAAAACAATCCGAGCGAAAAGAAACGACTACAGACTTGGGCGAATTCGAAAGATCTTTGGGAACGACGCGTCTCTGTTTTAGCCACCTTTGCGTTCATCGACCAAGGTCTATTCGACGATTCCCTAACGATCGCCGGGATCCTATTGCACGACAAAGAGGACCTCATCCACAAAGCCGTCGGCTGGATGCTTCGTGAGATCGGGAAAAAGGATCAAAAGGTTGAGGAGAGGTTTTTACAAAAACATTACAAAACTATGCCACGCACGATGTTAAGATACGCCATTGAAAGGTTCGACAAGAGAAGATACGACTACTATATGGGGAGAACTAATACCCTTTGATCTCTACCCCACCAAAAATAACCGTTCCTGCAATTCGCAAGACGGGAAGCGATGTGTTATCAGATGGCATAAAGTTACTATCCCAACCACCCATTACCGGGGTGCCATCCGACTCAACCCTGTAATTTGCAGGATTCACCAGAATCTCAACCCCACCAAAAGCACACGTCACATCAAGTACAGCACCATTTTCCGCGAGTTTTGCCTCACGCAAGTCTAACTGAGTACCACCGAAGATCGTCGTAACCTCACCGCCCTTGAAGCTGTCTGTCATAACCCTTCTCTCACTCCCCCAAAATATCACCGTCTCCTTAAGGCGATTATCTTGTGTTGTTGTCGAGGACGGAGGTCGCTTAAACAACAAAGGCCGGCCGATAAGTGCTGATACACCGATGTAAATAATCACTAGCGGCCAGAATACACTCCAGATACTCCAGCCGTATAAGGTAGAGACCTGAAATAAAATACCGATTAGTAGAAAAAACAGGCCGACGTTGGTTCGCCGATTCATCAACGCTGAGACACCGATCCAGATAATAAACAACGGCCAGAACGTGCTGAAGATATAACCAATACTAAAACCCTGTGTAATGCCGATCTGATCGAAGAGCAGCATCACTCCTACGATTATTACGATGATTCCGATAAGGTTGCGATTTGATCCGTCCATAGTTACTTTGTTTCAATCTTTAACTGCCCGACACCAACCTCAGCACTGATGGTGACCTTCAGGTCTGTCTTGTCGTAGTTATCCGACCTGTAAACGTCGTCCTTGCCTATCGAGGCAATATTCTCCTCACCGACGTTAATCGAACCTACGCCAACGCTGTAGTTTAACTTGAACCCAACCGTCTTCGGCAACGTCAACACAAACTTACCCGCACCGATCTCTATCTTGAAGTCCGACGGGATGGACTTATCCGACAGTGTAAGATCCATTTGTCCAGCACCGATATCGATGTATAAATCGTTAACCTTAACCTTCGTAAGATCGACCTCGCCACTGCCCGCCCCGACTGTGAAATCAAAACTTGTTGGGACATCAACAGCGCCAAGCGTGAAGTTGTAGGTTGGCGATTTTGAGACGCCAACCGAACTATGTTGATCCATCTGTTTAAACTTAAGTGAAAGCTTGTTGTTCGTAAACGATCGATCTAACAACGGGCCTCCAAAGTTTTGATAAAATTGCGCATCATAATGCAGATAATCCTCTACATCCTGATCAACTAAAGTAAACTCTGCCAAACCGACGTCCAAAACTAGATCGCGGCTCTCCACGTTTTCGAACGCGTCTACCTCAACTGTTGCCTCTTGGCTCAACTCATCACCTACACCATTCGTCTGAGAGACAACGTCCAAAAACCATTGTGGCAAGCGAACATTCCAATCGGTTACAACCGTTGACCTCACAGCCAGAAGCGACATAAAGCCGACGCAGAGTAAAACGAGAACAGCAAAGATAGAGACCAGCGCGCCGGCGGCCCTTGAACGTCCAACCAAGATCTGTACTCCTGCCAGAACGATGAATAACGGCCAGAAACGCCAGAGATAAGCCCAGACGTTCCAGCCGACAACTCCCGTAGAGTTCAACAAGAACATCACGCCGATGAAGATTAAGAACAAAGCCCAGACAACGTTGCCGCTCCTTTTATAAGGCTCGAACTGCTTCTCCATTCTATTTCCAAAACGCTCAGCGCTCTCTTCTACCCTTTGTGCGAACATGTCCGCACGATCTTCAAACGAAGCCCCGCCTCCAACACTGCCTCCCGTATTGTCAGATTTATTTTCTTGGTTTGAACCTGAACCTTCTTGCATAGACTATATGCTACTACTAAAGTCAAGTATTCTCAAGTATATTAACGAATAGTCGAAGCCGTCGCTTAAAACACCACGATAGCAAACAGCGATAGGCCGACGATCACGAGAATCTGAATTAACCACTCTCTATGTGGTAGCTTGTTAAAGTTTGTCATCTTCTAGTAAAGGTCACCTCCTAAGATAATCGTAATTAAAGAATCTCATAACTACCGTACTCGCGTCAAATCCTGTCCGAGAGATAACTTAAATGAGATAAAAACTGACTTACAAAGTTCGTTCGCTCATGCGCCACCGACTCGTAATGCAACAACGGGCAACGCTTTTCTCCTTCGTGCTTGTGCCAACGTTTGGTTACGTGTTTTACCGCCTCTTCTGCTGTCGCAAAGATGTGATCCTCGCCGATCTCGTCATATAGCCCTGAGCGCTTGAGCATCTGAACAACCGGTTGCTTGAGACTGGTGAAGTAGACATCCTTTTTTGTTTTACGTAAACGGCTCAATAATTCGGAAAGTACCTCTTCACCCGTAGCGTCGAGCTCATTGACACCTGTGCAAACAATCACAACCTTTTTGATCTTGGGATGTTTTGCCAGATCGTTGATGACAACGTTTTCCAGGTTGACGGCGTTAGCAAAAAATAGATCAGCGTCAAAACGTACAACCGCAACACTCTTACATCGCGCTAGGTGAAAAAGCTCTGCGTCATGGAAACTGCCGTCTTTGTACTTCGACAGAAAAACGATTCGTGGCTTGGCCTGATGATAAAGGTAAAACGCAAGGGAAAACACAACCCCGAGAAAAACCCCTATCTCAAGGTTAGGCGCAAAATAAAGTGTTGCAATAAATGTGAGCAGTGCCGCGACGCCATCAATATAACTCGCCTTCCACAGGTCAACTAGTTTGCCAAGATCGATAATTGAAGAGACGGCGAGGATCACGATTGCCGAAAGCACCACCTGAGGGAGATAGTAGAGGTATCGCGCCAAAAACAAAATCGCAACTAATACAAACGCAAAGGTAAACACACCGGCGAGCGAGCTCTTTGCTCCAGCGTTTAAATTCACTGCCGTACGAGAAAACGACCCTGCGACCGGCATTCCCCCTGTAATCCCACTGACGAGGTTCGCGACACCCTGACCAAGGATCTCACGATTGGGATCGATCCGCTGCTGAGTTTTTACCGCTACAACTTGAGAAACAGAGTTCGATTCAGCAAACGCGATTAGTGATATTAAGATTATCGCGGGAAGTAATCTCAGCAAAAGAGCAAGATCCATATGTGGAATCGTTAAACCAGGCAACGAGTTTGGGACAGCGCCTAGTATCGCGCCACCACGCACAACTCGGAACTCGTCAGAAGAAGAACTACGCAAAGCGTCGAGATCGATCCGCCAGATAAGATCATCAGACACACTGCCACCAAGCGTTGAAGCCAGGATAAACTTGTGATCGCCAGGTTCTAAATCAAACAGTCGGAAACCCGAGATCTTGTTGCCCAAGGTGGCAATCTCTGTTTTACTAGCTCGGAGTGAATGATCAAGTTCCAACCTCTCCTTTTGTGTATCAAGGTCGGCGAGGTAGATGTCAGGGAATCGATCATCAATCGTTCGCATCCTGTCTTGTAGAGACTCATACTGCGTCAACATCTCCTTATACGAGGAAACGTCGGCTGCGATATCCTCGGAAACGAGATCGGAGAGAGCAACCTCAGTGCTGTAATGGTAGTTCGTTCCCCAGGAAAAGATAATCGCCAAAACGACGGCGATGAGTACGTAAGGGATCTTATGGCTTATCTTCTTCAGCACATACATCAAAACAAGCGCAACTAAGCCCAGAAGTAACGTCGGCATGTGAATCTCGGATACTAAAGACTTTGCAAGCACGATTACCGTCTCGTACAGATGCGAATAGTCACCTACGTTTACACCAAAAAACTTCGGCAGCTCGGTGACGACAATGATTATTGCTGCGGCGTTGGTAAAACCCAACACAACTGGATGCGAGATGAAACTAAAGAGTGAACCTAGTTTGAGTGCTCCAAGAAGTAGTTGGAAAACACCAAGCCCCAAGGCCAAAACAGCCGTATAAAGTACGAACTCGGGACTCTGGTTGATCGCAAACGCTCCGATTGCTGTAGCCGACATTAGAGATACGACCGCCGTAGGTCCTGTAGATAGATAACGGCTCGAGCCAAGAAGTACAGCGACGAGAGGTGGAAGCAGTGCTGCATATAGACCGTATTGCGGCGGAAGACCTGCCAGCTGGGCATAAGCCAATGATTGCGGGATCAAAACAACCGCAACGGTAAGTCCTGCCCAAAGATCGCTCTTGAAATTTAACGTATCGAGGCGAAAAAAGTTTAACATGCGTAAAAGCGGCGAGGACGAATTAGTTTTCGATTTTTTCTTGCGGGCAGACATGCGATTCTACCTTAAAGCTACCACATTAGCCCGATTTGGCAAAGAAGACGATAGATTATGAACTCGGTTAACATCCTACCACACAAACCAAAAACACCTCAACACGAAGGTGTTTTTAGTAATAAAGAACTCCTCAATTTTTCTAAGAGTTTTTCCCGATCGCGCTTTCAACTACCTCGCGTGGTAGGCTTGCCGTTGAGAGCAAAGCGTCACGCACGGAACTACCAGCGGATCCACCAACCTCGTCAGCAGCTTCTACTACCGACTTAACGGCAGTTTTGACAGCATCCGTTGATTCGACACCAACCAACTCGGCGGCATTAACAGCCCCGACTACCGCGGAGACAGCGGTCGTTCCAACGTCCTCACCCAAATCGGCGGCTGATTTCACGGCGGTTTGCACAGCCTTTCCCATAGCGGCAACGCTGTCACCACCAAGATCTGCTACTCCAACGACAGCAGCACGGACGACGTTCGTCGTTACCTCACTCAATGAGATTCCAACGTCGGAAACACTATTCATTCCGCCGGTAACCACACCAGCCACGGCATCCATCACACTTGTTCCTACCTCTGCCGTATCGCCGACTACACCCTTTAACTGGTTTTTGATAGTGGTACGAACTGCGGTCAGAACATCGTCCGTTCCGGTTACAGCAGCGAGCAACGCGTTCTTCGTATCATTTACTAACTTTTCTAGCATCGTAAATCACCTCCTTTGCCCACTTTAAATTTGTACCATTTAAAAAAGTTCGGCACAACCACCCTCAACCTCCTCTCAATCTTGTTTTGTAAAATCCTGGCCATGGAGTAATATCGTTTATAGCTGATACTAACGACACAAATGAAAACATATAAATAAAGGCTGAAGTATGAAAATACTAGTAGTTGAAGACGATGAACACATCGCCAAAAATTTAAAGAAGGGCTTAGAACTTAAAAGCCACGTCGTTGACGTAGCACTCGATGGCGAAGATGGTTACGACTTCGCTCAAAGCGAAGATTACGACGTTATTATTCTTGATCGTATGCTGCCCGGTATGGACGGAATGGAGATCTGCAAAAAACTACGCGAAGACGAGATCAAAACACCGATTCTTATGTTAACGGCAAAAACGACGGTGGACGATCGCGTTGATGGATTAAACATCGGCGCCGACGATTACTTGGGCAAGCCCTTTGCGTTTGAAGAGCTGCTCGCCCGCGTTAACGCCCTGGCCAGAAGACCCAACGAGACGCTGCAATCGGTGTTAAAGGTCGACGATCTGACGCTAAACCCATCGACTTATGAAGTTAAACGCGGCAACACAGTTCTCGACCTTTCCAAAAAAGAGTACTCCTTACTCGAGTTTCTCATACGTAACGAGGGTATAGTCTTTACCAAAGAGCAGTTGACGGAACGAGTCTGGGAGTTCGAGTCGGACGTGCTACCAAACACCGCGCAGGTCTATATTGGATATTTAAGGAACAAGGTCGATCGCGCCTTCCCCAAAAAGAAGGAGCTCATTCAAACTGTTCGTGGCTTTGGATATAAATTAGAATAAAAAAATGTTTACAAAAGCGCGCATAAAACTTACCGGCTGGTATCTGCTGGTTTTTTTAATGATCAGCACGACCTTCAGTGTTGTATTTTACGTACGGACCGCATCTGTTATCGATGCAGAGTTCGAGCGCGTACAACAACGCTTAATGCTGGAAGAGGACAACATGTTCCCCGGGATGCGGCAGCAGGCACCCAGATTTCAGATATTGCCGGAAGATATTGAGCACGCCAAACAACAGATCGTTTACGAACTACTACTAATCAACGTGGCTTTAAGCAGCATTATCGTAATCGCCGGCTACATCCTCTCGGGTCAAACATTAAAACCGATCGAGAACGCTATGGAAGAGCAGAAGCGTTTTATCGCCGATGCTGCACACGAGTTAAGGACTCCGATAACAGCATTAAAGACCGCAACCGAGGTCAATCTTATGGACGAGGAGTTGCAGGATGTAGCGCGAGAGGTACTAACCGACAATCTCGCCGACATCAAAGGACTGGAGAGTCTCACCAACAACCTGCTTGAGCTGGCACGCCACGACACAAATCATCTGCCGATGGAGGACGTCAACCTAAAAGAGATACTAAACGAAGCGATCGAGAAGGTTTCGCCGCTTGCTAAACAGAAAAATATTCAGATAAATCAAAACGCCTTCGACCAAGGGCTTAGTGTTTGCGCACACAGCGAATCGCTAATGCGCATGGTAGTTATTCTGCTCGATAACGCGATCAAGTATAGTAGCGATCAGAGCACGATCGACGTCTTTGTGTCGGGAACCAAGCAAACCGTGAGCATCTCGGTCTCTGACCACGGGATCGGTATAAGCCCGGAACACCTGCCCAACATCTTCCAGAGGTTTTATCGCGCCGATCAGTCGCGTTCGAGATCCAAGGCCGGCGGATTTGGTTTGGGACTTTCGGTCGCTGACGAGATCGCGCGAAAACACAACGGCTCGATTCACGTCGAAAGCGTCGAAGGTCAAGGCTCAACGTTCACGATTACGCTCCCTCGCAAAAGCTGACCGCTATTAAAGCGCAAACTACCTGCTCACTTCTCAATGATTCTTAAACTTCAATCGTTATAGTCGTAGTTAAGTTTGACGATGTCAGACTGTTGAGAGGAGGTGAATAAATAATGACGACCAAACAAAAAATACTTTTACCGGCACTAGGCATCGCAACGGTTGCTGGACTTACATTCGGAGCACACGCATACGCACAAACTACAACGGATAGCTCAACTAACTATCCCCCATTCGTGCAGAATCTGATGGAAAAGTTTGACCTAAGCAGCGACGATGTCCAATCGGTGATGGACGAAACTCAAACAGAGATGCAACAGGCACGAGAAGAGGCGTACACCAACTATCTTGACGAGGCGGTAACAAATGGCGATATTACCGCAGAGCAAGAACAGCTGATTCTTGATAAGCACGACGAGCTTGAAGCTGCAAGGGAGCAGGAAAGAACGGATCTGCAAAA
>JAGQKZ010000014.1 GCA_020429745.1 candidate division WWE3 bacterium | reverse complement strand
AAGGAACACCTAAAAAAAGATGAGTTGGTTATAGGTGATGTAAACCTTGACGTAATAAGGAAATTCAGGGTTTTTCTTAATCGTAAGGAGTTGAAGGAGTCAACGAGATATAACTATCTGGTTACGATAAGGTCGTTTTTAAAGTTCTTGGTAAAGAGCGATTACGACTCTGTGATGCCGGAAAAGGTGGAACTAGGGCGTCATACGCCGGCACGAAGTTTGAAGTTCTTAACGCCCGAACAGCTGGATGTGTTGCTTGGCCAGCCTGATGTTAACACGCTCGTTGGTCTTCGTGATCGGGCGATTATGGAGTTGCTATTTAGTACCGGCTTGCGTGTGAGCGAGTTGGCTAATCTCAACGTCGACCAGATCGATTTCAAACGACAGGAGTTCACAGTTTTGGGTAAAGGACGCAGACGACGGGTTGTGTTTTTGAGTGACACAGCATCGGAGTGGTTGCAGAACTATCTATCAAGGCGAACCGACAATTATGTGCCTCTTTTTTTACATTACTCGGGACCGTCTAGCGATGTTTTGGTTGATGTAGAAGAAGAAAGTCTTGTGAGGCCCTCTAGGGGGTCTAGAAACGACGAAGATGCAGAAACTAGTACTCGTACACCTGGGGAGTCGAAGATTTCTGAAGAAGATGACATCGATATGGCATTGGTGGATCCCGACGGCGAACGTTTCCGATTAAGCGTTAGAAGTATTCAGCGACTCGTGAAAAAGTACGCTAAAAAGGCAGCGCTTGCCGTCGACGTCACTCCACATGTAATGCGGCACAGTTTTGCCACCGATCTTTTAATGGCGGGAGCCGATTTAAGAACGGTGCAGGAAAGTTTGGGGCATAAAAATGTATCCACAACGCAGATCTATACCCACATTACAAATCTTCATCTTAAAAAAGCTCATCAACAGTTTCACGGCAAGTGGCGAGATAAGAACGCAAACGAGGTTGAGTTTGACCAAGACTAGAGATGGGCCGTGTTTTATCTTTGATCTACTGCTGTTATACTAATCTGTAATGTCCGGAATGCAAAAGCGTTTTCAATCATGGCTCGGTTCGTTCACGGGTGGTTTTGGCCGTTACCTGAATGATGCCGCACTGTTTCCGGTCTGGTATTTCGTCTACACCTGGGGCTTTTGGGTCAGGTACGTACCTCGCACATTTCTTATGATTTATGATGGGCTAGGGTTGGAGTCTGTTTTAGGAAATCTCTTGGCCCCTTTTCGTCGAGATAGGACCTTCGCAGGGTATTTCGTCGGGATATTTGTGCGAGCTGTATGGACGATCGGGAGCGTTTTTGCGCTAACGATTTTAGGCTTAGTGATGCTTACTGTGGTTGCACTGTTCTATTCTGCCCCGTTTTTACTAGCCGTGATTAATCCTTTCCCGGCGTACAACGCGCGGGCGGGGATAGAGATCGTTCCAAAAATAATCACCAGCTTTGAGCCGAGGTTAATCTACCTACTCCCCTACTTCGCTATCTGGTTTTTGGTTTATCTAATAATTAAAAATCGGGAAAAATACTATCAAAATATAAAAGAAGGCAGGCTTACAAAATCTTTAAGAAAAACCTTATGGAGGCGCATGGAGTTTGACGCCAAGGTGGTCGATCCGATCTATCTATCAAGCAAGAAAGACTTTTTAATGTTTCTTAGGAAACGCAAGCTAAACGAGGAGGATTTCTTATCCGCCAAAAAATGGGTTCTTGATCGTGAGTACGAAAAAACAAGCTGGCAGTACTGGAAGGATGAGTTCTTTTATCGTAAACCAGGCGTAAATGTCGGTTGGGTGTCTGGTTTTCTGCCTGAACTAAAACACTTTTCTGTTGATCTTACAAAGGAGGCGGCAAAGAATGATCTGCCGGAGGTTTTTGGCAGAGAGCGAGAGCTTGAGCAGATTCTCACCATTCTTGGCCGTCCTACAAGAAACAACGTGTTAATCGTTGGTGAGTCGGGTGTTGGCAAGACCTCGCTCGTCTACTCTATCGCCTGGTTGATTCTTGGTGTGCGACAAAACGTTGACCTGCCTACGGCGGATTCGTTGATCTCACCGTTGAAAGGGCGCCGCGTTATCGAGTTAAACACCGGTGGTATGGTGGGCAGGGATAGTCGAGGTTCACTCGAAGCGACCTTCAATAAAGCCCTGCGTGAACTGTCTGCCGGCGACACCCTGCTTTTTGTGAATCAGGTTGAGAACCTAATTCAGGCTGGCTTGGTCGGGTATCTCACCCCGATTGTTCGCTCTACTCGCTTCCCTATCATCGCTTCAACCACGCCGCAGATCTACAACAGTCAACTCCGTAATCTTCAGGAGTTTGTCTCGGAGTTTGAGGTGATCCGAATTACACCGCCTGGTATCGTTGAGGCCATTAGGATTCTCGAGGGTATCGCCAGTGAGATCGAAGAGAAGCGTCCGGTGTTTTTCACCTATCCTGCATTGCACGCGGCGGTAGAGCTTAGTGAGAGGTATATTCATGAAAGTGTCTTGCCTGAGAAGGCGGAGAAGGTGTTGCTTAAATCGGTGGAGTTGAGTTCGCGGGGTATCATTTCGGCTGAAAACGTTGAACAGGCGGTTGCGACGATCAGTGGAGTCCCTGTTGGCGAGCTTTCGCGTGAGGAAGCGGATAAGCTGCTAAATCTTGAACAGTTGCTTAAAGCACGAATTGTCGGGCAGGACGAGGCGATCCGGACTATCGCTAAAGCTCTTCGCCGCGCCAGAACTGGTGTGTCGTCGCAAAACCGACCTATCGCATCTCTTATGTTTTTGGGCTCGACCGGAGTAGGTAAAACCTTGACGGCCAAGACTTTAGCACAGGTCTACTTTACCCCAGAGACCGTAGTGAGCGTTTCTGAGGCACAACTTAATCAGATGGTTGAAAAGAGTTTTATTCGTTACGATATGTCGGAGTTCTCTGAATATGGCGCTGTCACTGGTTTTATCAAGCGCATAACGGGGGAGGTACGTCAGAAGCCGTTCTCGCTCGTGTTACTTGACGAGTTTGAGAAGGCGGAGCCAGCGATTCACAACCTCTTCCTGCAGATAATCGAAGACGGGCGTTTGTCCAGCGGTGAGGGTGAGGTTGTTGATTTTCGAAGCTCAATTATTATCGCCACCTCAAACGCGGTGACGGGTGTTCCTCAAGATACCGCTGATGTAGAAGCTTACATTCGTGGGCAACTGCAAGATCACTTCCGGCCGGAGCTGATTAACCGCTTCGACGGGTTGGTCATGTTTAACGTAATCGGTAAAACGGAGATCATTCGAATCGTTGATCTGGAGCTTAATAAACTGGCCAAACGCCTCAAAGCCGATCAGGAGATCGCGATCACCTGGACACCGGCATTGTCGCAGGAGCTGGCGAGGCTTGGTTACGATCCGGAGTTTGGTGCTAGGCCTCTGCGCAGGGTTATCCAGGACCGATTAGAGGATTCGCTGGCACAAAAGATCTTACGTAAACAGCTTCAGTTTGGTGACTCCTATCAACTCGATGTACGTGATCTGCAATCGTAGAAATAGATCTCTTAGAAATTAATCTTGATGTCGATAGAATCGCCGGTAAATCTGCAACGAGGTGATAAAGATAATCATGATGACCGGTCCGTAGATAATGCCAAACGGTCCGAGTGCCCTCACTCCGCCTAAAACGCTAAAGAACATCAACGCCGGATGCAGGGTTGCGCGCTTGTCGACCAATAACGGACGCAGGATGTTGTCAACGCTTCCGACGACGATGATCTGTCCAAGCAACAAGATCGCGGCGTTTATGTAACTGCCTTGAATCAAAAACCACGCTCCAATGGGCAAAAGTACAAACGAAGTCCCGATATAAGGGATGACACCAAGCACAAACATCAGTATCGCAAGCGTGAGGATGTAGTCGGTTCGTGTGATGAGTAGTAGTCCGGAACCGATAATCGTCTGTACGAGTGCGATCAAGAACGTTCCTTTAATCATCGACATCGTCATTGCGACTATCCTACTGAAATATATCTCGTTTATATTTTCCGGCAATGGGCTTAGCGCGGATATCTTCTTGCGCAAAATTATGGCATTAGGGTAGATAGATACTACGGTAACGACGAAGACGACGATATTTAGAACTATCGCAGCGGAAGAAGCCCCGATGTTAACCAGTGCGCCAACGAGAAAGCTACTTGCCGGTTGTGCAAGATCCTGGATGAAGTTTGCAAGGTTGTCGGTAGTAAGCTGGTATGAGATACCAGGTATCTTTTGCAGCAGTTCGTTTATACTTGCAATAAGCGTCTGAATCGAATCAAGCTCCAGATTAATGCCCGGAAGTATGTTCTGGCGGAAGTTAACGATCTCTTTAAGTAACGTATTTCCGATAAACACAAGTGGCAGTACAACGATGATTAAGATCAACGCGGCGGTTAGAAGCGAGGCCAAGCGATATCTCTCCCCCACCCTCCCCAATACGGTTTTGTAGAGTGGATAGGTGAATATCGCAAACGTACCTCCAAGGATTATCGTCGGCAGTACATCGCGAAGCATATATCCGATGGCGATCGAACTTGTAAGTAAGATCGCATAGAAAAAGTAGGTGTTTTGTCTAGCCTTATTCATATATTTGTACGTCACGTACATTATACGTGACCGTTTTTGGTTACAAGTTAAAGATAATGTGCGTATTTACTATGGGGTTTGTGCGTGTTATAATAACCGCATGTTACAGGTTTTTCTAAGGGCTCTGGTGGTATCAACTGCAATAATAATCACTGCAGGCGCTAATATCTCTATAAATAAGGGAAATACTGTTCCCGAGGTTGCTGGGGATGTTGTTGTGAGTGAAGAGATCGACGGACTTATCCTCGAAGAACCCGCCTTTATAAATGAAGAACAGGACAGAGTTCCACTTCAAGAGAGACTTGTCGATCCCGCTGACGACGCAGAAGGCCAGATTTTGCCTGAAGCAGCACAACTCGACCTCTCACTGATGCTTAATTAGAGGCATTAATCCCCCATTCCAGAAGTACGTCCATGAGCAAAGGAAAGCTTAGATAGCCAGCATTGGCGTTTAAATGGCCACCGCTGTGAATAACTACCGCTTCCACGTGAACATCATCAGCAAGCATCTGTAGTGATGTTTGAGGCACGTAAGGATCATCGTCACCGTAAACGACCTTAAAGTTTTTACAATTCTTGTTCACTTTTGTGAAATCCATCGGCTTTTCGGCTAAGAAGTAGCTGTTTAGAGGGTGCTTGTAGTCATCCGAGAAGCCAGAAACAGAAATTAAGCCGTAAATAGGTTCATTGAGCGACTCGATAAAATCCAGCGCCGTTGTCACACCAAGTGAGTGAGCGACTATCACCAAACCGCTGAGGTCGACATTTGCGGTCAAATCTTTTACAAAGCCCAGCCATTCCTTACGGTCAGGGTGATCTGTGTTGGGTAGATTCGGCACAATAACGTCTACGTTTCGTTCCATAAGGTTCTCTCTGAGCCACGGTTGCCAGTTATTTTCTGCGTTTCCGGTGATCCCATGAAGAATTAGAACTGTCATCATTGTTTGGTATTAAATAATCGCTCTTTTTGCTTGGCTTCTATTACGTTTTCAGTGTATTTATTCTTTATATCGCCACTTTCTGACGATTTATTGATATACAGTTTGTAAAACCATCCGATAGGAAACGAACCGACCAGTAACGGTAATAATTTCTCGCCCCAACTTGAAAGCTGCTCTTCGGACGGTCCTTTTGATGAAGCTATTAGTAAAAAGGATAAGAAAGTTACTAATATAAATATATACATTAATACGAGCAAAGATTGAATCCAGATGGATCTATTTTTTGCGATATCGTTAATTAGTCCTATTGGAAATATCAAAATGATAACAAAAACTATCCCTACAGGAATCGATAAAATCATTGTGATAAGCTGAGAGCCTACACCTTGGACGATGCCGTCGTTTACTATATTCCAAATGGATACGTTTCCGCTAACTAGTAGTGTTGTGTACAAACCTAACCCAATTGAGAATAGAATCGGTACCGATGAGGCATTTTTATTAAGTTGTAGGACATCGGTTAAACCCTTGATATTAGATTGACGGTTAAACAACAAATGCCCTGTATAGAAGACTGAAGAGATCAAAACGAAGATTAAAAATGTTAACAAAGGTTTGGATGGGATTATAAACCAAACAAAAGCGGCAAAAACCGTTGTGCCAACACCTGCTAACACTAAACCAATGTTGGCAAGGTAAAGGGTGAGTTTATTAACTTTGTTGTAAGCATCTACAAACTTATTAATCATGAGTTTTTGGTCTGTAATCTAAATTAATACTACGAGAATCTTACAACCTGTTCAGGATCGTATGGATTCCAGGAAAAACGCAAACCTTCATTTAAACCGTCCAGTGTCTGCATGTCCTCCTCGCTTAATTCAAAGTCAAAGACCGCAACGTTCTCGATAATGCGTTCTTTATGAGCCGATTTAGGTATAACAACGACATCGTGCTGCAAGGCCCAGCGGATCATCACCTGTGCCGGGGTCTTGTTGTGGCTGTGTGCGATTGATGTAATCGTTTGATCGTCCAGCCTCTCCCCTGCTGTAAGTGGTGAGTAGGCCGTGATCACGATCTCATGCTGTTGGCAGTAGTTGAAAAGTCCTCTCTGATATAAAAACGGATGGAACTCAACCTGATTCATTGCGGGAACGATCTTTGAGCCTTTCATCAACTCGTCAATGTGTTCCTCGGTGAAGTTGCTAACGCCAATGCTGCGGCACTCATCGGTGCGTACGAGCTCCTCCAACGCCTTCCAGCTGTCTAGTCTTTTACCTTCTACGGGCCAGTGAAGTAGGAAAAGATCGATATAGTCAGTTCCGAGGGCCTTCAAGCTTGCATCAAAAGCGATCTTGGTTTGTTCATAACCGTGATTTGCATTTGCGAGTTTAGTTGTAACGAAGATCTCTTCCCGCGCGATACCACTCTCACGAATAGCGGTGCCGACCTCTTTTTCGTTTTGATAGAACTGTGCGGTGTCGATATGACGATAACCTGACTCAAGAGCCCATCGTACTGCGTTGTACGTCTCGTCGCCCTTGGCGAGTTGGTACGCGCCAAAACCAAGAACGGGAATATCGACGTCGTTATTTAGCTTGATGGTTGACGAGAGCTCTAAACTCACAATTTGATTATATCAGTACTTTCTCGAGTATGATCGTCTATCGTCGCAGTTTGTAATACAATCAGGATATGTACAGTGACCAAGCTCCTATGAGGGGTGTGCCCACCGAAACGTCGGGTGCTTCTTCGTCATCAGTAGTCGAGAGGGTTTCTTATCCTGAAGGTTGTAACGACACGTTAGGTAGAATCCTTTACAACGCAGATGCTGTTGCGCGACATTACTCTGATTGTGTCAATAACGATAGCGAGGCAGCGGTATTATACGAGGCTTACATGAAGACGATGGAAGATGTTACTTGGTCTATACAGAACGACAGCGGCGATAAGGAGTTGTCCGCAATGGCGTTGTGGGAGTTACAACTTCTCACTGAGGTTGATAGATTGCTCGCTGGGGCGGATTTTAAACACCTATTGGAATGCCGAATAGAACTCGACAGTCGTGGAAATGAGATTGTTAAAGCGACCACAAGTAACGTGGAGGTAGCGAGGCAGTTGGAACTCTCGGGTAAGGTAGCGGCAAAGGCCAGATTTGTTGTACGAGATGTTTCTTGGGCTTTCGAAGAGCACGGCATAAGACTAATGATAGATTATGACGACGAAACAACGGGAACAACAAATCAGATTCACGCGGGTATGGACTTTCACTTTCGCCCCAGAGTCAAAGGTGATCAAGGGGCACTTGACCTATCAGGCGCATATTTGACACCGGTAATCAAGGACACGATTGGAGACTACCATCAGTCAAAATACTTAGATGGTGTTTTAAATACTGTTTTGTTAGAAGAGATTAAGGATAATCGGCTAGCACTAGTTAAAGCTGCCCTTGAGGATCGCGATCTGCAGAATTAGATTTGTCCTCCGGTGTTTTAACGTAGTCGTTGGAAAGCCAGAAGTAGTACTCCAACGGCAGACCGATTAAGCTTATTGCGACCAAAACTATCACGATCTCGTGCCATAGCTTTAGTGACGTAATGAACTCCCCTAATACGCCCAGAGTCGCGCCAAAAATAAGTGCGTAAAGGCAAAAAACAAGGACGATGATGACGTTTTTCCTGCTAAACGAGAAGTAACTATTACACTGTCGGCATTTGAGATGCATGGGGTTAATCGAGCCGGCAAACTGCATAAATGTCATGGGTTGTTTGTTGCAATGAGGGCACTTCATGTTAGTTGGTGGTGGAATTAACCTTTGCTTTTGATGCGTTATCGACCGTGTAATTAACACCGGTCTCGAGATCGATGACGTGTGAAACGACAAGACTCGTGTCTCCGCTCATGACCTGGGATGCTTGATATGTGTAATACTCGTCATAGGTTAGCGTTCGTCCGCTCGGGTCGACCCAAAGGTTCGACTTGGTTTTAAGATCGGATGCTTCTTTAGTAAGTCTCTTAGTCGTCTGCCCGTCTGCCGAGGATTCCCAAACGTGCCAGGTGCGATTGTTATTGGTATAGGCCACGTAAGGTGTTTCGCTCGCGATGTAGTAAATCTTGTTGTTCGTCTGTGAATAGACGAGATTAGAGTAGCTGCCCGTTTCACCGATAGTTCTTGTGGCTTTGGCCCCTATTATGTGTAGCTCCAGCTTGGCGTTCGATCCTGACGAAAAGCCTGAAGTAAGATACTGATTGTCTTCTACAGAATCCAACAACACCGATCCAGAGGTGTAGGTAATGCCCAAATCATCGAGAAACTTCTGTGATTCGGTGTCGTAAATCATCCCTTTGTAACCCTCATAACAGCCGAGTGTTAGTGCGAGTGCCGTATCGTTGACCCAAAACTTCGGTATCCAGGCAAACGTACAACCTTCGTCCCCTTCTTCTGGAATTAGGTAATCTGCATTTTGCCCCGTGCTTAGGTCGAAAACCTTTAGCTTTTCACCCGTGCTAATAGCCAACTTCATTCCGTCCTTTGCAACGACCATTCCCCGGACGTACTCGGGGTTTGTGTCATCCAACACGGGAGATAGCGGGCCAACGAGCGTTGTTGTCTCATTTGTACTCAGGTTTAGCAGGTTGACTTGAATCGCTAGGTCGAATGTGTAGTCTGTCGCACTTTTTGTAAAGCTTGAACTAAGGCTGTAAACGATGTACGACGTTGTTGCGTCGCCAGCGATGAGAAAGTCCGACACCGTATATCCATCATGTTTTTCAACCACTATTGTCTGTTCTCCGGTTGGCGCCTGTTTGTAAAGACTGCCTTCTCTAATAAAGTAGACGTCGACGAGCTCTCTGTTGGTCTTCTCTACACTATTTGGATCTTTTGTGTCGTGTATTGATGCCAATCCTTTTCCGGCAAAGTAACCTGCTACTGTTACCAAAGCAGCAAAAAGTAGCAGAAGCGCCACGAGACCTAAGTTTTTTATCTTTGAATTACTCTTCATAGTATCCGATTATCTTACCGTAGCTCATGTCTGCTACGTTGATCTTTTTTACCGTTCCGTTGTCGTAAAACTTAACATACATGGACTTTTCATCTTGGCAACTCTGGCATGTCAGGTGGAACACGGGTTCATTGTCGTCCCAGACAAAGTCGTCGGGTGTAGCGACCCGGAATCCTTGCGGCATATCATATCTAAGCACCTGTGGGCTCTCGTTAGCAACGGCGCCAGCGATCGTTAAGTAATCGATCGAGGTTGAGGAACCGTCGGTAAAAAATCGCACTGCATAATGCCCGTAGGGAGAAAAGTTAAGGTAGCCACTGGTAAAGTCGTTGACTAACGGCCTCGCTGTTTTGGTTTGCAGATCGTACAAAACTATTCCTCCCTCACCCAAAACCGTTGAATCGCTTCCCTCCTCTGGGGTTGGGTAGATCGTTGTGTTTGGCGTGTTGTCGCTGCTCATCCTAAAGACCAGATGTGAATCGTCGTAAAACGCGGCATCGCTTATATCCGAATAAAGATACTCTGCATTGGTGCCTCCGTCAGAGTAAAACCAACCATAATCTGTGTCACCCGAGTTGTTTTTGGCAGAGCCGCGGAGTAAGAAGGCCTTGCTGTCCTGTTTAAAACTAAAGACTGAATAGTCAGAATCGAACGGTTTGATTGTAGAGTTCGTGTAGAGAATCTGTTGAAGAGAACTTGTTGTCAGGTTTTTGGTCACGAATCTATAGCCTGATGGGTCTGGTGTCTTGTGGGCGATGATATTACCGTCGTCGCTTACCCAAAAAACGTTACCAACAATGTTAGCGGAATAATCGTCAATGTAATCTTCACCGGTTTTGGCAACTGAAGTGGGGGCAAGTCCATAGATGGCATTCCCTTGTAGGTAATAGACTGTATGGTTATTGGCGTTGTATCCGTAGATCAGATCGCTGCTTGTGAACCTTGTCGAAAAAAGTAGTACACCGAAATCAACGTCATACACGTATATCCCGGTTGGTCTGTATTGTTGGTTTGTTGTGAACAAAAGGTGCTTGGGCTTATACTCTTGCAGTCCAACAGATATCTTCTGATTGGCCGCCGGGATATCGAACGCCACCTTTAATCCTTTGCTGCCATACGAGTTCACGATTCCGATGCCGTCCGTGTAGATCGGGCGCTGCTTGTGATAGTCGTCGTACGAGTAAGAAAGTTCTGCTTCGTAACTGCCGTTAGGTAGTGAAGAGATGTTGAACGTGCCGTTGTTTGAGCTTAAAACAACTCCTGTTTGTTGTGCACTCCCCTCCTCAATTATAGAGATCTGTGTTTCGTAATATAGCGTCTCGTTTTCGTCTTTTATTTGGTTTCCATTACTGTCAACAAAAAAAGTGATCTGTAGAGCTGATTCGGGTGATTCCCCTGCATCAAACGTCAAGCCAGAGAAGAATCCTTCCCATTTATCGTACTCGGGTTGCTGGATAACGAGTGAACCTTTTTGGGAAGCGAGATTCATGGTGTAGCCGATAATCGATCCCAAGCTTATAAATGCTGCAAAAAAGAACGCGGTGGCCAAGATTAACGTTATGAAACGGGAGATAACAGACATACCCAACAGGCGCTTTTTGGCGATTTGTTCCTCTTTCGATCCTTCCTGGTCTAAGTTGATTTGTATTGCTTCTTCTTCAAACATCAGTTTTGCCCGTCGCTTGGTTAAATTATGACACGTGAGTCGTCGCTTGGCAACGATGTCTTTCAAGAAAAAGGCTGAATACGGCCGGACGATATTTCCATCGACCGGTCGCACTCAGCCCTGAAGGAAGAGTTGTACTTAGACATCTTGCCACTTAGTTGCACCACATTTACAGCGATACAGACGTTGAATAACGTCTGTTTTAGGGTGATACCTCCTCTGTTTTTTCCGGTGTTGGTTCTGTATGACTCTCGTCGTTCCTGTCACCTGCCACTTGTGCGCGCTGCCGGTTACGAAACAAGGATTTTTCGGTTTTGCCACGTAATTTGTCTCCTGTGCTCTCATTGTGCTTTGTACCGGGCTGCCATACCGTAATACAAAGCTTGTTACCGATTGGTTGTCCCGCATTATTCCATATAAAGCAAAATACCGCAATTGGAGCCTTATAATCTGTTCCTGTTAGAATATAGCAATGGAGCTAGAGCAGATATTCTCCGTTTCGGAGTTTAATGAGTTCGTCAGTCAGTACCTTTCAAAGGTCGGCGAGGTCACAATCGAAGGCGAGATTAGTGAATTAAAGGTAAGTCAGGGCAAGTTTATCTTCGGAGCGATTAAAGATGAAGGTGCAAGCGTTGATATCTTTGGCATGACGTTTCAGATTACCAATCTCTCGCAGATCGAGGAAGGTATGCTTGTGAAGGTAGTCGGCACTCCCCGTCTTTACGAAAAGACCGGTCGTTTTAGTGTTTCTGTGCGTCAGATTATTCCAAGCGGTGAAGGGGCTTTACGCCGAGCGTTTGAGAAGTTAAAAGCGCAGCTTGAAGCAGAAGGACTGTTCGATGCCGCCCGCAAACGCCCACTCCCCCGTTTCCCTCAAAAAGTCGGTCTCATAACCGCCAAAGGTTCGCAGGCATATAACGACTTTGTAAAGGTTTTGCAGCAACGTATGGGCGGAATTGATGTTGTTTTCACCTCTGTTCTAGTACAAGGCAACGACTCGCCGCGTTCTGTCGTTCAGGCGTTAAACTATCTAAATCGCGAGTACAAAGATTTGGATCTAGTCGTAATAACCCGTGGTGGAGGCAGTTTGGAGGATCTAATCGGTTTTAATGACGAACAGGTCGCCCGGGCTATCTTTGGTTCAAAGATGCCGGTCGTTTCAGCGGTTGGTCATGAGGGTGATTGGAGTTTAAGTGATCTCGTAGCCGATCTGCGTGCTTCAACGCCGTCAAATGCTGCCGAATTAATCGTCCCCAGCAGGATTGATGTTATGCGCGAGATCGAACATGAGTTAGCAGCGATGGCGTGGATCATGCGCGACCGGATCTCGGCGGCGAGGTTGGTAATCACTCAGTTCCAAGAGTCCCTGAAAAATAATTTTGAACGCAGCGTTGCAGCTATAGATGATCTAAATCGAAGGTTGAGTAACGAACTTACTCGTTATATTGATACGATAATGCAGTATAGGATTCAGGTTGAAGGTTTATTTAGGATGCTGAACTCGCTTGATTACCGTAGCGTCCTTAAGCGCGGCTTCAGCATCACCTACGCCAGTGACGGATCGATACTCCGTAAGGTAGATGATGTATCAGTTGGATCAGGCATCTCGACGAGGCTCCCAGACGGGGTGGTTTCATCAAGTGTCAGTAGTGTAAAATACGAACATGGAGAAAAGTAGCAATAAAACCTTTACTCAACTTTACGAAGAGCTGGAGACGCTTGTCAAAGAGTTCGAAGATGGTGATGTTGACATTGAAGACGGCATTGAGAAGTTTAAACAAGGTGCCGGTATAGCAAAAGAGTTGCAGAGCCGCCTTCAGGTTCTAGAAAACGAGATTAAAGAGGTCAAGGTTGAGGTTGACGAGAGGACCGAGGATGAAAGTCCGGATACTGTGCCAGACGACTACTCGTCGGCTGATGCTTCATTGTTTTAAATACTCCTTCATATCTGTCGGATGTAATCCACAGCTTTTGTTGTATTATCAGGCGTTTCTGGTGTTATAATCCTTCGCATGTGGTTTTGGCTAGCTCTGGGAGGATCGATCTTTTCCTCTCTTTCGATAATAATCAACAAGAAGGCGTTAAGGAGCATTAACCCCACCGTTCTTACCTGGGTGTTATTTGCCTTTCCTATACCTTTTCTCCTGGTTTATTTTGTTGTGCAGGGTTTTCCAAGTGTTGGAAGTCTATTCTGGATCGGGGTTTTTTGTTCGGCTTTTATGTTTGTAATAAGCAAAACGTTGACGATGGAGTCGATCAAACACGACGATCTTTCCAAGGTTTATCCACTAAATAGCCTAAGCTCGGTGTTTGCCTATTTTTTAGCACTGCTGTTCCTCAGCGAGCATATTACCGTCGTTGCATTGTTGGGTCTAATCGTTTCCGTGTTTGGGGTTTACATCCTTAACGCGGGAAAAAGAGGTGAAGGTTTGCTCGAGCCGCTGAAATATCTTGTCAAACACAAAGGATCAAGAATCATCATAATTGCCTCGCTACTGGGAGGGGCGACGGCGGTCACCGACAAGATGGCGATCTTGGGCTCAGTAACAAACGATCCCCTATTGCCGTTGCTTGCTGAAAATTCAATTATGGTTTTGATCTTATTTTTTTACATGCAAAAACGAGAACGGGACTGGACGGATCAGGTGAAAGGTAACTGGAGATGGTTACTTATCGCTGGGATTTTGTACTTTATAACTAATATCTTCGTGTTTACGAGCTTTGCGGGAGGTCCAGTTGCATTAGCAATAGGTATTAAGAAGCTGCAGGTCCTTTTTATCCTTGTACTTAGCCTGATTTTGTTTAAAGACAAACCGTCGCGTTACGCTTGGCTTGGAAGCGTCTTGATGCTCATTGGGGTGTTGATGATTAAGCTTGGTGGGTAGGATGTCTTTAAAGATTGTTAAATTCACCTTTTAAAGTAACGTAGAAAGTAGTCTTTCGAGATCTCTTCAACGGTTTCATTCTTACATAATCGTGAAAACTCGTCTTTATCTAGAAACATTACCGCCTCTGTTTCATCCTCGTCGAAGATGATGGGTTCGCCGTTGTACAGTCCTACGTACATGTACGCAAAGATCGTTTCGTTCGAGTGCTTTTCTAGAGACTTTTCGATAAATTTTAAGTCGGTATCAAATCCTAATTCTTCTCTAAGCTCTTCATGTGCTGTCTGTTCAGGGCTTACGCCGCTTTTTACGTGTCCTGCGACACTCATAATCCAAACACCAGGATCCGTCTTTTTCTTAAAACTTCTCCTTTGAACAAGAACCCTGCCCTTAGCATCGTGGATTAGTATTCCAACCTCGCGATGGATGTATTTGGGATCGCTGTTGGCGACACTGCGCTCGACTTCGCCGATTACCTGATCGTTTTCATCAACCCAGTCTAGGAGTTCTTCGGTTTCCATCATTAAAGCAGCGCGAGTGCGGTGGCCTCGTCGCTGTCGTTTAAGCGGATGATACGAACACCCTGGGTGTGACGCCCCATGGCTGGAATATCCGTAATCGGAAGTCGAATAGCCTGCCCCAGTTTGGAGATGACTAACAGGTCCGTTGGTTCAGCCAAGGCCTCTTCAACGTCGGATTTTTCCTTGGTATCTTCTCCGGAGTTGCGTAGAACGCGCATCGCAACTAAATTCCCTGTTTTGCTAGTTAACTTAGCTGTGAAAACCCCTTGACCTCCCCTTCCTTGGACAGTGTACTCGGAAAGTAATGTCTTTTTTCCATAGCCTTTGGCGCTTAATACCAACACTTCATATTTGCCAGCTTGTTTTTCGTCATCTGCGGTAATGACATCCATTCCGACAACGTAGTCGTCTTTGCGTAGCTTAATACCGCGAACTCCCTGCGTTGCCCTGCCCTGAGGACGAACGTCATTTCCTTCGAAAAAGATGCATTTGCCAAGTGCTGTAATCAATAGAACTTTGTCGTTACCACTCGCGACTTTCGCACCAAGAAGTTGATCGTCGGCGTCCAGTTTTATTGCAACTAATCCAGACTGGCGGATGTTACTATATTCCTTAACCGAAGTTTTCTTCACGGTTCCGTTCTTTGTGGCAAAAAAGTAAAATTGTTCAGTTGATTTACCCGCCATTTTGTACCTCCTGTGCCAAGATGCTCATAATCTTTTCGTCTTGATCGATACCTACGATATTAACAGCCGGTGTGCCTCGTGCTGTGCGATTAGCCTCAGGAATATCCCACACACGTTTCGAGAACACGCGCCCTTTGTCGGTGAAGAACAGCGCCTCGTCATGAGTGTTTGCAGCAACAATTACATGAATGACGTCGGTCTCTTTAAGATTCCCGCCGCTGACGCCCTTTCCGCCTCTGCCCTGAGTCTTAAAACTTTGTGGAGTGACGCGTTTTATGTAACCACCTCGGCTTAAAACTATAATCGTCTCCTCGCTTTTAATAAGTTCTTCGTCAGATATCTCACCCGGGCGACCTTTGTAAACCTTTGTGCGGCGCTGATCTCCGTACGTTTCTTTGATGGCGAGCATGTCGTCGCGAATAATCTTGATGACCTTTTTAGGGTCGGTTAAGATCCCCTCGAGTTGTTCGATAAGCGCCATCACCTCTTTGTACTCATTGATGATCTTTTCTCGCTCAAGTGCCGCAAGGCGCCTTAGTTGCATCTCTAGAATAGCATTTGCCTGGATCTCTGATAACTTGAACTTTTCCATTAATCCAGTACGTGCCGCGTCGGAGTCCTTACTTTTCCTTATCAGAGCGATTACCTCATCGAGATTATCGAGAGCGATCTTAAGCCCTTCCAAGATGTGGCCGCGATGCAAAGAGTTAATAAGTTCGTGTGTTATGCGTCGGGTTGTGACCTCCTGACGGTGGCGAATAAAACCAAGCATAAGGGCCTTTAGGGAGAGCAGTTTTGGCACGTTGTTCTCGAGTGCAACCATGTTGACGTTGAAGTTTTGTTGCATCGGGGTGTATTTGTAGAGATTATTTAACACGCGTTGCGGGTTTGCGCCACGTTTTAGCTCAACCACGATCTTTAGACCCTTACGATCGCTTTCGTCCCGAAGATCGGCAATATCGTCAAGTCTCCCTGTTTTTACTAGGTCTGCGATCTTGCCAACTAACAAAGCCTTGTTTTGCTGATACGGTAGTTCGGTGACCTCGATCTGCATCTTACCGTTTTTGGCGTCGACTATATTGCTCTTTGCGCGCATTAGGACTCGTCCACGACCAGTGGCATACGCCTGAAGTATCTCTTGCTTGTCGTAGATCTCTCCTCCAGTTGGAAAATCGGGCCCAGGAATGATCTTTATTAGGTCTTCAGCGGTGATCTCACTTGCGTCGAAGGTAAAGTGTTTAATCTCGGCGCGTTTAAAGTATGGTGCTGTCGTGTCGTACTGATCGTAGAAAGACGAGTATCGGTTAAAGAGGTCGACGTCTATCTCCTTGAGATCCTCGATATCGGTTAACGTGTCGACCTTGGCACCATCTATAATAAACATCAGTCCGTCGATTAGCTCACCCAGATTATGCGGTGGTATTTTGGTTGCCATTCCTACCGCGATACCGTCCGATCCGTTAGCTAATAGATTGGGAATAACAGACGGCAAGATTGCAGGTTCTTTGTCGGAACCATCGAAGTTGTCCACGAACTCTACAGTGTTCTTGTCGAGATCCATTAAAAGTTCACCGGTTATTTTTTGCATGCGCGCCTCTGTGTAGCGCATCGCAGCAGCTGGGTCGCCATCAACGGAACCAAAGTTACCCTGCCCCCATACCAATGGGTAACGTAATGAAAAGTCCTGCGCCATACGTACCATTGCATCGTAGATAGATGAATCTCCATGTGGGTGGAATTTACCAATGGTTTCCCCAACTATACGCGCAGATTTTTTGTACGGAGAAGTGTGAGAAAGCGTTAAGAGCTTCATCGCATATAGAATCCGTCGTTGAACCGGTTTGAGGCCGTCGCGAACGTCTGGTAGTGCGCGTGAAACAATGACGCTCATCGCGTAGTCTAAGTACGATTTTTGCATCTCCTCAGAGATGGAGACTTTTTTCACCTTGCCAAAAGGCGTATCGGTGATATTTGGTGCCAAAGAGGTTTCCTGACTTTCACTCATTATTTAATTTAAAGCCTGTTCAATAGGAGGGGCGATCTCTTTCTTGCGTGATATGCGCGGACCGATATCAAGTGTAAGATTACCAGCTTCAGAAGCGTCCGGGAAGGCTTTTAACGCGATCTGCTTCTCTTCTTCGCTTGTGAAGATAATCTTTGAGTTGAATTTTAGTATGTCGCTAACTACGCAGAAGATAAGATCGACACTTTCGTGTTCGCGTACCTCGTGCATAGCTTTGATTAACTCATCACGACGCCCCAGTACAACGTCCTGTTCAACCGTCTCAACAATACCGATAAGCACCTTTTTGCTTGCGAAATCGAACACCTTGTAGTCGTTAGTGACTATCTCCTGAGGAGTGAGATTGTCGATGTTTGACTTAGCTTTAAATATGTCGAGTGTTAGTGCGTCTACGTCGTTTATCTCGGCTATCTTAGCGAGCTCATCAGCGTACTTTTTATCCCATTCTGTGGTTAGAGACGACCTAAGTCCTACCGTGTCGGAGAGAATTGCGCAAAGCATCAGCGATGCAAGCTCTTTGGTCGGGACAATCCCCTCGTTGCGCATCATCCACCAGATGATTGTTGATGTGCTCCCCCACGTCTTGGCTGTAATAAACATAGCTTTGTTGAAGTTGATATTAAACTTATGATGGTCGATAATCTCGACGATCTTTTCTGGAGAAACCAGCTCGGAACGCTGTGCCTCTTCGTTGTGGTCTACTAAAACAAATCGCGTATCATCATCGATCATGGCCTCGGTTAAAATATCCGGCGAATTAACCCTAAAACGCTCAAAAACGTATCTTGTTTCGTTGTTGATCTCTTCGGCGATAACGGCTTTTGCCGCTTCTCTTTGATACGCACTCTTATGTGTGAACAAATACTCAGCAGCAAACGCTGCAACTACCGAGTCGAGATCTGGTTTTACGTGTCCGATTACATAGGTGTTCATAAGACTTAATTATTCTAGCATACGCCACCGCTAGGGCTCATGGGTTAATCCCTGCGCAAGTTACACGTCCAAAGTAGCCGTTTTCGCGTGCGTCTGAATGAACCTCTTCCGTGGCAAAACATCGTCACCCATTAACATGGAGAACGTCTGATCCGAGATAGCCGCGTCTTCCACGGTTACCTGTTTAATTATCCGGGTTTCAGGGTTCATGGTCGTGTCCCAAAGCTGTTCAGGGTTCATTTCACCAAGTCCCTTAAAACGTTGTATATTTACGTTCTCACGTTTTACGCCCGTTTCCTGAGTAAGTCTTTTTACCACCTCGTCGCGCTCAGTGTCGCTGAAGGCGTGTTCGATCTTTTGACCCACCTTGACGCGGTAAAGAGGCGGTTGTGAAATGTAAATATAACCTCCTTCGATTAGCTCGCGCATCTGGCGATAGAAGAACGTCAACACAAGTGTTGTGATATGTTCGCCGTCAACATCCGCATCGAAAGCAAGGATGACACGGTGATAACGGAGGTTCTCGATTGAGAACTCGTCTCCGATTCCTACTCCAAGAGAAATGATGATATCCCTCAATCGTTCGTTGGCCAAAACCTTATCTAATCGGTTCTTTTCGGTATTTATCGGTTTGCCACCTAAATAAAGTACAGCCTGGAAGTTGCTATCACGTGCGCTCTTGGCACTGCCTCCTGCGCTGTCTCCCTCAACTACAAAGATCTCTGACTTCTCCGGGTCTTTTTCTCGACAGTCCACGAGTTTGCCGGGCAGGGCTGATGAAGCCAACGCGCTTTTCCTCAGCACGGTTTCGCGGGCCTTCTTAGCAGCCTTTCTCGCCTCCTGGGCTAGTACTGCCTTGTTGATAATCTGTTTCGCCTCGCTGGGATGCTCCGCGAGATAAGTGCCAAACGCGTCTCCCATCACTACCTCAACCGCGGTTCTGATCTCAGGATTTCCCAGTTTACGCTTCGTTTGTCCTTCGAACTGCAAATCCTTTGAGCTCATCTTTATCGAGATGATAGCCGTCATACCTTCACGTATATCGTCACCGTTTAGATTTTCGTCTTTTTCGTCAAGGAGTTTTTCTTTGCGGGCGTAGTCGTTCACAACACGAGTTAGAGCAGACTTGAAGCCGACCTCGTGCGTTCCCCCTTCGTGTGTGTGGATATTGTTCACAAACGACATTAATTCGGAGTGGTACTCGTCGTGGTACTGAACCGCAACCTCAACGTTTATCGTCTCTCCGTCGTTGTCTGTTAGCAACGTGTCCTTGCTGATGAAAAACGGATCTTGCATAAACGGATGGTGATGTCGGTTGATGTATTTGACAAAGGAGCGAATTCCGCCTTCGAAGTAAAACTGAAAGTTGGTCTGTTTCTTGGCGTCTCGATCGTCGATTAGATAAAAACGAAGCCCTGCTGTTAGGTATGCATAGTCG
>JAGQKZ010000013.1 GCA_020429745.1 candidate division WWE3 bacterium | reverse complement strand
TTTCAACTTTTAAACCTTATAATAGCACTGGGTTTACTTACTATGCCGTTGTTAATCGAAAGCTCGGAGAGTTTGTTCGAGATGCTCTCTCTTTCTTATCCTTCGCGATGGCCTCGAGATAGTGATCTTGCTACGAAAACCCTTGATCTAAGCCGAGAGATCATAATACCGAGCGATCTGAAACCATTATTCGTTAAGATAGAGGAGGCAAGCTAGCCCTACGACCCTTCAATCCTGTAGTATTGACAAAGTGTTTGCTTTATGATAGAATTCTGACATCGTGAAGAAATTAGCGTTCTACAGCTCGACAATTTTTGCTTTCTTTTTATTCTTTAATACAACCTTTGTAAGTGCAACGGATTCATTTGTACGACCGATTCCAACCGGGGAAACTACGTTAGGCGACCTTGTCTGGAATGATGCGAATCACAACGGCATCCAAGATCAAGGAGAGACTGGTATATCAGGTGTCTTAGTGACCTTGACAAACGATTTACTTGAGAGACCCTCATTACACACGACCACCTCAAAAGATGGATACTACGTGTTTAATAGCGTACCTAACGGTACCTATTACCTTTCGTTTGAATTACCCAACGGCTACGCGTTTACCGAAAAAGATCAAAGCAAAAACGATTGCATCGACAGCGATGTTAATGCAAAAACCGGCAATACAGATAACTTTACTTTAAGCACACCTAACGACGTAATCGACACATGTTTTGACGCCGGAATGTACAAGATTCCAGAGCCGACACCAACTCCTTATACATGCGTAACACCCACTATCGCGAACCTGTCTTCTAACTGGACCAATAACTATAACTCAATCCAGATAAACTGGTCGTTAAACGCAGGAGGTAATATCTTTACCGACAAGGACTACTACGAGATCTGGAGAATTGCACCAGGCGAGCTCGATCCTGCACATCCGGAGAACTACTACCTGGAGAAGGTTGCTACGAACCTGCCAATGTCAACACGTAGCTACACCTACAACATCACGGGTACGGGCCATGACTCGTACCGATTCGTTGTCCGCATCGTCGCAAGTCCGACATGCCACGATCAATGGGCGGTGTGTACAATGGTTCGCCCCGCTGAAAATCGTACAATAGAGTGGACTAACGACTACCAGACGGTAAGTATAAACTGGACCGTACCGGCAAATAGCGTGGACGATGAGATCAACCACATCGAGATCTGGAGAATCGCGCAGGGGCAGTTAGATCCGTCAAATCCAGATGCGTACTACCTCGAACAGCTAGCTAACTTGCCTGCTAATGCCCGATCCTTTAACTACAACATACCTTTCGAGGCAGACTTCTACCGCTTCCTGATAAGAATAGTGGGCGAGAGTGGCTGTCACAACCAGTGGGCTATCGGCATCGCAGCTCCCAACATTGAACCTACACCAACTCCAACTGCAGAACCGACACCTACACTTGAGCCTACACCGACCCCAAGCATCCTCTCAAACAAGCTTGAAATAGGTATCGAGAAGATGGTTCGCAAGTCTGGCGACACAAAATGGAGCAAAATGGTGACCGTCGGTCCGAATGATAGCGTTGAGTTTAGGATTAAGATTAAAAACCTTGGTGATTACACATTAAACAACGTCAAGGTCGGCGACGTATTACCCGAACACCTAGAGTTAACCTCCGAAGCAAGCGCCTGGACGATCAATAACCTTGCACCTCAGGATGAGGTAACATTGACGCTAACTGCAGCGGTTAACGCCGATGGTTTAAAAGCCGGTACTACCACAACGGTCGTAAACACCGCTAGCGCGACTTACGGAAACGCTTACAAGAACAGCGACTCCGCAAAGGTAAACATCAAAACCCCTAAGGGACAGGTATTAGGCGACGTTGATCAGTTACCCGACACCGGACTGTTTAGTAATATGATTGTCGGAGTCATATTGGTCGGACTTCTCTTAGCCGCGATCTTCTATAACGCCGGCACTATCCTCAACCTCAAATACAAGCGGTAATTAACCCTAGCGCACAGAAGAACACACCTAAGATTGCATTCACCACAGCCCTGTTATAACGCACGCGTGTTTCCAGTACAATCTTCGTTGCTACAAGTGATATTACAATCTATGGATCTGAAGATCTGTGACTCTTGAGAGATCGTCTGAAAGCCCAGAATCTGTGATAATATCAAGCTAATGAATAATTACGACACTACAAAACTCATGATTATTGGTTTCCTAATAGTAGTCAATATAGTCGTCGCTTTTGCTATTGGCGTAGGTATTAAAAACTTCTGGAGGTCTGAGATTATCCGCCAGGAGACACTTGACCAACAGGTCTTCTCCGCTTTTGATCTAAACTGAAACGTTAAGGCCTAATCCTTAGTGTGCCCATTAAATTTACGCGTGAACGACGAAGCGATATTGGGTAACCCCTGGAGTTAGTAAGTGGTCGGCTCTTTAGCAGACATGTCTTCATGCCCGACGTTATCAGCAGACTTAGACACGTTACGATAAGACTCGTACGAACGTAACAGGAAAGCTCCCAGACCAGACAACACAACAAGCGCAGTGCTTGCGAAGCCTACGTAAGGCATTGTTCCAACGACAACAATAACAAGCAGGCCGATACCAAATGACACAAAGTAATTAACGTTTTTAAAGCTGAACACGTTGCAAATCCATCTGCCTACGAGTATTGCTACAAAAAACTTTGATAAGAAAACGAGTAACCCAAAAACCGTAAGGAGTATAAACGCAAGTTGAATACCTATTACGGTAATGAGTAGAGCAAGAAAAAGCGGTCCAAAAACCAACATAGCCAAAAATCCAACCAGGAGTGATTTCAGAAGATTATGCTCCAAAACGCCTGCCGTCCCCTCAACCATCGCTCTGCCAAAATACATCAATACCGCGCCAACGAGAAGTAGGGATAAAAACGACCAAACAACATAACCCGCAGCAGCGCGTCTGCTGAAATCACGGAAGGTATTCTCTGCACTCTTGTTGTGAGACTCCGGGATAGTCTGTGTCACATCTCCCGATACCAAAGCCCCAGAATCGACATCCGCCTCCTGATCAGAGACGTAAACGACATCGCCCTTAACGTTTGCCGCCTTATTTAAAGTGAGCTGGCCTACACCCACTGTGACGTCTTTTCCGACCTCTGCGCCTAGTGAGAGCAATCCGCTACCACCAACAACGCTATTGCCAACCGTACCGTCGATTCTTGCGTTGCCCGCCCCAAGCACCAAACTGTTTCCTACAACCGTTTGTGAATCTGTAGACACATCACCGCCAAATAAAAGGAGTGAGTTCTTTACCTCAGAGTCAGAGACGTTTATCGTACCGCCAAAAACAACAAGTGCCCCGCCTATATTGCCAGTCACGTTAACGGTTCCTCCAGCAACCACTAGATTTCCGTTTACGGTACCTAATACATCGACCATACCGGCACCAACAAAAACATCGCCGTTTACCGTCCCATCAATATCGACGCTTTCTGCGCCGATAAACAGATCATCATCAATGACCTCATCGGCAGAAACCGTAACGTTATTTTCTGTGGAGACGACCTTGGCTGCAACGAATGCAGAAGACGCAGTAAAAAGCAATAGTATTGAAGTTAGTACGAAAGCAAACCTTTTCATAACTTAAGTTGATAGTATACATTTTTATGCTTACTGTCAAACCTCAATGGGTCAGAGCGATGGCGTAAGCAATGATGGTGCAAATAATAAAAGTATCCCTATAACCAAAATTACAACACCCCCAACTAGCGATGACATACGTGTATACTTTTCACTAATCCCTGTAACTCTTAGTGTGAAGATCGCTAAGGCAAAGACAAACAAATCATCAATCATAAAGACAACAATGTACATGAGTAGGTACATGTAATAGGTAATCGGATCTAAATTAGCAAGTGATAGTACTTGTGTATAAATCGCTGGCAGACCGGCCGAACATACTAACTCGACTACGTTAACCGATAGCGCCAAAACGACGATGCCGACAATCGCCAACAGATAGTTCTGCGTTTTAACAATCGATTTAATCCGTTCGAGCACTCCTTTTCGCTTATCTTCACTCATCGTTTCACAGCCCTTCGATCGTGAAAAGAATCGCTTTAGATTTATATACCCACCAACAACCGCTACAGCACCTACAACATAGCGAATAAACGTAACGTAATGAAGAATAAAGTAAACATTAAGCCACGCAGCTAAAAACAGAAAATACACCAAACCTGACACAAGGATAAACGTAGATCCTAAGATCCACATCCTGCGTTTATCTTTTAAGGTCACAAGCATCGAGATAAGAAAAACCAAAACCCACATTGCGCATGGGTTAAAACCATCTAAGAATCCCACAACAATAGTAAGTATAGGGAGAGATATTGACTGTGCATTTATCACACCAATGAATGGCAACTCAATATCATTCTGAATCGGAGGCGTATGGATCGTTTCGTACTTAACACCAACCTCAACCTCATCTCCCTTACCCGAAACAATCTTGGCCACTGAATCGTTACATGGATTGTCCGAACAGTATTGAACAGCATCTGCGATCTGTAAACCTGTAGTTATGTCACTTGAGTATCCGACAATCGGAGCATCGCCAATTACCAAGTAGGGGACAGAGAACGAGACAGCTCCGAGCTTTAATCCTACCTCGTACATTAACGCCGCGTTCTCTTCGCTTCCACTAACCTCAAACTCATGCAATAATACTTTGCCCGGATTACTGTCGATATAGGTATTTAAAAATTCACGTTCTTTTTCGCAGTGCGGACACGCTTTAGAGTAGAAAAGATAAATGTCTACGGTTTTATCGTTATCGCTCGCTACTATGACGTTCACATCGAGCGTAAACAAGACAATAACCAAGAGGAACAGCGCAACAAGGACCGGACGAATATTCTTCATCAGCTGTTTTTCAGCCTTTCTATTGTTTGCAGCAATTCATCTTTACTAATTTCGCCGGTCTTGCGCTCCAATTCTTCACCTTGTTTTGAGTAAAAGATGAAAGTAGGGAGATTTTCGGTTGCGATACCTAAGGATTTTATCTCGTCTTGATCATCATCGTAATCCAAATATCTTGTCTCTAACCAAGGCAAGGCGTCTTCGATCTTTTCCCAACGAGGTCGCATAACAATGCAACCCATACACCATGCAGCACCAATCTTCAGTACATACATATTTAACCTTTCGATATTATTTTACATATAAACATATTCAAGTGTAAACATCTGTCTACTTTCGCCGTTGTTAGAGAGTTGCTAGTATCAAGACATGCTTAAAAACCAAGCAGACGGGAGCTTAACATACACATTGACAGAAAAAGAATGTGCACAGATGTTCGCACAGGACGAACGACGCCAAACGATTAGAAAATCACACCTGTAAATCGATACTACAAGACTCAACTTTTACAATTACTGAATTAACAGTTCGAGTTAATGCAACCCGTTAGAACTTACAAGTCAAACATATAGACCCGAGCAATCTAGTTACTCACATATAAAGTCCTTACACGGAAATCAGTAGTAAAGAGTACGGACAACAAAGTTTAACACTAAATATGTAGTACTACAGGACTAGAGGTTTCGGAGTATCCAAAACATAGTGTAATATTAATCTATGCTAAGTTGCCGATTCGAGAATCAGAACGATGAATATCGCTTTCGCCATGTAACGGTTGATGCACTAATGTTTAACCATGAAAAACAGCTGTGCCTGGTAAAACGCAGCGACTCATCTATCGAAGAGCCATCGATGTACTCGTTCCCTGGCGGTTTTTTAGAGTTAAATGAAACAACTATTGAAGGCGTATTACGCGAGGTACACGAGGAGACCGGCTATAAAGCTGAAGTAAAGAGGTTATTTAGAATAAACGATGATCCCTCGATGGCTGGTAATCCGAACCAGAACATCGAGTTTTTCTTCATCGTAGAGGCATTAAACCAAATTGGTCAGCACGATGAGGAGATTGATTCTGTGCATTGGTTTGACCTAAACGCCTTGCCAAATAAAGACGACATCGCCTTTAATCACGCTGACGTAATTGATCAGTATACGGAGTACTTGCAGAAACCTTTTGATTTACCGTTATTTGGCTGATTCAACATTCAGGCCAGCAAGTAGATCTTTGCCCGTCATGTCCGATGGGGCATCAATGTCTAACAACTTGAGCATCGTGGTTGTAACATCAGACAATACACCTGCCTCAAGCTCAACCTTCTTATTAACATCGGAGATAAAAATAAACGGAACAGGGTAGATGTTGTGCTCAGTGTCAATAACTCCTGTATCTGGGTTAATAAGCTGCTCAGCGTTGCCGTGATCGGAGGTAATAATAAGACGTGCGCCTAAATCAGTTAGGACAGGAACTATCTGCTTTAACTGTTGATCAAGAGTTTCCACAGCACTAATAGAAGCCTGCATATCGCCAGAATGGCTAACCATATCAGAATTAGCAAAATTAGCGATAATAAAATCAAACTCGCCACTTTTAATGCTTGTTAATAGTGCTTCTGTAACTCCCGTTGCACTCATCTCGGGTTGCAAATCGTAGGTCGCAACCTTTGGCGATGGCACAATAACCCTTTCCTCGCCTTCGAACGGTGTTTCATGACCACCGTTAAAAAAGTACGTAACATGCGCACGCTTTTCGCTTTCGGCTATGTGCATCTGCGTCAAACCACGCTCTGAAATCACCTTGGCGAACGGATTGGGTACGTCCGGCGGATCAAAACAGATCCCGTCGACCCTTAAATCTTTTTCGTATCTCGTCATGCTGGTGTAATGCAGTCCTGAAATAACTACCTCCTTCTCGAATCCGTCAAAATTATCGTCTACAAAAGCATGTGTGAGCTGCCGTGGGCGATCAGTGCGGAAGTTGAAGAACAGAAAACCGTCATTATCGTGAACAGTCTCAAACTCGCCATCAACGCGAATTGATATCGGTTTAATAAACTCATCCGTTTCACCACGATCATAAGCGTTTTTTATAGCAACGACAGGGTCAGTTTCGACCAATCCTTCACCTTTTGTTAACAGATCGTAGGCTAGCTTTGTCCTGTCCCAACGATGATCACGATCCATTGCATAGTAGCGGCCGACGATTGACCCGATCGCGCCGTAATTCAACTCTTGCATAAAATCAATTAACTCTTGTACGTTATCGACTCCTGAGAATGGGGAAGAGTCGCGCCCATCCGTGATTACATGCACAACTGTCTTTTTAATACCGCTCTCTTTAGCAAATTTAATACACGCAAGCAGGTGATTAAAACTACTATGAACAACCGCCTTACTTACAAGACCGGTGATGTGCAGGGTAGAGGAGTATTTATTAACGTGATTCGCCAAATCTAATAACGACTCATTCTTAAAGAAATCACCATTATCGATTGCCTGATTAATTCTTAAAACGTCCTGCAAAACCACAAACCCTGCACCGAGATTCATATGGCCAACCTCAGAGTTACCGGCCATGCCATCGGGAATGCCAACTGCAAGACCACTGGCTTCAAGTGTCGTGTTTGGATAATTTTCAAGCAGCGAATCATAAAACGGCGTATTCGCCTGATCGATTGCGTTTGTATGCCCCTTTGGCCCAACACCCCAGCCGTCGAGTACAACAAGAACTAACGGCGATTTATTCTCTTCTTTCACCAAACCATTTTACATTTTCCTACAATCATTTGACCATAGTTAACGTTGACTAGTAGCTAAAGCATATTAGTACATTGCAAGGTCTCATAAAATATTGCTACAATATTTTTATGGACGAAGCTAACGTCGAAAATATTAACGCTGATCCTAACGCTCCGACGCAAATAAACCCCTCTAAAAAATCACAGTTCATATTACTTGCAACAATCATCGCCATCCTCGTGCTTTCAGGAATACTGGCCTGGCTCAGCTACTTGAAAAAGCACAGTTACGACCCCAACGGTTGGCAGTACAAGATTCCGACACCGAGTATTACGCCATCATCGACAACGATATCACCAACCAACGGCCCGATCTTAACGCCGATAACGTCAATTACACCTACACCTTCAATAGCAAAAACTGTCAACGTTACATCATTCGCCGCAACGCTTTCTTATGACGATACGTTAACTGAGGTAGATCCGTTTTTGAACGTTACCGACGATTATTCTGATGTGCATTTTTATCAAGCAGGTACAGTAACTGCCGGCAATTTCGGTGAAAACGATCTTTCAGGCGCAACATATTACGTAATCGTTACCCACACTGAACAACAGCTTGCACCATATGCACCACTCAACCGTATGTACGAAATATTTAAAACTAAGGACGGTAAATCGCTCCTCTTTATGCCGTACGCGTTCGGTTCCGTATTTAATACGAAAGATGACTCCTACAATGTATTCTCCTTCTATCTAGACGGTCAGGGCGACTATCAGAGCAACATTATTTACCCCGACGGAGAGCCTGTTATGGAGTTTGTCGACACAGAAAATGGTTACTATGGAATAACACAAAGTGACAATGGTAATAATTTTTATCTCACATCTCGTTTTGCAACTGGGGAGCATTTAGATGATATTAATGCAACGCAGGTCGATACAATCGGGGGCATACCTGTATACCTTGATGAAGATATGGTGAGCTTTTATATGCCCAATCAATTTGGCCTCTTGACTAAGATTGACTACGAAGTATCAATACTCAAAGATCATCCAGAAACAAGTTCGTACTACATTCTGGACGTCACATGGAATTCCGATGTCGTTAACTCCGACCCGTATCGATACCACGAGCCATTCACATGTGCCACAGGGGAGACACTCATTGACAACGTCACGCCAGAACAACTCAAGGTAGCAGGCACTACAAGCGACGGTGATAACATCTACCAGTTAATTGACTCCGCTAACGACGAATACACAAACAAACTATACAACGAGGATTACATCGCTGGCTCAACCTATACCTATAATTACTATACCGACGATGACGAGACACCTTATACTTTTGAAGAGTTTCTAACACATCACCCGGTGATGTATTGGAAGGATCCATTTGGCAGATACATCAAGTTTTTTAACGAAAACTTTATCTTAATCGGCGGTTGTGCCAAACCCGCGATTTACCTTTACCCAAGGACAAAAACAGATGTCGACGTGAATGTGATTCCTAATGGCGAGTTAACGTTCTCATACCCACCCATAAAAGATGGTTGGCATGTTGTTGCGACGCCTTCTGGTGATCTCTACGACCGCACAACTAATGAACACTACGATTACCTTTGGTGGTCCTCGTTTGCCAGCAGCCTTCATGTACCAAATGGGGGAGTCAGTATCGCTAAAGATGATATCCATAAATATCTTGACGATGTACTTTCGCGAATGAGTTTGAACGACAAAGAGATTAACAATTTTAACGAATATTGGGTACCAAAGCTGCAGAGTCTCGACAGCGATTACGTTTACATTAACTTTTTATTTAACAACGAGGTAAATCAAATAGGTAAACTTAATATCTCACCAACCCCTGACAACGTCATCCGCGTATTCATGCTCTACAAAGCGGCTGAAAGGTCATACAACAACGAACGTGAATTCCCAAAGAACGTCAGAGACGGATTTACCGCGGTTGAATGGGGCGGCGGAATGACTGAATAGCGTTCTTGACACTCTTCTGTATCGGTGTTATTAATTCTGCAGATTGATTATTGCCTAGAACCTTTCACGGAGGAACCAAATGAGACACATTGTTCGTGTTTTGGGAATCTTGTTTAGTGTAGTCGCAGGATTTGGCCTAGCTCTTAGCGCGCTTGCACACACTCAAACCGGAACGAACTGGCCCCTGGCAGCGTTTGGTGTCGCAATTGCAGCTTTCAGCTTTGCGCTCGCCATCGCATGCCACAGAAAGGAGCCGAACAACATAGAGCGAGAGTACCTGCTCGTCCAAACCGTGGTGATGAGCATCGCCTTTCTTGTTATCGCTCTTACCCCGGTAGCAGATTCATATCTGCTCGACGCAATGATGTTACAAAGGGACATCAGTCAGATTCTTCAAAGTTTGGTCATTCTAAACTGAGAGGCAGGCATTGCCTGTCTCTCTAGGAGGTAGTATCAACCAGGTTCGTCACCTCTAGCACACGTTTTCGCCAGCGCATGTCGTGCAACATCGGCAACTTGTAATGTTGCACCGGTTCTTTCTCTTCCACAAAACTAAAATGACGTAATACATCTGCTATATCGTTAAGTCTTCCAACATGAGCATGGTGCCCCCGTTCATCGTTAAACGCGATCATTACATAATCCACGTGCGGAATAATCGTCGGTAAAAACTGCGGCCATGTAGCGATTCCTACGTGCCGATATGGAGCATGTTCAAACACCTGCAGATTTGAAACGTGAAAAACCTCATCGTGTTGTTCAACTAGATGGTTACGATACTCATTAAACAGCGCCCTGGCGTGCACAAGCTCCTCGTACGGTCGATAAATAGTGAACATACAAACATTGTACAACAACGATCTGCAACACTTAATTATTCACTGCTCCTTTGTTAGATATTTGTCTTATTATCCCCAGCCCACTTGTCTCTAGTAAAAACCACCAGATCAAATGCATTTAGTGGGAACTCCCCGATCTCTTTTAATGCACTCATTTTAGCGTCATCAATAGCAAAAGACTTGGCTTTTAACGCAAAACCAATAGTGAGATGCGTGTAGTCCGCAGCAACAATCGTTATAACGTTTTTATATTTAGTCCTACTCTTTGTATCGTCTAACAACTTATTATTATCATTGATTGTATTAATCTGCCGAAAACTCATCCCAAACGGCAACTTATAAATGTCATTGACTACGGCAGACCTGTCGATACCTTCAAACGGTAGCTTTACTGTGTCCTTGCCATGATACATTTTCATATGTGTAGTGCCAGAAGGATGATACGAAAACTTAATATTTTTTACTTTAGCGTCGATTGAGTAACGAATTCCCCCACATGGGAAGCTAATATATAAACTATTGTCCGTAGCTTCGGTTAGAGAAGCAAGACTATATTCCCGCCCGAGTAATAACAACTTGATTTTTAATACATTCTTATTTGTCATTTTTGCAATTATACGACTAGTTATTATTATCGTTATGGAAAAATCGATTTAACCGCAGTATAATGGTGTTTACCGAATCACTTCGCACCTCGGGCCTGTTGAAGGCCCAGAAAAATTCCCCGAAAGGAGATGTATCGAAATGAAACAATGGGTGAACCCGTACGACGGTTCCGGTCGGGTAGTGCACCCTGACGGGACCGTTACGATCGACGGGTTGAACATGACTCCTATTCCCGTCGAATTACCACCACCAGTTCCGGCGAGGATAGAACAGCGCCTTGAACAAAAGGCTCGATGGTGTAGTTCCATGCCACCCGGCAACTACGCCGGTGCCCGGCAATAGCGTACCCCTCGCACAGAAAGACCCGACCACCTCCGGTTGGGTCTTACTTTGTTCAGAAATGGGAATTACCGATTACGTTCGTTTCGAACAAATAGGAACGTTCCTAAGACTAGGAACACAGCGAAGAATATCCCAATCACCGCTAGGTTAAATAGAGGCGAGGCGATCACGACCTTGTCGTAAACCGGATCACCCCAGTAATAAACCCCACGAACTAAATCTACTGCATAGCGCATCGGCGAGATGCGTGAAAGAATGTCCAAATACCACGGCAGGTTTTTAATCGGATTAAACACCCCTGCCAACACAAACTGCGGGAAGATCAAAAGCGGAAAGATCTGATTGGCCGTTCTCTGACTAGAAAGATTCGCCATCACAATAACCCCAAACGCCCCACCAGCCAAACACGCGATCAAACTCACCACAAATAATTTGCCGAGGATAACAAGCGACAAAGGCACACCAATCAACAATCCGAGAACCACTACACCAAATCCCTGCACGAGTGAGACTAACGTTTCACCAATAATCTTTCCTACGATAATCGAGTAGCGCGAAATCGGCGACACGAATATCTCTTGGCTAAAGTCGTTTTCACGGTCTTCAATAAGCGAGATGATTCCCGAAGCCGTTGACTGAAACATCGTCTGCGCCAAAACGCCGGTGAACACAAACACCAGCAGGTTATAACCCGCCAACTCGCTCAAGTTTGCATCCAAACTCCCACCCAACGCGCCAATAAAGATTACGGGGAAGATTAGAGAGACTATAATGCGCGGTTTATCGCGAAACAGCTTCGTTAAGTCTCGAATTGCTAATGCTAGTATGGCGTTTAGTTGGTTCATATTTGGTTACAGGTTGTAAGGTCTCAGGGTCTCAAGGTTAGAGGGTAAGCCGTCACAATATGCTCTTTAAAACATTTCAACCTTCCAACCTTTTAACTTTCTAACCCGTCTCTCCGCCCCCCTCCACTAACTTCACGTATGCTTCTTCTAACGTCGGATTGTTGATATCTATGCGGTGAATCGGCGTATCGATCGACTTGATGATCTCCTGTCCGCGCCTATCTCCAAACTCAACAATAAACTTACCGTCCTTCTCTTGGAACCTGTAACCTTTAACCTTCAACTCTTCGCTCAATCTTTCGCGCTCTTTTGATTCAAAGACAAGATGCGGCGACACAAGCTGATTTTTAATCTCACGCGGCATGCCTTGCATCATGATCTTTCCGTTGTTGATAATACAAACCACGTCCGAACCCTCCGCCTCTTCTAGATAATGCGTCGTCAAAAAGATCGTCGTTTTCGCATTCTGTCGCACCTCTTGTAGATAGTCCCACAAATTGTTGCGACTGACAGGATCAAGTCCGGTTGTAGGCTCATCCAAGAACAAGATCTTGGGGTCATGCATTAGGCTGCGAATAATCTCCAGTTTGCGTTTCATTCCGCCCGAAAAACTCTTTATTGGGTTAAACATCTCTTTTTGAATTCCTAACAGTTCGGCAAGATTCATCACGCGATCTTTGTACGCTTTTGGCATCAAGCCATAAGTAGGGGAGAAGGTGTAAAGATTGTAGAGGATAGCATGAAAACGTATATTCTCTTCGGCGGTAAGATTCTCATCAAGGCTTGGTTTTTGAAAGATTATGCCTAGGTTTTGACGGATGTACGACGCATCTTTTTCGATATCTTTGCCTAGGACTTCGACCTTCCCTGAAGATTTTGACAATGTAGTGGTCAAAATAGAGATCGTTGTGGTTTTTCCAGCGCCGTTTGGCCCTAAGAAGGTGAAGAACTCGCCGTCACGCACATCAAAGCTCACGCCATTAACGGCGCTCTCTTTAGCCTTGTTATAGCGCTTAATTAGGTTTTCTACGTGAATAATTGGCTCCATACGTCTTAACAGGTAAAGTCGTTTTAACATTATAACTTGAAATGAGTTTATGTAAATGTGTTACGATAATTCTTGGGAACACGACATGTCGGTTACCGTCTACGCCACACACAGCTGTCAGTACTGTAAACTCGAAAAGAGCTATCTTGACGAAAATAGCATCGACTACGAGGTAATATTTGCCGACGATACCCGCGATAACGCTTTAAAGCTCTACGAAGAGTCTGGCCAGCTCGGTGTTCCGTTTACGATAATAGAGAGCGCCGACGGCAAAAAACATAAGGTTCTGGGTTTTGATAAGGCTCGACTCGCAAAACTCCTCGGGTTAGAATAATTGATGTGAAACGTCTATGCCCGAGTTAACATCACTCATCATTCCAACCTTTTTTGCCGGCATATTAACCTTTTTAGCTCCATGTACCTTTCCGCTCGTGCCTGGCTACATAAGCTTTATTAGCGGTGTAACATCTAAACAACATGAAAAATCAACGAACGCTAGAACGAAAAGATTACGCGTGCTCGCAAACAGCGCATCGTACATGCTTGGGTTTAGCGCTGTATTCATATTTTTAGGCACGATCTTTGCCTTTGGTGGAGCGGCGTTATCAAGTTATCGCATCAATCTTATGCGTGTCGGAGGGGTCTTCGTTATCTTCTTTGGGTTAACGCTTATGAACATCATCAGACTGCCAGAGATACCTGCGTTAAACTCCAGCCGCTTCACGCAACATCTTAAACCGGGATCGGTCTTCAGTTCATTTCTATTTGGTGCGATATTTGCCGCAGGATGGAGTCCGTGCGTCGGCCCGGTTCTAGGAACGGTGTTAACACTTGCCGCATCAACCGCTACCGTAGCTTCTGGAGCATTCCTACTTGTTATCTTCTCGTTAGGTTTCTCGCTACCGTTTTTGGCCGTAGCACTGACACTCGACTCTGCAATGCGCTACGTAAAGGTAATTAATAAGTATCTGCGTGTCATCTCGTTTATCGGAGGACTCATCATCGTCCTCCTTGGCGTTACGCTCGTCACAAACAGGTTTGGGGTATTTTTCAGCTTCTTCTACCAGAGGTTGAACTTTTTAAACTTTGAAAACTTAATCGATTTTCTATAAAATGCACTTTAGGACAGGGAGAAGGTGATCATTAATGAAAGGATTTATTAATTTTATTCGCGAACAAGGGGTCGTCGGACTAGCCGTAGGTTTCATCTTGGGAGGGGCCGTATCTGGCTTAGTAGCGGCCTTAATTAACGACATCATAAACCCGATCTTAGGTTTGGTACTCGGAGCTGCAGGCAACCTAACAACTATGACGCTAAACGTCGGTGGCGCAGTGTTACTCATTGGAGACCTAGTAAACGTCACAATCAACTTTATCGTCGTCGCCATGGTCGTTTACTTTGGAGTAAAAGGGTTGGGACTAGACAAGCTGGACAAGGCAAAGGAGTAGGGGATAGGTTAAGAAAGTTGAAAGGTCGAAAGTTTAAAAGGTTATAAATTCCGCACCTTATTTCCTTTCAACGTTAACACCTTGCAACCTTACAACCTTAACTCCTTTTAACCTGCCTAACCTTCGCCCCCCAACCTTCTTCCACAATCTCGAACCAACATGTATATTTAAGTGGATGTCGAATGATGCAATTACCCGTGAACAACTTGAAAAACACCTCGAAAACTTTCACCAGCGTACGAGGATATCGCCTTTTCTCAAGGAGATCGTGTACGGTGCGACTGATGGAATCGTAACCACGTTTGCTGTTGTGGCGGGCTTTGCCGGTGCACAGGTAGGCGACGTAAATCTTTCGATTATGCTTGTTCTACTATTTGGTTTTGCAAACCTCTTTGCCGATGGTTTGTCGATGGGTTTAGGGAACTTCTTGTCGTTGCTCACGGAGAGGGAAGACTTTAGACTGCAGCAGTTACGTGAGGTTGATTCATTCGCGGATAATCCGGAGTACGAGTTAAAAGAGACAGAGTTTTTACTAATGGAGCAGGGATTTACCAAAGGTGACGCTGAGTCTCTTGCTCAGATTTACAAAAAAAACCCCGCGTACATGCTCGATTTTCACATGCGATACGAGTTGGAGATGGACGATATCGTGATCGAAGAGAATCCGGCTTCGGCGGCTCTTGCCACCTTTTTGGCGTTTATCAGTTTTGGTATGATCCCGCTTTTGCCTTACGTGTTGCTAAGAGGGTGGGAAAACGACTTTATCTTATCGGCGGTATTCACGGTCTTTGCACTGGTCTCGTTGGGAGTACTGCGTTGGCGAATCTCGCACGACAACCTTCTAAAGTCACTCTTTCAGGTTTTAGTAATCGGAAGTGGCGCCGCAATCGTGGCGTTTTTTGTGGGAACACTGTTTAAGATTTAGGTTAGCGGACGAATCTGAAGGAGAAAGTGCCACATAAGTGCGACACTCCCTCCATCATTTATTGGATCAAGCGAAACTACCGCGCATATCCTCAGGAATAAGCTCGGCAATTCTTGGCATGACCTGGGCGTTGACGATCTGCGCCAACTTATCCTTGACACCACGTGCCTCCAGGTCGGATAGATCTCCGACGCTTGTGGTATCCAGAGTGAACGGTGCTCCGATGCGGACAGTGATCTTGATCCGCTCGAAGAACGGACCTTTGACTAGGCGGCTGTAGCCGCCGGTAGCACCGATTATGCCGATCGGCAGGATCGGGACATCTTTCAATATTGAAGACTCTGCAACAATGTACGCGACTCCATATCTGCCGCGTCCAAGTTCGGCTACAGAACGCGTAATTTGCTGAACGCCGCTCAAAACATCGCCACCTCGTGTACCCTCGGGAGCAACTACGAGCCATCCATCTTCATTTAAAAGCGTGATGGCGTTCTGAAGTGCTTCAGTATCCTTGGTACCGCGACTGACAAAGATGACACATTTCGTCAGATTGAAGAGCCTTACAAACGGGTTTCTCTGGTGGGTGTAGCTCAGAAATGCCGTCAAGTTATGCCTTATAGCAAACATGATGGCAATAATATCGAGAAAGTCCGTGTGGTTGAAAACCACAACCACTGGACCGTACCTAGGGATATTTTGAGCATCTTGTACCGTGATCTTGAACTTCCATCCCACCACAGCCTTCACAATGGAGACCAAAAGTTGATACATGCGACATCTCCTTTCCGATGTCATTTGATGAATTAATGTTCCGACTACGTTCCGAAGAACGTTCAAGTTTGGGGTTTGCTTAGTATAGCACCTAGTTATTGAGAGGTAGGCTCTCGATAATGGCTCCAGTAAGTTATGTCTGACTAGAAGCTCTTAAAATTATTATTTGATAAAATATACTTATGCCTGATCCCACGCCAAGGCCTCGATCAACGTCTGATCCTACCCCCGAAAGAACACGATTTACTCTCACTGAATTAATGGAACGTTTCCCAGACAACACATTCGAATCCCTAGTCGAGGAGCTACAAAACGAAAAGTTCAAAGTGTTGTACGATCTTGCCAATACAACCGGCGCGAGGATTTATCTTACTGGAGGCATTATTCGGGACGCGTTAACCGGAGCGGAACCCAAGGACTTTGACTTTGTTATCACAATGCCTAATGCCGAAGATGCAAGGCTGGCGCGCGAACAGTTTGAGTCGCACTTTGGTACAAAAACAACTACAAAGGACGCAAAGGGAAATGAGGTCGATTCGATTAACGGCGAATATGGCTCGCTTCAACTACGTGGTAGCAACTTCGGTGTTTACAAGTTTTACCCCACAGGATTTGAGGGAGAAGAAGCGATCGACATCGCATTCCCGCGCACAGAGCAAGCGGTCGCCGGCAGCACCGGTGGGTCTCGGGATTTTGATACCCAGGCAGACGCGACCATCCCCATAGAAGACGATCTTTCGCGACGCGATTTTACCATTAACGCGTTAACACTAGACGTCACGGGAATATCAGGCGGTAACGCCCCGGAGTTAATCGACCTTTTTGGCGGGTTGGATGATCTTGAAAACAAGGTACTGGATTCTATCGGTGATCCAGAAAAAAGACTAAACGAAAGTATTGATCGCATCTTACGAGCAGTACGTTTTAAAAATAAGATGGGATTTGAAATGACTCCAAGACTTGAGGAGGCGGTGTACAAGTTGGGCTGGGGGGACGGCGAGTATCAACCTGCCTTAATGCGGAGAAAACATGACGGTAGCTTAACCATTCCTAAAGAAAAGATCGCCGTAGAGTTCTTAAAAGGTTTTTATGTAAACCCCTCAGGCGTTATTGAAGACCTAAACCGATTCGGATTGCTTCGCCACATCTTTCCTGATCTTGTAAAGAAAAGGACGTTCAAGAAAGGTGAAGTCACTAAACGCTACTCGCGCAACGAAAAGGTACGATCCGCCGCCATGTCGGACGACTTTACTGATGAAAACGAAGCGATTCGCTCACAGAGTCTGTCTCATATTACCGCTCAACTTCGTCTACACAAGGAGGCGTTTGGGGACGAAGCTGATATCGACGAGATGATATTCATTCTTTTTCACGAGTTAGGCAAATGTCAGGAGTTAGCGATACGAAGAGAGGGGAAACCAGATGTGTACGACCCGGAAAGTTATAAATTAGGTAAGATGCAGCTAGAAGGCTTGATGTCCGAATCTGCGCTTTACTCGATGGAATCGGGCCACAAGTTACGTGTGCATCCAGAGGTGATTGCGGATATGTTCAATCGTTACCCCGAGGCGATAAGCCTACTTAGTGTAGATCACCAGGATAAACTAGGTGAAGCACTTAATAATGACCCACGCTTGGTTTCCCAGATTCATCGCACCTTTCCAGGGCTCTCACGCGATCCCTTATGGCGTGTGCTCCAGTCCGATATGCTAACCACAAAACATGCCGATGTCGCAAGAACCCAGCTTGCAAGATTGGGTGAACAAATCTCCCAAGTCGAGAAGTTGATCGAAGGTGCACCGATGATGCGTAAAGAGTTATTCGACGGTGGGGCATTAGTGGCTATCTTTCATCTACCGCCCGGAAGAGTTGTTGGCGAGATTGAGCAAATGGTGACCGAAAACGCCTACTACAAGGCGATCGCTGCCGAAGGATACCAAACCGACCAAGAGGTGAAGCGCGAGCTGTTTGCCTACATCGTCAACCTACCTGAGGTGCGCGAGATATGGGGCCGAGAGTACGTTAATCCAGAAACTATCAATCTATTTCGACAAGAAGAGGACGCAGATGACGAGGTTATTCGCCGCGATATTTTACATGCGCTCGAAAACGCAACGGCGGCTTCTTACTTAGGCGAGTCGCTTTTACAAGCCGCAGAGTTTTCAACAAACGTACAGACACTACATGAACGTCAAGCAGCAAGGGTTGGATTTGTTAGTCGGTTTTCACAAGCACTTAGTCAAAGACCGCAAGAGGTACTCTCTTGGCTTGAGCAAGAGTTTAACGAAGATGGCAAAAAGAACAAACGAAAGCTTGGGGCGTTACTGTTCCCAGAGGTAGCAATGCTTCGTGGATGTGAGCAGGACTCAACATATCATAGCGAAGGAGATGTTTGGGTTCACACGCGTAAACTTTTCGAGAGTGCCGACGAACTTGGTATCCCATTAACAAATGATTTGGCCGTAGCGATTCTCTATCACGACATTGGTAAACCTCAATCGCAGTCTATCGACGCAGACCGGATACGTTTTATCGGTCATGAGGATGCAGGTGTTTTGTTATTCACCGATATTGCAGAAAGAATGGGTATGCGGGAGGTCGAAGAACTTGATATAGACGAAGTTGTAAGGGCTATCAAGCACCATGGGGATTTTTACAAAGCTTATCAAAACGTCGATATAAGTTTGTTCCAGGTACGAAACCTATTGCCAAACGGCGAGGACGATCTTTTGTATCAGCTGGTTCGATGTGACGACAAGGCTAGCGTACCGCTGCAACAAAGAGACAGTAATGACATGTTTAATCGTATCGAGGAGCATATTAATGTGATAGGGGTTGAAGGCGGACGTCCAGAGATATTCGACTCGTTACTCGAATCGGATGTTGTTTCGGAGATGTTCGGAGCAGGTAAGTTGTCCGATAAGGCAAACGTTTTATACCAAGTGTATACAGATCTACTTCGCTCTGGGGAGATTAGTTTTGATATGCCAAGTGAAGATGCTTTAGAGAGGTTACAAAGAGGGTTTCTGATGAGTGAACGTAAATGGACGAGCAATTATGTGCGTCGCGTACTAGCGCCAGGTGCGAGATTTATTGAAAAAGGGATAATGGGTAAAAGAATAGGTGAGATACAAAATCAGATAATCGAGGCGATAATGGGCGGAGAGATTGTTACTGTTGAAGATTTTGATTCAATATTAAGTGAGTTATAGTAAAAACCGAAGCCAGAGGACTGTCACCACCTCTGGCCTATTTGTTGCTTTTTAGGCTTAGAAAGCATAACCTGATATCCCATAAATTTTACGTAGGACCGGGGCAGATTACGAGCATTTAACAGCTCACCCTACAAGTACATTTATTGTCAGCAACCCTTTCAGCACCTGTGGGGTTACTTTCTGGCACTGAGTATGTACACCCGATGAAGAGAAGCTTGCGCTTCTTCCAACTTTTTGCCCTTTGGGCTTCTTGTATACACGGAGAGACTGGGCGGTCCTTTCGCTGTTCTCTCTCGCGGTCTAGGTCAATTGGATTCAGCAGTTTCGAAGTCGAAACTCCTTAGGCCGTTTGCACGCCCTCCAACCGTTTTGCCGATCCTAGACTTTAGTGCAGGCGTTGATCTCTCAACGGGCTCCCTGCAAGTCGTGCTGCCATGATACCCGAATAATGGGGCGGGGCAACACTTTTTTCCAAATCTGTGCGCTTATCCCCGATGAACGGGGCGTTACTGGGAAAGCTACTGCG
>JAGQKZ010000012.1 GCA_020429745.1 candidate division WWE3 bacterium | reverse complement strand
CCCAGTACATTAACTATATCTTACCTAATTCTTTTGCCAATTGCTCGGTTTCTTTTAGGAGACTTTGAGTTTGATTTATTCCATCGAGCCAAAACTGTTTGTCTAAAATATCAATACCCAAATCGGCAAAGATCTCGACCGGCGATCTTGATGTCCCTGCACGCATGAAGTTCTTGATCCTCTCCATCGACGAGTTGTCGCGACGATACATGTTTTGTAATGACTTGGAGATGAGTAATCCGCTTGCGTAAGAGTAAACGTAAAAGAACGAGCGAAAGTGCGACCAGTAAACCCACCAGTTTTGTGAACCTGCCGATTGCTCAACTGCATCGCCCATGTAACTTTTCATGTGCTTGGTAAAGATCTCACCGATTTGTTCTTTTGATACATAACCTTGCTCGCGAAACTCATTATGCAGCTCGAGCTCAAATCTATATGCGGCTACCTGGCGAAATATTGGGCTGATGTCCTCGTTTAACTTCATCATCATTAAGGCTAACTTCTCCTCATCATTTGCGTTTGAAAGAAGTTCTTCAAGAACAAAGTCCTCCATAAACGTGCTTGCAACCTCGGTTGTCGCCTTACTCGTGTCGAAGTTTAACGAGTTTTGCACCGGCCGCATGAGTTCGTAGTTGATCGCGTGGCCGAACTCATGTGCGATGGTTAATACGTCCTGAAGCTTGTCGGTGTGATTTAGAAGAAGATATGTTGGGTCATCTTTTCGGTGAGTAAAACAAAATGCACCTAAGTACTTGCCTTTTTTAGCGAAAACATCAACTTGGCCGTTTTGCAGAAAAGCCTTGAAGATCTCGTCGAACTCCGGGTCGAGCTTCTCAAAGACGTTTGATACCAGACCGGTTGCTTGGTCAAACGTATACACGGATTTTATCTCGCCGTACGGGACGTTTCGTTCGTGATAGGCAAGCTGGTCCATCCCGAACAATTTTGCTTTTAGTTCGTAGTAACGATGAGAAACGTCGAATCTCTCACTCACCGCCTCCAAAAGAGTATCGACGAAGTAATGAGTTATACCATCTTCAATATGGCGTTCGGTATCGGGTCTTGGGGTCTTTCGTAAGTCATCGTCGATCTTCTTGTTTAAAAGAATCGCGTTTAACTCCGCTTCGGCTACATCGACATTGTTGGCGAGAATCTCGTTAAAGTTTACTGCCGCATCATCCCTTATCGACTTGTTTGTGTCAGACAGGAGATTCATGATCTCGCTGAAAGATCGCTCCGTGCTCTTACCGTCTTTAGTCTTCATTGCACGTGTTTCTTTGGCAAGAAAACTTGAGGTCATCTGGACCCACTGCGAATACGCCGGTGCTGCTTTGAGGTTTAGGATCTTTTCCGCTTCTTCGCTCAACAGGTACCTAGCTTGCGAAAATAATTGTTCTAGTAAGTGCTGGTATTCAAATAGATCAGAAGATTCGACGAACTCTTTCTGCTTTGATTCAGGTATCTTAGCTATTCGGAGCTCGAAGAAGGCGAGCTGGTTTTTGAGCCTGGTAGAAAAATCACCGACGAGATTTTGTTTGGCCCTTATCTCGGGATCAGATTGATCGAGAGCGCCTTGGAGTGAGTAGTACGCCCATTCGCTTCCGTAACAACTAAACTCGCTGTGAAACTTTTCATATTCGTCTAGCGCTTGTTTGAGGACTTCAGGTGATTCTAAATAGTCGCTGCGTGGTTCCCATTTGCTAACAAAATCGTCCGCGGCCGCTTGCTGTTTAGCCCTTAATTTGTTTATCGCACCATCGTCTGTCGTCGGAAGTAACGGGCTTAGATCCCATTTAGTCTTGAAGTTTATCGGATTTTGCATAGTTCGATCTTAAACGATTCTAACACGCTTGCATTTGCAAACATTATTATTTCGCGATAGAGTTATACCTACCGTGAAGAGATTTAGTGCTGTGACCTTGATGCTCGCCTCTGTTGGCACCTTGCTCGTGGTGTCATTGATTAAAAAGCTGCTATTTTAGTTTTTCCCACTCCTCGACGTCTCCCTCAATTATTCTAAATAGTGGATGTGGTGTTATCGTCTCAACCTTGACGATTCTCTCAAGTTCGTGGGGTGCGCGCAGAGTAAGTTTCTTTCTTAGATGTTCCAGTTCGTAGTTTAGCTGTCCGACGGTTACAGTCAGTTCATTAACGTCAACTGTGTTTCGTAGCTTCGTGCGATCAAAATTGTACCCGCGTGCGTCTGCCTCATCGACGATTGCGTGTAGATACTGATTGATTGCAAGTAGGGGACTATCGTTTTGCTGAAAACGAATAAGCTGTGGGTGGTTGGTGTATCCTTTCGTTTTTCCTTCCAGCACAGCTTTGGCGAGTAAGCCTTCGCGCCAGACGGCGACCAGTCCTTTTGTGTCTAAGTATTGCGGGTGAATGCTCCAAAGTCGCATGATATTTTACAGAATTTACTTGCTTTATGTTCGTCAAATTGTACATGCTAACTAGGCGTTAGTGCTGGGAGTTGGTGGCTGCAACTTAGCGCGTTGGCGTTTGACGGCAAAGTAATAAATAAATGCGCCAAGTGTACTTAAAAAGATTAGCATAATAATCCATAACGTCTTGTCTTTATTTTCGTTCTTGATTACATCGATGAACATCGCTAACCAAAAGACAAATAAGGCGATGCCAATCATTAGAAAAACTATCTGTATGCCCCAAAACCACGCTGGAATGTTTTTTATGTATTCCGACATCTCGGAGCACGGAACCACCTGACCGTTAACCGTGCACGTTGCGTTATCATATAAACCGCTTTCTGCTGCAAAAACGGCGGTTGAGGATGATAGTCTGGCGATGAGTGAATTAAACATCATTAATGATTCGATACTACTAAATCTAAGTTTCTGAGGCAATGTTAAACGTCATAAGCCAGATCTGTGGTTTGTCTGCTGCATTGGTCCTTTTATCCTTCGGTGCAACCTGAACGGCAAGCTGGGTGCCATCTTTGTTCCAACTGTAGTCCGAAACGATGTAGCGTTTAGGAGAGCTGAGGTCTTTGTTAAACTCCGTAAGCTGAATGTTATCACCGTTCGGACGCTTGATAAACAACTCGGTCGACAGATCGGCTGCGGTCTTACCCGGATACTGCCAGTTAGCGTCGGCCTGACTCGAGATGTATGTGAGATCTCCGGAATCATCGGGACGAAATATGCCGTGCTCGTCCCAAACCCCACTACTGCTTATGAGTTGAGTGCTCTGGTGCTTGGCGAGATCGTACTTGTAGATGTCGTTGACATAGGTAGCTCCTCCTCTGGTGAAGGAGTAGGTGAAGATGTCGTTTGTAGAAAACTCATTGGTTTCGTAAAGTCCAGAACCGTTTGGTTTTACGGCAAAGGAGCTGGTTATCGTTAAATTTGAGATATCGAAATCCGCAATACGTATCTGCCAACCTGCCCAATGATTTTCACCTCCGGGAGTTATATTCCCAAAGATCGGCAACCTAATACCTGTAGGGATACGCTCGGCAAATATCAACTTAGTTCCGTCAGGACTGAAGTGCGGGTGTAGTGCCGCGTGATTGAGATCTGTTTTCCAAATGCGTGTCGCTGCTTTGGTTTGAGTGTCTATTATCCAGAGATCATTGTTAAGTCCGAAGGAGACGTGTTCTGTGACCGTGTGACCGGAATAGCTGCTTTCCGCCTGTACGATTAAGTGGCGTCCGTCCGGATGCCAAGCAGGTTGTCCCACAAATCCCTCGGGTATTTCCGTATCACAGGAAACGCAGACTCTTTCGTTACCATCCGGATTCATTGTGAACACGGCGGTGTCTTTCGTTAAGTTGTCAACGACGGCATCAAAAGCGATTGTTTCGTGTGATTCGCCTTTGTACCAGTCAACACGCCCACCGTCGTCTGAGATCTGTATAAGGCTTTGTACTAATTTGCTAGGGCTTTCGCTATCTTTTACACAGTTTTCTTCGCATGCGGGGACATCAGCCAATGTGCATGACCCGTCGGCACAACTTTTGTTTTTGGCGTTACGTAAGACGATAATTACAATAAGGATTAAGACTATTAAGCCCGTGGCCTTTAGTAGGCGATGTTTGCGATTCATCTAGAAAGTAGTGTACAACAAAATGTACAGTTGGTTGAAACTCAGCTCATAGGGACACGTCGCGTTTTAATCTGCACCAATTCTCGGAGTTTGTGTAAAAATATATAAAATCGACGAGGTCAAACTCGCTGGCCTGTCAGCCATATTTCCATCCACATCGTCAGTGTTTAACATTAAAGCCTACGAAGCCTTCGGCGCAGTAGGTTGGCGGAGGGAGTGGGATTCGAACCCACGCTCGCTTTCACGAACACGCTTTCCAAGCGTGCGCCTTTAGCCACTCGGCCATCCCTCCCTGCCCGAGGCAGTCAAGCCTTCGTCGCAGGTCCGTAGTAAAACCCTTAATACAAAGTCTCATCTAACTGACTTTTTATAACATAAACGTAGTAAAACTGCATGCGTACAACAAACAAAGTAATTATACCAACTAACCTGCTAGAAATTTTATGTAACTGAAGCGATTAAGTTCGGCTTCAATGTCGGCATACGTCTTGCCGCACAGCATACCTCCAGCGATAAACTTCGCTTGAGTCACGTTGACTAAACAAAAATCCGGCATCACAAAGTTGTCGCGATCGGTAGTTGATGTAAACTCAACATCCACGAGCACGAGTCCTGTGTTTAGCTAAAAAGGTGAGTTCAATCTCTTCCACCACTTGATTCTAACACGCTAGGTTGTGTGGGGTTTCGGAGGTTTAGCGGTTTTACCGAGCTTAACTAAGCCTAGTTTTTCTAGCTGTGAAGAAATCTCTGCTACCTGGGTTTTTATTAACTCAACGTCAAAACCTGCGCTGGATGCTCTTGTTAATGCGTATTCGATCGATTGGTCGTAGTTTCTATTTGTGAGTTTATTGATCTTGTTCCACTCCACGCTTGCTAGTGCATCGGCCACGCTCTTGTCAAATTTGACGACACCAACCGCCAGAAGGTAGGCGATTGCCGGGTAGCCCAAGTATCCTTGCCAATACGAACCGTTATCGTTTGCGGTTATCGCGTTTGTTGATTCTTCGTATTCGACGTCGTAAGTCTTCGTCTTATCAGAAGAATCAACCTTCGCATTGTCGCCATCGACGTGTATGCGTCCGCTCGTTAATGCACTTAATGCTTCATAGATCTTTATCTTAGGTGGGTTCTTCCAAGCAGACATATTAAGATTATAGCGAATCAGAGCGTGTCGAAGTATATAGAGTAGATCGGCGGGAAGTCGGGGAATCCGAGCGGATGTATGTAAAGCTGTGTGTCGTCGTGCGATATGTCGCCATAATACTTACCTTGATTCGGTAACTTTAATTCTTTGCGTACATATACGAGATTATCGGTGAGCTCGTTCTGATCGTTTATGTAAAACTGGCTGTTCACAAACATAACCGGCGTGTTGTAGACGTACAGGTACTGCTGTGATGTTTGGTTGTCAACACTCACAGTTGCCACCGCGATATTATCAGGGGTAAACTTGGCATCGCGAATTACCATGCCAACGTACGACTCCAACTTCACGGTGCGGTTGTACTCTTGATTGAAGAGTTTCAGAACGGGAGTATCGCCGTCGTAATCGGAAAACAATAGATAATGCTGTGAAGGCGAAATCTCAACCTCGATCTTGGAGACGCACGTAGATTTGTCAGCTACCGTTTCCGCATAGTCGAGCGTCAGTGTTATATCACCGTAGTCGTTTGTAACACTTAGTTCGCAGTCTTCGGTTATATGCGCGCTTTCAACGATCGTGGCGTAAGGGAGCGTCGGTTGAGGATAATTGGCCTTATTATCTGGAGTTGGGGAGAAAAAGACGAGATATGATCCGACGGCAAACACACAAAGCAGGATAATAACAAAAACGAGCAGCCTCTTCTTCATGGGTTAAATTGTAGCAGAATTGATAAGTGCTTATTCATGTTCATTATTTGATATCATCGAAACATGTTAAACGAAGGTGGTGGAAGAAATTATAAGGTTGCTGAGAGCGAGCAGATTGAGCTTAATTCTGAGGATGTAGATAAATACATATCAAGGATGATGGGGCCCGACTCAGAATACTACAAACGCAAACGCGCATATTTAAAAGGTTTAGTTGAACTGGAGTTAGTTGATCCCGGACTCGACCCAGAGGATCTGTTGCAGGATGTGACCGAGTCGGTTTGGAGAACCTTTAAGGATGGGTATACTCTCGAGGTTCCTAAAACGGTAGTAGTTCCTCACGAAGAAGAGGGGATTGATCCACGTGTGATGGTGTCGTTGTATGCATATTTAAATACGGCTATCCAGAGAAGGATCTGGCACTTTTTCAAGTCGCCTTCAGTGCGAGCACGTCGGAATTCGGATGGAGAACACACGCATATACCGATGGAACACTATACAAAGGATTATGATCATCACGTAACTGATGGCGACGATGATGTACGTATTGCAGGTGATTTGATTGGCATGAGCAATGAGCATTTGAAAAGGATGTATCCTGATGAAGAGATGGATGTCGTTCCCAACCGAGCTATTACCTTAGCGGCGGTTGATCATCGGGACGATTTTGATGAGATACGCAATGAGTTACTGCTTGATGGAATCGATATAGTAAATGACGATATGGCACTACATCTGATACTAATCGACTCGAGGTTGCGCGATCTTATGGCGGAATCAACACCTGAGCGTAGTAAAGCTCCTTTAGATAAGTATCGAATAGCCGTGATGCATGTTATCGGTGAGATACCTATCGAGAAGACAGCTGAGATGCTCGACACAACCGTCTCGAACGTATATGTGATTCGGACTCGAGCGAAAGATTGGTTGCGAACCAACGTCGGTAAACAGCATCTGTTCGAGATATTCGGATAGCTTCCAACTCAAGGTGTTAGAATACTCTTGTTTAAGTGTTGTATAGCGAACGGATGTAGAAAGGCTACATTTAATTGTCAATTGATTTGGAGGGGTCGCATAGTGGACGAATGTAGCAAAGCTACATTTATGCGCCGTTTAATATGATGGAGGGGTGTGAGAGTGGTTTAATCAGCCGGTCTTGAAAACCGTGCGCCGAAAGGCACGTGGGTTCGAATCCCACCCCCTCCGCCAGCCTTCGCTGAAGCTACGGCTGACAGGCCAGCGAGTTTGACTTCGTCGATTTTATATTTTTTTACACAAACCCCAAGAATATGTGTAAATTTAAACGTGACGTGTTGTGTTTGTCCAGGTATTAGCAAAGATATCACGTGCCAACGGTTTTAAGTAGTAAATTAAGCGGGATGTGTTTCGCTCCACAGATCGATACTGAGGCAGGCGGTTAAATTTCCATGTTAAAATTAGGCAGTCAATTATTGACCCGGAGGAGTGCCTGAGTGGTCCAAAGGAGCGGTTTGCTAAACCGTGCCTCATTGTTTTGGGGCCGTGGGTTCGAATCCCACCTCCTCCGCCAACCTTGGCTGAAGCTACGGTTGGCAAGCCAGCGAGTTTGACTTCTTCAAAATTTGTCAGTGTGTGTACGATTAACGATTTATGGTGTGCAGGACAAATCATGTAGTAAAATCAACGTGTCTTGCATTTATAGAAAAAATCATGAAAGAAAACGCGACATCGCTTACGCTTTACCCCAAAAGATTTGAGTCGTTAATGCTCATCATTGGGTCTTTATTATTTGCCCTGGGAGGGGTTTGGATGATAAGAGTTGGTGAGAAAAAAGGGTGGTTCGTTTTCGCCTTTTTCGGTCTCGGCGTGTTTGTCCTTGCTATGCGATTGATTCCTGGTTCTTCGTACTTGCAAATTGGCGAGGAGGGCTTTGAAGTCTGTACAATGTTTAGAAGTGCTTTTACGAAGTGGGAACACGTTGATCAGTTTAGAGCGGGTACAAATGGGAAAAATAAGATCGTTGTTTACGATTATGCCTCTGAGGTCAAAGATTATGAAACCGTGAGAGGTCTAATGAAAGGGATGTTTGGTACCGAAGCGGCACTGCCTGATACTTACGGGAAATCGGTTGAGGAACTGGTAGATTTGCTTAATGAAGCAAAAGATAAATACACACGTGGATAGGCAGTAACATCGTAATTGTGTTGTACTTAGTACAAAATCACTACTAACGTTGTAGACAAGTAGCAGTTTTAGTTTAAATTATGAACGTAGAAGAGTCGCAAAAGTCGCCCTGGATACGCATTGTTCTCATGATCGTATGTGTTGTGGGCTTTGTTGTTTTACCTGTTGTGTTGTTCTTATACTTCTACCCGAGTCCTTTGATTACGCTTATGGTAAAGACATCCTATCCCAAAGATAGTTACCCGTTGCTCTATAAAACTCCTACAACGGTGGTTGTTAACGAGTCTGCTGCTAGCGGTCCAGACTACGAGGCGAACGGCGTGAACTATAATTCGCCCTGGGGCGAGGTAGATGAAATGATTGAATCTGGTGATTCGGTAGGGTTCAAGTTCGCAGATGACCGGAGTGTGCTAATCTTCGGCACTGATGTGTCGGCAAATTTGGTCAAGCCTTTTCTTGCCGAGGTTACAGATTATGAGAAGGAGTTATTCGTCAATGTTTTCGGGGAGGATGCCTTATCGAATGATTATGAACTGAGAAGGCACGTCCTGTTTTCTGATGCAAGTAGTATGAAGTTTGTTATGTCGCCTGCAACGGCGGTCAGTACATACTCTCTTTTGAACTTAAAGGTCGCGAGCGCGATGTATGTACAAGACGATGAAGGTGAGATCGTAGCCTTCACCGCAAATAACATCAAAGGTTTTTGGTTCGATCGGCAGGACGAGGTCGGTACGATCTTGATAACGATGTATCCATTAAATAACAATGACTTGCCTTATGAGATGTCTATCAAAGGCACAAAACAAGAGATTGAAGCGATATTGAACTCGGTTGTTATTGAACTAAAATAATATGAAATATGTGGCACTTCTTAGAGGAATAAACGTCGGCGGCGGGCGCAAGGTGGACATGAAGATTTTGAAATCTGAACTTGAAGTAAAGGGCTATGAGGATGTTTCTACATATATCAACTCCGGTAATATCTTTTTTGAGTCCTCCAAGTCACACGATGTCGTGCGTAATGATTTTGAAAAGTTGTTAAAGAGTGAGTTCGGGTTGGATGTGCCAACATTAATCAAAACACGAACTCAAATTGAAAAGATCGCGAAAAGTATCCCTAGCGATTGGGAGAACGACAAGGAACAGAAATCGGACGTGGCATATTTGTTTGAAGAGATCGATAACCAAGACGTGGTTAATCAATTGCCCTTTAAGACGGAGTACATGACGGTGAAGTATGTTAAGGGTGCTTTGTTGTGGAACGTTGCGAGGGATGATGTAAATAAAAGCCAGTTAAGCAAGATCGTCGGTCACAAGTTGTATAAATACATGACGGTGAGAAATGTTAATACGGCGAGATATTTGGCGCAGAATCATTAAGGCGATTACCTCGCCCTCGTTCCACCCCATTCGACTACGGTAAAACCCTCTCGCTGGAAGTTCTTGAAAGTCTGCGGCTCTACGTCTATCTTTTCGTCTAGCGGCTGGTAAACCATGAACACTCGCAACACCGCATCAGGTGTTGGTGAGATCGTTAGTTTGGCGAGATCAGTGTACTGCTCTCCAGCGAAATGTATAAAGTTGTAAGCGTTGTCTTTCATCAGAGGATACCAGTAGACGATGAATTCGTTGTATTCTCTTGGCGTTAAACCGATATCTGATAATTTCTTTTGCAGGAAGGCTCTCGTGTCATCGCCTTTCACCACAAATCCCGTCGATAAATCCCAATCTACCTGTTGACTGACTTCGCCTTCCCAGAAAAGATAACTGTACTCTTTACCATCTGCCTGATTTTCAAGTGTACCGTCTGGATAAGCGTTTACAGTCCATCCTTTTGTGACTTCGTCATAGCTTGGATAATCAGCTATTATTTTGCCGTCGAAGTCTAACTTTACATCTATTGTTTGCGTGTGTTCAGGGTAAAGGTAAATAACAGGCTTGGCTGCCACAGGTAGTTCTGCGCAGTTTTGGCCCGTGAGCGGATCGCAGCTCAACTGAGGTTGCGCGCATGAGGCCTCAAATCCAGGGGAGACGGAGTCTCTTACATTAACGAAGACAAATTCTGCCGTAAACAGTGCCGGTGTGGTCCATACGGTACTTCTGTCAAAATCAGCGCAGGATACTGGAAGAGGAACGGTTTCGAAAGGAAAGAATAGTACCGAGGCGGCGACTGCGGCACTAATCACCCTGAATAACTTTTTATCGCTTTTAACTTTTTTTGGCTGTTTCTCAACCTTTTTATTCATGTCCATTTATCAATTTATTAAATTCAGTATAAGGGTATCTTTTCCTAGTTGCTTTTGCAAATAGTTACGTTCGCGCGTGTTGACATCTTTCGGAACACACTCTACTATGAGATCTGATGGAAGATAAAAAGACGCGCATCGCAATTAACGGTTTAGGACGGATCGGGCGGCAAGCGTTAAAGGCTTGCCTCGGTGTTTCTGACGACGTTCGCATGCGTCTCTCTGACCGAATTGATCCTGCGCAGATCGAAGTTGTCGCCGTTAACGACCTAACCGATGCTCGTGTTTTGGCTCATTTAATCCGCTACGATACCGTTTATGGCCGTTTCCAGAAAGAGATTTTAGTTAAGGTTAACGGTGAGACTGTTGATTGGGAAGGTCACACCGACGTTGACGATCACATGACTGAGCTTGAGGGTGGCGACGTTTCTTTAGTAATCGGTGGCGCCGAGATCAAGGTATTTAGCAAGAAGGATCCACACGAGTTACCATGGGGTGATCTAGGCGTCGACGTTGTATTAGAGTCTACCGGTGTTTTTACCAAGTACGAAGATGCAAAGGCCCATATTGAAGCCGGTGCTAAGAAGGTTGTAATCTCAGCGCCTGGAAAGGGCGAGGAGGGTGTTGATGGGAAGACGTTGGTTTTTGGCACAGATGCGGTTGAGAAGGGGAGTGACCTAGATGTAATAGCAAATGCCTCTTGTACGACTAATTGTATATCTCCCGTCATTCAGGTTCTGGAGTCGGAGTTTGGTGTTGAAAAGGCCTTAATGACAACAATCCATGCATATACTGCATCAAATACTCTCGTCGACAGCCCTAGTCGTGAAGGAATTCGTATGGGCAGAGGTGGTGCCGCCAACCTTATTCCCACAAAGACAGGCGCAGCAAAAGCAACGACCTTAGCGATACCTGATTTAGCAGGTAAATTTGACGGCATATCGGTTCGTGTCCCGGTGGTTGTAGGTTCTCTGTCAGATATTACCGCGGTGTTAAAGCGAGATGTGACGGTCGAAGAGCTCGAAGAGGTTTTTGTAAAGAAGGCTGAAGAGCCGATGTATAAGGGGGTTTTGGAAGCAACGCGCGAACCGCTTGTTTCAACCGACATCATCGGTAATCCGGCAAGCTCAATCGTTGACCTGGAGTTTTTGCGTGTGGTTGGGGGGAATATGGTCAAGATTTTGGCCTGGTACGATAACGAGTGGGGTTACTCAAACCGCCTTGTGGAGATGGCGGTGGAGATATCTAAGAGCTAAAGGTTATTGGTTAGAAGGTTGTAAGGATTGAAAGCTACAAGGTTGTTTTATTTTCTCACCGGAGCGCAGTCGTAACCTTTTAAATTGAGACTTTTTATCCGCGCAAAAGTGATTCTCCAACTTGCTAACCTTAAGTTGTTCACCTTTGGCTGGATACGATATACTGATCCCTGAAGTAACTACCTATGGAATACTTTATTATCGCCAACTGGAAATCAAATTTAGCCCTTAGTGAAGTGGAAGAATGGCTCGATGACTTTGAGGAGCTTTACGAAAAGACCGGCGACGTCACTGTCGGAATCGCTCCCGCGTTTACAGAGATAGTTTCAGTCTCTGACGGTCTTAATCAGCTTGAGATGTATGACATAATCTTGATGGCTCAGGATATAGGTGAATTTGACAAGGGTAAACATACAGGTTCCGTTTCCGGCTATCATCTTGATGATATCGGTGTAGAAGCTGTCATTATCGGTCATAGCGAACACAGAAAAGAGTTCAACGAATCTGACGAGTTGATTAACCAAAAAATCGCTCAGGCTCTCAAGTACAAGATCAAACCCGTTGTAGCTGTAAGTAATATTAAGCAGGTTGAGTCGATTGCTAAAGGAAAATTTAACAATAGCGAACTGGTGATCGCTTACGAACCGTTGGAATCCATCGGGGGTGGCAATCCGGCGGAAGAGGACGAGGTACTGTCGTTCATGGCCCAGGTGAAAAAGGTCCTCGGTGATAACGTAGCAACAATCTATGGTGGAAGTGTGGACTCAAAGGACGTCGAAAGATATTTAGATCACGCAGAGATAGAAGGATTTCTCGTCGGCACGGCATCTCTTGACCCAGAAGAATTTGTTGGCATAATTAATCGAGTAAGTGGGTAAACAGGGCTGAGTATTGCGTGACGTTGGCCTATTCCTTCCGTTGAATAAGATGAATTACAGAAAATTTGACTACAACAAGGTAAATTATCATGGAACGCGTGAACGTCGCAGTAAAAGAACCGGCAAACAGGGTTCCAACAAGACCGTAAAGGCGTTGGTAGTAATCTTTTCGCTCTTCGTGATCTTATTCGGCGCAAAGTTGATGTTGAGTCCTATCGTTTCGGCGATTGCCTCGATTGTTAAGGAATCAACAGCAACCTTGTCTTATCTTATTTCCCACCCTGAATTAGAGGAGGTAAACGGAGTGACAAATATTTTACTTGTTGGCGTAGATGAACGCTTTGAGGGCGGCACATCACTTACAGACACAATTATTATCTTAAGCTACAACCACGATACCAACTCCGCGTCGATGGTTTCTTTCCCGCGCGATCTTTGGGTGAGAATACCGGCGTTTAATAATGTTGGGTCGTATTTTACAAAGATTAACGGGGTCTACACCGTCGGCGAAGAGTATGGTTACAGCGACGAAAACGGTGGACTCGGTGGGGGAAGTGGGCTTTTAGCACGAGTGATTCAGGACCATTTGGACATCCCGATTCAGTACTATGTGCGCGTAAATTTTGACGCATTTCGAAACGCTATTGATGCGGTTGGTGGCGTAGACATCTACGTAGATGAAGCATTTACAGATTATCAGTATCCGCGTGAAGGATATGAAAATGCGCCTGAAAGCTCCAGATACGAGGTAGTGAGTTTCGATCAGGGCTGGCAGCATATGGACGGTGAGACGGCGCTGAAGTATTCGCGAAGTCGTCACGCTTTCGGTCCGGAAGGTTCGGATTTTTCGAGGGCCAGGCGTCAACAGAAGGTAATTATGGCGCTCAAGGACAAAATATTGTCGAACGACACGCTCTTCAATCTGAGTAGAATAAAGAACCTCTACATCTCGTTGGCGTCTGAGTTCGATACAAACATTCAGGCTGCTGAAGTACCGGCTTTCTACGGCCTGGCCAAGGAGCAGGAGGATCTCACGGGTATCCAAACAACGGTTTTATCGAGCGGTCTGGACGATCCAGGTAGTCTTCTGTACGTTCCTAACGCTGATGATTTCGGTGGCGCCTTTGTACTTTTGCCACGCGGTGGTTGGTCTGAGGTCGAGGATTACGTTAAAGGTATCCTTTATCCTAGTCAACCTTAGCCGATGGGGAATGTATACGTTTTATACGGAGCAAACGAGCTTTCTATACGGGATTTTATAAGAAAAAATACCTCGAAGCGTGTTTACTTTGATCAACCGCATCAGATTAAAGAAGCGGTTGAAAATCTGCTGCAGAAGTCGTTGTTTTCTGACGAGGCGACACCGGTCTTGTTGCGTTTGCTAAGCAGCGCAAATGATTCCGATCTTAGTAGAATGGTAAAAAGCGGCAAGGATCTTTTTTTCTGGGAGACGGGATTACCAAAGTCTACTAAAAGCAAACTGATAAAGGGCATCGTCGTTAAAGAGTTTGTAGAGCCTGGGGAGGGCGAAACAAAAAACTGGCTTAGGAAAGAGTCGCAGAAACGTGAATTAAACATATCTGATGCAGTCGTAAATCGGTTGTATGTTTTGCACGGGGGTAATCTGTTGATTCTGCAGAGTGAACTCGATAGGCTCCAACTTCTCCTGCAATCAGGCGACAAGGGTGGGGGCAGCATAAATTTAGAAGATCTATCTGTGCACAAAACCGCCGAATCTAGCATTTTTAGCCTCCAGGACGCAATCGGCGAGCGCGATGGAGATAAGTTTGTGGCTGAGATGTCATCAGGCATAGCGAAAGAGGTCGATCCTTGGTACCTGTTTTCTGTCACCGTTAATCATCTGCGCAAAATGCTCCAAATAAAGGCGAAGGTTACACTTCAGGTGCACCCGTTTGTTAAAAAGAAGCTGACACAACAGGCCCAATACTGGTCCGAGGTCGAACTTATTGATCAACTACATAAACTATTGCAAATTGAGTTCGAGGTAAAAAAGGGTGAGGTTGAGCTGTTACCAATGCTTATGTATTGGTTTCTAACGGATGTTGCGAGAGACGCGACTTAATACGAGCTGCCTTGTTTTTGTGAATTACGTGTCTCTTTACCGCCTTGTCCACCTTTGAAAACACGATATTTAAATTTTCCGCTACGGGTTTTTGCATAAAGGTACGGATCGCGTCTTTGTATGCGTGGATCACGCGCAGATTTACCTGGCGTTTAGCTGTTGATTGGCGCAATGCCTTTTTTGCGGAGCTTGTATTTGGCATAATTTCTTATCTGGTGGCCAAAAATCATTGACCGAAAGACCGCAACAGTATATCATAATTACTGTTCATGGTAAAGAAACTTATCCGAAACGGCGTAAAAAACGGTAGTAATATCCTGTTTAAGAAGCAGACCTCGATAATCTCTGGAGCGATAATTATTGCGATTATGCTCTTTGCGAGCGCTATCTTGGGTCTCGTCAAGAAACGGCTGTATGCAAGTATTATTACGCCTGGTCCGGAGCTTGATGTTTTTTTCGCTGCGTTCAGATTGCCGGACTTTATCTTCCAGCTCCTCGTTGGTGGTGCGCTAAATGCGGCTTTTATCCCTATCTTTTCTGAATTCATAGGTAAACATGATAAAAAAGCGTCGTGGCGTTTTGTGAGCGGAATGTTGAACAGTGTGTTAATCTTTTTTGTTGCGCTAGGAGTTATCTTTTATATATTCGCCGATAAGCTTACCTTCTTGGTAGGTGTGGGATTTAGCCCTGAGGAGAATTTAGTGTTGGTCCAGTTGATAAGGGTTTTGATGCTTGGTCCCATTCTGCTTGGAATCTCAAGCTTTGTGGCAGGTACACTGCAGTCGTTTAAGCGTTTCTTTCTGCCGTTCTTGTCACCGGTGGTCTATAACCTGGGTGCGATCTTCGGTATCGTATTTTTGTATCCGCTTTTTGGAATCTACGGTGCAGCCTGGGGGGTAGTTATCGGTGCCTTCGGTCATCTACTCATTCAACTTCCGGCGTTGTTTTATCTGGGTTATCGGCACGCTCTTAATATTGACTTTAAGAACGATTACTATAAGCGCATCGTGAAGCTTTCTTTGCCACGGACGTTCGGCGCGGGGGTGGAGCAGTTGAAATCAATCGTACTTATCAACCTCGCTTCCGTATTACCACGCGGAAGTATCTCGTTTTTTGATCTGGGGCAAAGTATAACGAACCTTCCAATATCAATACTTGGTGTCTCGATTGCGCAGGCGAGCTTGCCCGAGTTCTCGTCTTTATATGCTCGCAACAAGATAGAAACGATGCGTAAGACATTTGCGAGCTCGTTTAACCAGATCTTGTTCTTTGTCGTGCCGATAAGTGTCGCGCTAATTGTGCTCAAGATCCCTGTTGTGCGTATCCTTTACGGTACGGGTGGTTTCTCGTGGGCCGACACTGTTTTGACCTCCTGGGTGGTGGCCGCCTTCGCTATCGGGATAACGATGCAGGCGGTGAATGCCCTGATGGTGCGCATGTTTTATGCCATGCAGGATACGAAAACTCCGGTTGTCCTGAGCGTTGGAAGTATGGTTGTGAGTCTTGTTATGGCGTTTGGCGTTATAAAGTTTTTCCCCGAGCTAGGTGTTGGAGCATTAGCACTTAGCGTTTCGGCCGGTGCACTTGTTGAGTCGATCTTTTTGCTGGTATTTTTGGTTCGCAAAGATGTAATAAAGGTTGGAGAGTTTGTCATCACCCCAGTCAAAATCGGTATCGCTTCGATCGTTACCGCTTTGGCTATATATCTACCAGTCAAGTTTTTAGACGAGGTGTTTCTCGATACCACAAGGGTAGTGAACCTGCTTATTTTAATGTGGCTTGTGCTATCTTTTGGCGCTACGACTTACCTGTTTACAACGTGGCTATTGGGAGTGCAAGAGTTGAGCATTGTCTTGCGTATATTACTCAAGATGAAAGAGTTGCGCGAGAACATACAAAATAATCTCAAATCTCCTCAGATTTTAGGGACGCCCGTTGTTGAAAACGTTAACGAGTAAGGCTGGATGACTACAGTGCTGTAAACATGTACTTTTGGTCGCCTGCGGTAAAATAGTTGTTATGAAAAGAGTTGGCGACATTCTTCAAGAGGAGCGCATGCGACAATCATTGAGCATTGAAGAGATATCTAAATTAACAAAGATCCGCGAGGATTTTTTACAGTACATCGAGTCTGGAGATTATGGAAACCTTCCCAATGAAATCTATACGCGCGGCTTTATTCAAAACTACGCGCAGGCCTTGGGACTTGATCCGAAACAGGTACTGCCGTTCTATCGTCGTGAACAAAAAAAGATCGAAACTGGCAAACAGTCGAAGCTTCCGCCTCAGCCTTTAAAAAAACCAAGGATTTATCTAACACCTTCGAAGATTATCACTGCAGTTGTAGCATTTTGCTTAACAGCGTTTGTGATAATACTGTTTATTCAATATCAGAGGTTCGCAGATGCACCCGTATTGATAATCGATACTCCACCGGATAACTACGTGACGCAAACAGAAAACGTCAAGGTAGTCGGCAAGACAGACGAAAATGCATCGGTGACGGTAAATGGTGAAGACGTTGATGTGGCGCTTAATGGAGAGTTTACAATAAGCTATACGTTAGATCTTGGCGTGAACAGGCTGAGAATAGTTGCCGTCAATCAGCTTGGAAAGAAGACCGTAATTGAGCGCGTAGTTGAGCGAAAAGAGGAAGCTCCCTAATCTAACAATCGCTTGACGCTACGTCAAAGTTTATATAAACTTACCGTAGATTATTGCCCATGGATCAAACGACACAAATTGTACTGCTCATTATGGTTGTTGTATTGGGAGCCACGTTGGTTGCTGTCGGTGTGATGGTTATCTTTCTTATTAAAGACCTTCGGGAGAGCATGACGAAGGTTAATACTATTCTCGATGACGTATCGGAGATAACGAGTAATGTAGCTAACGGTTCGGAGTTTTTGGAAGAGGTGCTGGAGGGTCTCAAAGACTCGGTTGACGCTATTCGAACGTACGCTGCCTCGCCATTCGGGGCATTACTTGGAGTGTTTAATATGTTTCGTGGTATGAGAGAAGAGAAAGGAGGCGAATAACATGGGACGAAGATCAGGCGGAGGATTTGTAGTAGGTGCCGCTATCGGCGCGTTGCTTGGAGTTGCTGGTGGTATCTTGTTTGCTCCTAAAAAGGGGGAAGAAACTCGTAAAGAGTTGAAAGATAAGTTCGATGAGTATTCGGACATGGCCGGTACGAAAGTTCAAGAGATTCAGCAGAAAGGTAAAGATGTTGCCGACAGTGCAGTGAAGGCTGGTAATGACCTTAAAGATAAGGCCGATGCTAAACTGGGCGAGATGACGGATGCTGTTTCAAAGCTGAAACCATCAGAAGACGGCAAGGGTAAGACGAGCAAAGCAAAGAAGAAACGCTTTTTTAAAGGCGTATAAGTATTTCATCAACGGTTTATCTCGTGTCGTTTTTGTAGTTGTACCTGCGTTTTATGTTGTATGTTTTGTTAACGCGAGGTCAGATGTAATCTCAATTTGTGTGAGGCTGGCTTGTTGGAAATTTCACTTTAACCGTTGAAGCGAGTTTATTGACTTTGTATCACATATGAACGCATCCAAGTCGTAAAAGTTGTTGGGATTTTTTACGTCAACGTAGGGTCGATTCCCATCTTAGCGACGTAGGCGCTCACTACTTCCATGTAGACCTCCCGTGGGTTGCTGCCGTCGGGGGGACCTACAAGCTTTTTAGCTTCAAGTTCGTCGAGTATTCTGGCAGCGCGTGCGTAACCAACCTTCAGACGACGCTGAAGCAAAGAGGCGGAGGCTTTATCATGGTTTGCAATAACCCGCACGGCGTCGAAGAACTTGTCGTCATCTGGCTGCTCAGCGATACGTTCGAATTCAGACAACGGTTGTGGTATGGATTGGCCCAACTCAGGGTTGTTGCTGGTACTAGCTGGAGTGGTTGTCGTGGTAGCCGGCGGTTCTTCTTCTCGCACAAACTGTTGCATATAATCTGTCACCTTGGCTATCTCGTTATTTGACAAGAACACACCCTGAATTCTTTTAGGTTTTCCTGCATCGGGGGGAAGATAAAGCATATCGCCCTTACCCAGGAGTTTTTCCGCACCAATGCTGTCTAAAATAACACGGGAGTCGGTACTTGAAGATACGTTAAGTGCAATACGTGTAGGAATGTTAGCTTTTATAAGTCCCGTGATGACATCGACGCTGGGGCGTTGTGTTGAAAGCACCATATGAATTCCTGTCGCGCGTGCCTTTTGAGCGATGCGGGTTATTAATGTTTCCATCTCGTTGGCAGCAAAGACCATTAAGTCGGCTAACTCGTCAACTATTATGACGATGTATGGAAGCTGTTCCGTATCCGTGGTTTGGTTGAAGTCCTCAAGGTTGCGTGCTCCTATCTGTTGGAAAAGCCGGTAACGCTTCTCCATCTCCTCTACGGCCCATTTGAAGGCGTTAACTGTCTTATCTACGTCTACGATTACTGGAGTACGCAGGTGAGGCACTTTATTGTATTGTGTGAGCTCAACCCGTTTCGGGTCGACCATAATAAATTGCACTTGCTCAGGCGTGGCGCGAAACAGGATTGAGTTGATGATCGTATGAACTAGCACAGACTTACCTGATCCAGTTGATCCTGCGATTAGGATGTGTGGCCATTTGCCGACATGGCTGATCGTTGGTCGGCCTGATACATCTTCGCCTAATGCTACGGCTAGGGGAGAGGGATCATTCTGCATCTCGGGTGAGGTAAGCATTCTCTTAAGTTTTACGATCGTGAGAACCTGATTTGGTACCTCGATACCAATAAGACGCTTTCCAGGTATCGGTGACTCTATACGAACGCTACCGGTAGGTGAGGCAAGCGATAGGGCAAGGTCGTTTTGCAGACTCGTAATTTTGCTGCTGCGCGTTCCTTCTGCTAGGTTGATGGCATATTGTGTGACAGCAGGACCGAGGTTAACCTCAGCGATTCGTGCCTGAATACCGAAGTTGGATAATGTTGCTTCAATTGTCTTGGCATTTTTTTCGATTATGCTCTGATCTGTGACCTTCTTTTGCTCTTCTTCAAGTAACGACAGCGGGGGAGGGCTGTATGGGACCTCTTCGTGCTCTGACAAAGGTTGAACATCAATTGCCTGTGTAGGTTTCTGCGTGGCGCTGTTAGTATTTATCTCGTCGTCTACTATCTCGATTTGTGGTTGATGCGTGTTGATTACAGGTGGGGCAGAAACCTCAGGGAATTTAGCGTCCTCTACTGCTTGTTCTTCTTCCTTGGTTTCTGCAGATTCGTCAGCTTCCGTTTCTTTTGTGAATCTGTTAAGTACAGGTGATAAAAGATTAGCCAACGGTTTTACCTTTTCAACCAGCTCATGCAAAGACAGGTCGAAGGTGATAAGCAGTGCTGCAAATATAAGCGCGAATCCAGCGATAAATCCCCCTACCGGGGTGATAAGTGTTGATATCTGGTTGCCAATACCTGCGCCAAGAACACCGCCTAAAGTCTCTGACAGGCTTCCAAGCATGACTACAAAACCGAGAATAGCAATCGCTACGCCCCACAATGCGCGTGGCTCCGCAACGGGGTGTTTGATCTTTGTCAGGTTTAGTCCAACGATCATTAACAAGAGCGGCAATAAGTAAGCAACGAGACCAAACGTATAAGTTGTGAAACCGTTAAGAAAGTTCTTTGCGCCAAATATATCGCCTAACAGAGCGGCTACGAGTATTATCGCTGAAAGTATAAGTACCAAGGCGATGATCGACTGCAAGCTGGCCGTTTTAATTCTTGGTTTCCACCAACGTTTCTTTCTTCTGGGCATTACATCAATAATTATACACACTCATGGTAAGTTACGCGTGTGAGATTTTGAGTATTAATCCAACGGAATACGGATGTTAGTATCGATACAGTAAACAGACCTTGGGGACTGTGCTTCGCGCTTTAGTAAGTGAGGCTTAAAACGTTAATCCTCTGATTCTTGTATAGCCTCGTCTTTAAAAAACGCCTCTGCGGTCAACCTCGGTGACGACAACTCCGTCGTGTCATCTTCTTGATCTTCATCACCTACAGCACCCACAGGAATCAACCTACCGATAATAACGTTCTCCTTTAGTCCAAAGAGATAATCAACGTTTGGTCTTTCATTAACCGCAGCAGAGGCTAATACGTTAGTGGTTTCCTCGAATGAGGCGGCTGAGAGCCACGACTGTGTTTGCAACGCTGCACGGCTGATTCCGAGCATCGATCTATTGCCTCGCGCCGGATCCTTGCCCTGATCCTTAAGCTGTTCGTTTATGACGTTTAACTCGTTGAGGTTAACGTATTCGCCAGGCAGGAGAGCTGAGTCACCTGGGTCAACGACGCGTACCTTCTCCGTCATCTTCTTAACGATGATCTCTATGTGCTTGTCGTTGATATTTACGCCTTGGCTCTTGTACACAATCTGTATCTCTTTTAGTAGGTAGGTCTGTAACGCCAGAATGCCACGATATTCTAATAGCTCGGCAAGATCGAAGAATCCTTCAGTGATCTGTTGGCCCATCTCTACGCGGTCCTTCTCCTGTATTAACAGGCGCGCTGAACGTGGGACCGTATACGTGCGTTCAGTTTCTCCCTTTTCTGTCTTGGCGGGCTCAATTACGATTGTGTAATTGTTGTCATCTTCTTCGATTGATGTCACGACTCCGTTAACGTCCGACATGAGCGCCGTCTGTTTGGGAGAACGTCCTTCAAACAACTGTTCAACCCTTGGCAATCCGTGCGTAATCTCCTTTTTAGCAACACCCGCACGGTGTTTACTGTGAAGGGTCAACTGTGTACCAGGCTCACCGATGCTCTGTGCTGCAATAATTCCGACCGCTTCACCTAACTCTACGAGCTCACGTGTGCCGAGATCCTTACCGTAACACATGCTGCAAACACCGTGAGTAGTAGTACAGGTTAGAGGACTGCGAACTTCGACCTCTTCAAGTCCCGCTTCAACGATCTCTTTTGCTTGTGTAGGTGTGATCATCTCGTTAGCTTTAACGATCATGTTGCCGTTCTTGTCCTTGATCGTCTTTAATGCCATACGACCTTCAATGCGTCCCTCCATCT
>JAGQKZ010000011.1 GCA_020429745.1 candidate division WWE3 bacterium | reverse complement strand
CATGAAGTTTCCGGATGAAGGTGTTATCGCCGCTTCGTGTTTACTATCGTGTCTACTGGTGACCGTATTTATATTTCTTTTTGCTAAAAGACCTAAAGAAATGACCGTCGAATCTTAGTTGCAATCTTCTCTGACCTCAACGTTATCTCAACTACCTTCATTAGTATCACTGTTATGAAAAAGGAAAGAAACCACAACAAAAAGGCGGCGACGATTATCGCTGCGGGATCGCTAGGCTTATTAGGGGTTTCAAGTATAGTCAGCGCCGCCTTAAAAAATATTAACGCAGGTGACTTTAATTTTGATGATTCTGAAATCACAAATAATCTTGAAATGTTGCCGACCCAGATTACGATCTCGAGTACAGTTACGCCGACACCGTCGCTAGATATAAATGAAACTGTTACTGCTACACCAACTCTTCCGGCTATCCCTTCCCAAAGCTCTGGGCCTACGGCAACACCTACTCCGCAAAAAACAACAAAATATCTTGATGGCACTTACACCACACAGGTTTCGTACTTTGTCGAAGGTCATCGCGAGGTTATGGATATTGTACTAACGATTCAAAACGATACTGTCACCGGTTATACGATAAACCGTGTCTCTGGTTCCAACCAGTCATCGATCTACATCAATACCTTTTATTCGGAGTCGAATCCGAAGGTAGTTGGATCCTCTCTTGACTCCAACTTTAGTAATACGCGCGTATCCGGCGCAACGTTGGTCTACAATGCTTTTTTACAAGCGGTATCATCAACAAAAACCAAAGCACAATAATATGACCTACACCTTCCCTGCCACCGGCACCATCTGGTGCATTGAATTTCTCGAGAAGCTCCCGATAGAAAAGTTTACCCAAATCAAGAAGGAGATCGATGCACAAATTAAGCGTGATGACGCCATATATTCACGGTTTAATACGCAAAGTGAGCTTTCGAATCTAAACAAAAACAAACGCTTAGACAATCCTTCGCGTCAGCTGTATGACGCGCTAGCTCTTGCGGAGGACATTAGGTTGATGACAAAGGACGCTTTTACGCCTTTTATTGGCACCTACCTTCATCAACTAGGCTACGACGCTACGAATCGTTTCGCCGTCGAAGGTGAGTTAACCAAAGACAACTCAAAGCTCGGACGATTTCTAAAGCTCGATTCCGAAGTCATCGCACTGCCCAACGAGGCCCATGTTGATGTTTCATCGTTTGCCAAAGGAATCATGATCGACAACGTCGTATCGTTGCTCAAAACTTTACATCTTAATGAGTTTGTTGTTAACGCCGGCGGCGATATCTTTGTTTCAACTCAAAACAAACCAGTCGAGATCGCAATCGAGGCACCAACCCATCTTGCCGACGTCGTCGAAACAGTTAGCCTAAAAAACCAAGCGATTGCAACCTCAGCAAACACAAAACGCGTTTGGATTGATCAAAAAACGGAAGAAGAACGATCTCATATCAAAACTTACAACTCGGACATAAAACAGGTCTCTGTCATTGCTGAAAATGCCAAAACCGCTGATCTACTATCGACAGTTATTTTCATCAGTGGAGACAGTTTTTCAAAACCGCTGCACTCTCGTTTTAACTTTGAAGAAAGGATCTATCAATCATGAAGAAAGACGAAAAGATAATTTACAGTGCGGTTTTAATTTCACTGCTCCCCTTTACCTATCTGTTTACTAAATCAGGTTCGCTAAATAATGACCTTATATATACGATCGGTAATGTTAGCGGTTACATGGGAGCCATATTTCTTTTGTGGGAGTTTGTGCTAGGAAATCGTACCATTACGAAATTTTTTAATCCGGACTACACGCTGAGCATACGCATCCATATCGTGCTTGGCGTCTACGGCGCCGCATTAATTCTTGTACATCCTATTTTGGAGATGCTCGCCTATCTGCAGAATCTAGCTTTTATCTTTATTCCATCTTTGGCGTCATCTATTGATCTTTATTATACCTACGGACGTATCGCCTTTTTGCTGTTTTTGCTTACCTGGGTTACGAGTACACTTGCACGCGACAAGATAAAGTATCGACCATGGCTTTACATCCATTACGTTACGTACCCCCTGATGGCGCTTGTCTTCTTACATGCACTCAAGATCGGCACATTTTTTAACGCGTTCGTTTGGCTGAATACTTACTGGTACTTTCTAGCTTTAACTTTCATTGCGGTCTTGATCATTCGGGTGCTCGAAATCCTGAATTTGCTCAAGAATCGTTATGTTGTTGTGCGCAACGAGTTGGCGAGCGATAACATCTGGTTGTTACGTATTAAACCTATTGGTGGCTTTAATGTGCCAAACGTTGGCCAATTCTTTTACATTAAAAAATCATTCATCGGCGAGTCGCACCCGTTTTCGGTCACGGAGTTTGACGAGAGTACGGGATATATGACGTTCGGTTACGAGGCGATCGGCAAGTTCACAAATGCTTTATCTGGTGTTAAACCAGGGCAAGCGCTCTACCTTGATGGGCCGTACGGTTCATTCACCAAGGAAGGTCACGATAAGGATTCTGCCAAGATTGTTATCGCTGGTGGTATCGGGGTAACGCCTTTTGTAGAGCTTATACGAAGGTACTCGGGCGAAAAGACGTATTTGTTTTACTGCAACCGTTACTTCAAGAACGCTGTTTATCACAATGAGTTCCAGCAGATACTCGGCATGCGATACTTTGATCTAATATCGCGTGAGAAGGTTTCCATAAGTGATTGTGTACTAAATTGTCGATTTTCACTTGAAGTTATGAAGCAACTCCTCCCAGAAGATGTTTACAATACAGCGAAGATTTTTATTTGCGGAAGCCCCACTTTCGTCGACGGAATTACACAAACACTACAAGATGGCGGAGTTGAAGCTGAACGCATCTTCTTTGAAGATTTAGGTTTTTAGTTTACGTTTACTCTGCTACAATGATTTAGTGCATACAATCTATTACCTGTCCCGCAAAGATAAAAAGTTGCGTACCTTGCAAAAACCACGAAGTGGCAGCTGGATTCACATCAACGCACCGACTGAAGAAGATATCCAGCTTATTCTAAAGTTAACCAAACTTTCCGACACCGATATCAACGACGCTCTCGATCTTTATGAGATTCCTCGCATCGAACATCATGGAGACTGCGTGGTCTTATTTGTGCGCAACCCAACCGCCAGTGACGACGCTTTTCATACCCAGCTATTAACCGTAATCGTCAACGACAAGTACTTTATCACTATCTCTCCCTCTGAAAACATCGTCGTTGAAGACTTTTTAAAGACGCATGAGGACATCAACACAACTCAACGATCAAAACTTCTGCTTCGGCTTTTGCTCGCGATCGCCGACTCCTACACACACAACATTAAAAATATTCGCAACCGAATTGAGATTCAGAAGTTACACACAATGCAGATCAGTGATAACGAGATTATTTCACTCACTCGCGACGAACAGGTCTTAAATCAGTATCTGATCTCGCTTGTACCGATGAAGAACGTGTTTGAAGCGATTCTCACGGGGAAGTACATCACTCTTTACGAGGAGGACTCAGATCTCGTTGAAGATATGTTAAACAGCATTCGTCAGTTTGTAGACATCTGTACCGTCAACTTAAAAGGCATACAGAGTATTCGAAACGCCTATCAGATTCTTTTCACAAACAAACTAAACAACACAATGAAGCTACTCACTTCATTCACAATTATCCTAACCATTCCGACGATCATAGCGAGCATTTACGGTATGAACGTGCATCTACCGCTGGAACGTCATCCGTACGCATTTTTGATCATACTTTTGGTGACTGGGCTTTTTTCAAGCGCCAGCCTGGTTATCTTCCGCAAACTCAAATGGCTGTAGCTTAATTTAGGTCGTCTATTTGCCACCGCCGGCTATTATGTGTATACCAGTCGATAGTCATCTGCATACCTTCTTGAAAACCAACCTCAGGCTTCCAACCTAAACTGCGGATTTTTGAACTATTAACCTCATAAGATTTGTCGTGACCGGGCCTATCTATTATATGTTCAATAAGCGTGGCGTCTCGTCCTGTTTTGGTTAGGATCTCGTTGACGATCTCAATGTTCTCTTTCTTGTACCCGGTTCCTATACAGTAACGATTACCAATATCGCCTTTTTCTATGATGTATTCAATTGCCCTACAATGATCGGTTACATATAGCCACTCCCTTTGTTGTTTACCATCTCCATACACCGGCAAAGAAAGATTGTTTAAGCTTCTAAGAATAAACTTCGGAATTAACTTATTGGGATATTGATGGGGACCGTAGTTGTTTACAGCGTTCGTAATAATAAACGGTACCTTATACGTATTATGATATGCCATTGCCAACATTTCGGCGCTGGCCTTCGTTGCTGAGTATGGATTTCTAGGATTTACCGAGGTATGCTCGTTAAACTCATCTGTATCGCTTTGGCCGAAAACCTCATCGGTCGAAACATAAATAATCTTTTCAATGTCCGTCCCTATGGTTGAAAGCAGTAGGTTACTCGTACCTAATACATTTGTGTCTATAAATAGCTTAGGATTTTTTATACTATCGTCAACGTGCGTTTCAGCTGCAAAGTGTACTACCACATCGTAATTCCTTATCAAATCCTGAAGTCTAGGAAAGTTAAGCAGATCATCAATTACTAAACTCAAATTAGAGTTGCTATGACTTAACTCCATTACTTCGTTGACGTTAGCGTACTGTGTCAGCTTGTCGTAAATTGTTATCTCATCTTTTGGATGTTTGTTTAACCAATGTTGAACAAAGTTAATGCCAATAAAGCCCGCCCCACCCGTAATAAAGAGTTTCACTAATTCGTCACCTCCTCCATGTATTCAGCAAGTGCTATTTTCCAGTTTCTAAGTGGATTTATCTTTGTGTTTTTCAATAAAGCATACCGCCCTCGATTAACATTTGAGAGGAAAGTATCCGAACTTGTGGGTGTTACCAAATAGCTTCTACCAATACACTTAGCTGCTGTTAGTATGAATTCGAATCGACTGCATGAACCGGAATTGACAATGTGATATGTCCCATATCCATGTTTTCCTTCAATAATGTTACCGAGAGTTTCTACAAGATCTTTAATCAGCGTTGGATTGCCAAATTTGTCATCAACTACACTAACAGGTTCATCTCTTAAGAGTTTTGGCAATAACTTCTCTAATAGTTTTTGACTAACTGAGGAACCATAAAGCCAAGAAGCCCTAGTAATGTAATATTTCTTTAGATTCTTTTTTATGTATATTTCCGATTCAAGCTTTGTTTGTCCATAGTAGTTCTGAGGTCGGCATGCAGCTTGTTCGGAGTAACCCTCTCGTTTCGATCCGTTAAATACAGCCTCACTACTCATAAAAATCAAGTCTGCACCTGACTTAACACAACTATCGACTACATTTTTAGTCCCATAAAAATTAACTTGTGTAGCAAGTTCTTTGTTTGTTTCGCATAGGTTGAGATCTGTGATTGCTGCTAAATGAAGAACTGTAGTTGGTTTAATATTTTGGAATACATGTTGAGTCGATTTAGAATCAGTAACGTCTAATTCATTAATATCAAACGGGAAAATTTCACCTAACCGATCTAAAGATTTTTGAGCAACCGACCCCACAGCACCTGAAGCGCCTGTAATTAATACCCTTCTTACTGTAGTAGCGTAGCTCTTTTCAGCGCACACGATAGTTTAGAACTAAATGCTAATAGTAATTTCATTGGTGCGATTGTAGCATATACACGCCTTAGACTGTAATATTGGGTTGTGAATGTAATCGGCACACTTAACGAAAATTCACTTCACGATCAGATTAAAAGTATTTACGCTACCGGAAAAGCACATACGGAGGTCCCACTTGAGGGTTATCACATTGATGTAATTAAAGGCAAACGGCTAATCGAGATTCAAACACGTAGTTTTACGTCGATTAAAAAAAAGCTCGCTAAACTCCTAGAAACACACAAGGTTACGTTGGTTTATCCACTCATAGTTGAAAAGACGATTATCGTTTACGATAAAAAGCAAAAAATGATTACTTCTAAACGGCGCTCGCCCAAAAAGGCAAACATATTTAACATCTTTGATGAGCTGGTGTATATCCCCCATTTGATCAATCATAAAAACCTGACCTTCGATGTGATTCATGTAAAGGTTAACGAGATTAGAATAAGTGATGGCAAGGGAAGCTGGCGACGCAAAGGTGTGAGTTTGGTCGATAAAGAGTTAACCGAGGTTGTCGGACACACTATCTTTAGAAAACCTACAGATTTTTTATCGTTGCTGCCTAAGAAGCTGCCGAAAGAGTTTTCGACGAAAGACTTGAAGAAGGGCGGTATTAAACAACGCCAGATTTACGAGATAACATACGTATTTAAAAATGCCGGGCTGATCGAGTTGGTGCGCAAAGAAGGGAATCTGCAGATCTTTAAAATCAACTGACTTAAAAATTTGTTAACTTTTTAACCAACCGGTATTGTGAACTTGAAGGTAGCTCCCTGACCAAGACCATTGCTTTCTGCCACTATCTCGCCATGATGCATATTTACCATCTCTTTCGCTAAATAAAGACCCAGCCCATGACCCGACGTTTGCATCTCTTTAACACTAGCGACATGATAAAACTTATCGAATACATGTGGTAGGCTCTCTGAAGGAATTCCGATCCCGGTATCTTGCACCATCACTGAAACTGTTTTATCGCTTTCTCTATAATTCGTATCAATTGTTATCTCACCTTGATCACTAAACTTTATCGAGTTGTCGATTAGGTTGGAAAGAACGGTACTTATTCGGTTCGGGTCGATGAGTACCTCGGGCAACTTGGGATCAGGCATAACAAATTTTATTGTGAGGCCTTTTTCTGCAGCTTGAGAGATCTTTTGTTTCACAACATCACCGATTAGATCTTCAATTCTGATCAATTCTTTCTCCAATCGAACCTCACCCTTTTCGATGTGTGAGATCATAATAATATCATCGATTAACACGCTCAGTCTCTTAACTGAATTAACAGAGTTCGTGAGGTATCTTAATTGATCTTGATTTATCGCTTCTTTAAGCTCGTCGACTAAAAGTCCCAAATAACCGTATATAGCAGTAAGCGGAGTTCGTAACTCATGCGCTGCCATCGCAACAAAGTCTGACTTCATGCGCTCTAGCTCTCTTTCTGCAGAACGATCGTAGATGGTTAAAATTGCACCAAAATCAACATCTTTACCTTCCTTTATTGCCGAGCTGATAAGGTTAACGGTTCGCCTTGTTTCACCATTGACAAGCTCAATATCAACTAGTCGTGCAACCACCTCATCCTGTTTATACTTTCGATTCGGTACTAAATCGTTTATGTCGACCTTCTTACCCTGATCGTAAAGCGTAAAAACCTCATCTGCGTCCATTCCAATAACATCGTCGGATCTATCTAGCAATCTTAATGCGGCTGAATTTATATGCAGGATATTGCGCTCATAATCAAGCCCAATAACGCCCTCAGTGATGGATTCTTGAATCATCGAAAGCTTGTTTCGTTCGGCAGCGACATCAAGCAGCTCTCTGGTTTCACGAAGATCGGTTGCGACGATAATGATCCCATATACGTTTCCAAGATTTTTGTATGCAGAGATAGAAAGCTGTAGTGGCACCATCTCGCCATCAGCGGACCTAACCTCGAGATCGGTATACTCTCGTTCCTTGATATTTGTAACAACGGGCTGTATCGTTGACTCGAGCACCTTTTGCCAATACTCGCCAAACAGCTCATCAAGCTTCATATCGCCTATCTTTTCTGTCGTATATCCTAGTGTCTTCTCGGTTGCGCCAGAAACATACTCTATCTTGTAGTTATTAGGATTTACAACAAACACAATCTCAGAGATGGTTTTTATGACATTCTCGGCAAGTGTTGCAGGATTAACGAAGTAAATTCGATACTTAATAACTCCAAGCCCGATAGATATTGTCACGGGGAGAAGATAGATCGCACCACCGTAAGGAAGATGAAAACCACCGATCTGAAGACCATGCGTTGCAGTCGCCGATACGTTTATTACCATCGTGATCACAAAGCCGATAAGGAATAAATCCGCCTGCTTTTTTCTTAACTTATCTTTGGTGTGGAATCTATACCAAGCGATGAGAATTCCGCTTATCGAGTTTAGGCCTGCGATCCATATGACTAAGACAAAATATAAGTCACCTTGAACTCTTTCAAATCCACCGAAACCATACGTTGCAGAACTTATTTCCTGTGTAAATATTCCATTATTCATGAGCAAAAACGGAAGGACCAATAAGAACGGAAAGAAAAGCAGGTATTTACGCATTCCTCTAATTAGGTGCTGCTTACCGATGAGTACTATCGTCCAGCCTAGCGTTAATATCGTAAATAGAAACTCTGTGCATTCGCCAACTGTCCACCAAAACATGGCTCCTTGATGGTAAACACTGCTACGTGCGAAGATCTCGGCGAGACCTACGACAATAGGCATACCAAAGATCAACTTAAGCCAAAATTTGAAATCCTCTTCGATGCTTGTACGCAATGTGTAAATTAGCAGCGACACGGTTACGATAAGAAATAAGATCGGATAAAGGACGTAAATATTAAACTGAAGGGTGAATAACTGGTCAGATATTGTGAGCATCACGACTAATATATTGTATACCAATAATTACGTGACGACTGCAGATCTTTAAGTTGGCATAACCCGTTGTTGCCAGTTTTTGTACATAGCTAGTGCAGCATCGTAAAGATCTTTGTTTTGAAGTAGTTCGATCTTGTTGTGGAACGTTTCCACTACCTCTTCGGGATGATATTCGCCTTCGTAACAAAGATGCGAATTGACGTCATCTTTGCCAAGTATATAGACGATTCTCCTGATCCCTGCCCAGTAAGCTTTGGATAAGCAGCCGATACATGGCATCATCGTGGTATAGAGAGTACATCTCGACATCGTCGGCCCGTGTTTCGTTAACCCTTTATCGATCGCTTGTGCCTCGCCATGATTCCAACCAAACGAATCGTGACTTTCGAAAACTTCTTCGTCCTCATCAACAACTACGCATCCAGCCGGAAATTCACCGTGCTCGAACGAAAGCCTGGCCCGATCCATCGCCTTTTGGAGATAATCTTTATCAAGCATGTTGTCATTATACAAACCTAGATGCGCTACAATCAAGCAATGGATATTGAGTTCATTTACTTTGATGTTGGTGGTGTGGTTGTTTTAGACATGTCGAAAAATAACAAGTTTGACCAGATGCTTGCAGAGATGGGTTTGACCGAGGAGATGAAACAAAAATTTTCGGACTACTTTATCGACAAGGTTGAGACCGATATCTGCCGCGGCGAAAAAACCGTCGATAGTCTTATTCCGCAGATGAGAAATGTGTACGGGGCCAATTTACCGGACGACTACTCGTTTTTAGAAGACTTTACGTCGAGGTTCGAAGCAAATACAAAACTGCAAGAGATCATGATAAACCTTAAAAAACGCTACCCTATTGGCCTTTTAACCAACATGTATCCCGGGATGTTGCAATCTATAAGCAGACGAGGACTGTTGCCGGAGATCGACTGGGATGCGGTCATAGACTCAAGCATCGTCCATCATAACAAGCCCGAGCCTGAGATATACGAATTGGCAGAGACTTTAGCTAAGACAAAGCCAGAAAGAATCCTCTTTGTAGAAAACAGTCAGATGCACATAGATGGAGCGGCTAAACGAAGCTGGCAAACGCTTTTATATGATCCCGCGAACGTAGATGGGGCGAATAAGCGATTGATAGATCTGGTTGCATGAATCTCTGGTTACGAGCGCCGGGTAGAAAACACCCGACGCTCTGCATTTACTGACGGCCGGTCAGCGACTTAAGATCAAGACAAGCTGACCAATAGTTCCCACGACGCCTCCGACGATACCACCGAGCACGATGGCCACCACAAGTCCCTCAGGTTGAAGTTGGAGACTAATAGCTACTCCCCAGCCTGCGAGAATGCCGAGGGCCATCCCAATCAGTAGTGCAGCATTCTGCGTCTTCGTATAGCGAGGCATCTTGCCTACTCCTTTCAACTAAAATGTACCTTTGCCGCTCAACACGGCAAGTGAATTTGTGGGAGGCCTAATTGTACTACAGACATTGGCAGGCCTAAAGGTAAATAATCGCAATACCTAAATTTTGATATGGTACTGAAAATAGTGGAAGTCAATCTCTGCCCCGAATGTATACTCCACTACTGCTAAAATAAGTGGTTTCAACTCCATGCAACTATAGATGTCACCGTTTTCGTCCGGTGGAAGTAAGCAAAATCTACAACATGCTGTCATTGTTGGGAATAGACAAATTAAAACAAAAACAATCACTAGTAACTTTAGCGAAAGGTGGGATTTGAGTTTGTTAAGCATCCTTAGCAAGAATACCATAAATCGTAGTGTTATAATTTTTGCCACATCATGCCTAAAGTCTCTGAACATTTTGCGAGCCTAAAACCTTCTGCCATCCGTCGTGCACAGATCGAGTTTGAGAAAAGAACCGATGGCGTAAAAGCTATTAACGTAGCTATCGGTAATGTGACTCTTCCTATGCACCCAGCAATGCAAGAACGAATGTTTCATCTAAATTCTGAGATTAGCCCATTCAAAGATGGCGTAGTCGGTTATACAACCACAGCCGGAACACCAGAAGCGAACGCTGCAATGAAAAACGTCCTTAAAGCAAGTGGTGTCAATGTTGAAAACCTGTTCACCCACATCACAAGTGGTGGCAGTGAAGCAATGGAGTACGTGATCCTTGGTGTTTGTGAAAAAGACCGTCCGCTTTTAGTCATCGACCCGATCTACACAAACTACCATTCACTCACAAAAAGAGTTGGTCTCCCCATTATTTCGTATCCCCGTGGTTTAAACGAAAACGGTGACTTTGAGACGATCGACCTAATAAAGCTTGAAGAGCTCATCAAATCTACAAACCCAGGTGCGTTACTTGTCATTCCCTACGACAATCCAACAGGAGCGCATATGGGTCTGAGCACGCTTAGGGAGTTAGCGGCTCTCTGTATAAAACACGATATGTGGTTCGTGAGCGATGAAGCGTACCGAGAGTTGCATTATGGCGATAAAGAATTGTCATCAGTTTGGGCCATTTTGGAAAGCGATGTACCTGGGATCGTCGGAAGACGAGTAAGCATTGAGAGCGCTTCGAAGGTTTACAACGCCTGCGGCCTGCGAATCGGTGCCATCGTTACCGACAACGAAGAGTTTCACACGCAAGCGGTGGCGGAACACACAACCAATCTTTGTGCGAGCGCAATCAGTCAATACATCTTCGCCGCTCTGGCAGAAGAAAATGTCGAAGGCTTGCAGGCGTGGTTTAAAGCTCAACGTGCGCATTACGAAGAGTTAATCAAGACAACGGTTGAAGGCCTTAAAGAGCAAGACGAAAAGCTAATTGTGAGTTCACCAGAAGCTGCGTTGTATTCGGTCGTTGACGTGCGCAATCTCGTAACTGAATACTTTGACTCTGCTGATTTTTCATTATTTTGTGCGCAGGAAGGTTTTGCGATGCTTGATGACGGCGAATACACGCTTTTGATCTCGCCGATGAGTGGATTTTATACTGATGGGAATTATGAAGTTAATCCTGGGCGCACACAACTTCGCATTGCATACGTACAAGATGAGCAAACGATGAAAAAGGTTCCGGAGTTATTTTACAGACTCCTAAAGCAATATTTGTTGGAAGATTAACCGTAAACGGTAAACCCTCGTAGTATAATTTAACCGTCTAAACCCATTAATCGCACACTCCCAATTTAAACGGGAAAGGAGGAAACGGAGATGAATACTCTCCCAGTTTGGAAGCCGCGTGTTCTTACGCGGCTCGCAACGTTGCTCGGCATACTCCCAGTTATCGTCATGGAGCTCCTGATCTTGGACTTCATGACTAAAAAGTATGAAGCAGGGACCTGTCCGGCGATCGTTTTGGTGTTCTCTGTAGCATTTCTGGTACTCGTTCTGATAGGCATTGGCTGTCTCGTCAGCTACGTCTGGCTCCAGCTGCGTGAGGAGGTTTGAATGCCCTCAAGTTACGTCTTTTGGACCACGGCACCTGGTCAACTGCGTGGACTTGGTTGGATCGACCGAACATACGTCTACGAGATAGTTGGTGGTGATAATCTGTCACAGCGACTAGCAGCCGCAAGAACGACGCCGAAGGACCCGGAGGACCTCATCGTCGTGATCGCCGACAGACAAGTCGACGATGAGCTGGTTCATACAACATTGATTGTCGATCGAGACGATCAAGATTGCGGTCGCGTATTCATCGTCCGGCGTCGGAAAGAATACTGACGTCGCGGCACAACCTGCAGTTAGCAGGATTCAAAGTGCACCGGTTGGTTAACCATACCGCCGGTGCACATGATCGGTGTTTATTACGAGTTATCATTTACTTATGTCCACAAAATTTAACGACGACTTTTGTTATAGAACTAAACATTTAGCAATACGTTTTTATAAAAACTCTGACTTTCTAGCCTGGCAAAAACTGTTTTCAGTCATGCAACACAAACAAAACCAATGGGACTGGGAAGCTGAGACCATTGAACAGTTGTCACATGAAAGATTCGAAAATAAGTTAAAGAAACATAAACAAGAACGTAAAGAAGGTAAGATCTATTACTTTTGTGTGGAGTTTAATCATGAGTTGATTGGTATCGCACTGCTTAACAATATCGACTATGAAAAATCTGGCGCAGAGATTGGCTTTCAAATAAACAACAATTATTGGAAGAGCGGTTTGGGTACAGAGTTATTAAGCGGACTCGTAGACGTTACGCAAAACAGACTTGGTATTAACAAGATTCACGCCTTAGTTAATCCGAAGAATCAGACCTCCATAAAATTGCTAAAGAATGCAGGGTTTATTATCTCTGAAGGGAATAAAGGCAATCAGCTACGGTTAGTGCGCGAATAGTGACTACTATTCCGGCATTGTTACCCAAACCATTGCGTTGTATGTCGGACGCTCATCAACCGGCAACAAGTGTCCTTCATTATCATATTTCCTGTAAGCCTCAACGGTAAAGAAATGGGTTTCTCCGCGAGGGAAACCTTCAAGCCAAAAGCCATACACAGATGGGCAAGCCAATTCATAGTCAATGATTGCCTCATGATTCTCGTTGTAGAACATACATGTCCATCCATAAGGTGTCATCAAGTGCCAATCAAAACGAACTGATATATTATTGCCAGGGTAATATGCAGGCATGTACTCCACCCAATCTGAGTTTGGTATTGGAACATTTATCTGAAAATCTGCATATTTAAGAACACTGTTAGTTATATAGATAACTTGATGGTAGTTTAGAACATGAACGTCTACCCGGCCGAGCGGCAGATCGTAAAAGTATTGGCTGCCTCCAAAACCGGTAGTCACTCGCTGAACATTACCCAAGCTGTCTATCAAAACAATCGGAGTTGGCGGCGCAAACTCACCAAATTGATCCCTAATGCCAACTCGTATAACCCCTATACTTACAGTTGGACTAGGAGTCGGTGTTGGCGTTTGCGTGGGGGTTGGCATCGGCGTTACCGTAGGAGTGGGATTTTGTGTTGGCTGAGGAGTAGTCGGCGTCGGTGTAACCTCGGGCATACCGCCACCAGCAGGTGTTGGTTCGACCGTGGGATTTATCGCGTAAACCGTAGGTTCTGGTTGAGTTGTAGGAGTCGGTTCGGAAGAAGGAGCGTTTGTTGGTGCCGGTGTCGACGTTTGTTCGTCGTCGTTATTGTCGGTATTTTGCTGATCGTTGGTGTTATCGCCGTTGGAATTACTATTATTGTTTGATTGATCGGAACTAGTGCTGGTTTGTGTTTGGGTAGTTGGCTTTTGGGTTGTCAGAACGATTGCACCAGCCACCTGGGGTTCATCAAAAATGTTATTGGGAGCGTAATCTTCGTTACTCTCCGTAGCGTTTTGGTTGTCAAACGCCGATAAGTCGATATCGTCTTTTACTGAAGCTAAACTTGGTTTGTTTGTGTTGTCTTGAATGAACTTAGGCTGTTGTATAGCCTTAAAAAAGACAAGCGAAGAAAATATAACTAATAAGAGGAAAACGACGAGAACCTTTGGTTTCACTACTTTAGCAGCGAACATGGCTAAATTATACCTTAAAACCACAGAAAATGCAACATAGCATTAACTATCGGCCTTCGTAGCCGTTTAGGTTCACTCTTTTACGCAAAATGTGATGGATGTATAATTTTGGTATGGCGAGCACAGAACTGATACCCACAAAACACGAATCCCCCATCGTTCCTGAACCAGAGTCGAACGACAGCTTACACATGCGGCACGCAACTCCCACTGACCTTGAACTTCTGGTTGATTACTACGAACAGGCGGCGATTGGGTCTACAGGCACGGGTTTTGATGCGAAAGAACGCGAAGAAACACGCGTCGCATTTGGATATATGCTGGATGACGAAAATTACGGCGCGGAAGTCCTAGAAGACGAAGACGGTCCTGTTGCGGCAATTCTTTTCGAGTACAACTCCCCTGCTATCAAGGTCGACGGGTTTGAGGCTCTTGGTGAAAGCCCTCAAGAGATCGATGCACAGACTGCGATAGATTTGGCATGTGACCTTGATCCAGATATCAAACGCGTCCATGTTACCTCGCTTGCTGTAGATGAAGATAAGCGTGGGATGGGTCTTGGTATTCAGTTGATGGAGAAGTTTGAGCAAGAGCAAGCAGGTAAGACTGATGTGATCACCTTTCAAACGGGTAAAGATAACAAGGCGATGATAAGGTTGGCGGAAAAATGCGGGTTCACTTTGATTGATGTAAAGGACGACACAATGAAAGGTTACGATGGTGAATACTTGGTTGCAGTAAAGGTCATTGGTGAACTGGCGGACAGATTACATCAACAAAAGGAAGATAATTTACGCGAGTTACTTAAAGACGTTGAAGGGTTATAACGCTTTTCGTGTTAGAATGCACTCAAGTACGCATTGTGGATGAAAAATAGTCCAGTATCGCAAAACCTAATAATTTATCAAGGTCAGTCGGGAAAGATTGAGTTTAAGGGCGATCTTGAAAAGCAGACTGTTTGGGCTAACCTAAACCAGATAAGTGAACTTTACGGTCGTGATAAATCAGTTGTATCCCGTCATATTAATAATATCTTTAAAGAGCGGGAGCTTACGAAAAGTTCAACTGTTGCAAAATTTGCAACAGTTCAAATCGAGGGCAGTCGCTCAATATCAAGAGAAATTGAGTTTTACAACCTCGATATGATTATTTCGGTTGGTGGTTTTATTGCTGAGATAGACGTTGAAGGGTTGTAGGCAAAATAAAAGCCTGCACCGGGGCAGAATCTCTTCCGCCCCGGCACTGATCACCAAAGACTATATCCCAGAGCATCTGCAATCGACATATGGATGATGGTTCCCCGGGGCTTCGGATCGCACTTCGGGCAATAGCTAACCTGACGCGGTTTTGTATCACCGCTGCCGGCAAGCGGCCCTGGTCCATCGGTGTAACAGATGCTGTCGAGAACCGTTGTCTCGACGATCTCCCCGCCACACGTAGTGCACGTTGCCATAGCAAAACCTCCGTAAATTCGATCACTCAGCGCCGTCGACAACGGTGAGTATCTTCGCTTGTCGTAGAGCAGCCAGAATTGCTGCAGCAATGACCTGTTTGTTGTCTGGCACATCAGCCAGACTCAATAACGCATGACTAAAGAACTGCTGATGAGTTTCGGGAAGATCACCCATATCATAATTCCGGTATTGCCACGAAGTTATGGCTATTGCCGGAAGATCTTGAATGCCCCGTATACCCAGAAACTGTCCAGTCAGTTTCGTAACCACGGCTTGATATTGATTATGGTCCACACCGACCTCCTTAATGTACTTGTAACCTGCGCTACTTTGGATTTAATCGAAATTATAACACCATTCTCCTCCACAAGACGTCCTGTAGTACAATGCAAGCGTCGAATCCGCAACTTAACACAAGGAGTTTTTCAATGAAATCGTTCCGTTCCGAGGCTCTTTATGGCCTCAAAGAGCTTGTCAAAGCAGTAACCTTTCTAGCTTTGCAGTTGGCGCATCTGATCGAGATCCGCACGCCAAATCTGTCTCGTACAGGAATTTGGGGAGATGCCTACCGCCGGGAGTTCGCTTTACGGTGGATCACTCGCTTTTTCGTAGCCATACTGGCTTTGACGCTGGCTGGCCTCAACATTCTGGCCTTCGTGGCCTGGATGCAGTGGCTGGTCACAGGTATGAACTCGTTCCTGCTTCTGCTGGTGATCACAGGTGTGCAGGCGGTTCTTGTGATCGCCTTCGTCTCCTGCATCGGATTGGTCGTCTATGCAGTGATCAAGGAGAACAAGAAGGCCAAAAAAAGCGACGAATGACAAGAAGCCGGTGGGTGTTCCAGCAAGGATACCCGCCGGTTAGTCAAACTGCAAAAGTTTAACTACTTAGTTCAACTTAACCTCAACTCGGGCGTCGACGTCGGCGTCTGGATCGGGCACCCAGACCTTTGTTGGTGTCGCTTTGCAGAAGTGATAGATCTTGCCCTGGAGTAGTTTTCTTAATCCATCGCCGTATGCGGTGGCGACTTTATTTTTGCCGTATGGATAATTGCGCGAGAAGTAAACCTTTGTTGCGTGAGGTAAATCAGTTAGACTCACCTGCTGTGCGGTGGCTTCGATCTGCACGCCATCACCATTGCCCCAATCCTGGTGTGAATCAAAGATGGTAAATGAGATGTTGGGGTTGTTTTTTATGTTTTGTTGGTGTTTTGTGTTTGGGAAAGAGACCCAATAGAATTTGTAATCGTCGTCGTAGGCGTAGCAGACGGTGGAAGCCCAGGCGTTGCCGCTTTCATCGCAGCTGGCGATAGTCATGTATTGATTGGCCTCGATAATCCCCTTCGCCATCTCAACAAGCTGTGTGTCCATAGTGAAATTGTAGCACTAATGCCACGTCGCGGTTCGGGTTCAAGTGTTAGAATGATTTTGGATCAAATATGAAAATACGTGAGATACATCACAAATTAACCGAACGCACAAAGCAGGGAGACGTTACAATGCGTCCTGATAGGGAAACTGTTTTACCAGAAGAGTTCGATGATTCTGTCGTTGAGATTGTGCATCTCCGCAATCGCGCAATATTTAGGAGCATGATTGGACCACGTGAACAGCTGGTACGGGACCGTGTTGCAATGTTGGAAGAGTCGGGCGTTCAGGTGGAAGATATCGGTCATTTACAAACCTTGCCGATTGACAAAACGCGCAGAATAATCGGGGGTGCTTTGGCAGAAGAATGTGTGGTAGATCGCGCCGAGTTTTTAAGCAAAAACGGAATTAATGTTATTGTAGATAACGCTCTTACAATTGACGAGTACGGTGATTAGCCCTCCCCTTCGCCATATCAACAAGCTGTGTGTCCATAGTGAAATTGTAGCAGGTTAATCGTTTAAGATATTCTCCACCCGCGGCTTAAGCGCATCTGCGAGTTTTGCGTGACTTCCTTCAGCAATATGTACTCCATCATCGCCAGTCGTCACGTATTCTGAAGCAAGAATTAATGACGCATTATACTTCTGTGAGATTTTGGTATATCCACTGACCATAGCATCGTATTTATCTTTTGAGTTCGCATATCTCGCCAACGCGTACTCTTTCGACAAATCGATTGCTGGTGGAATCATAATCAGTATATGTGGGTTAGTATCTTTAAACTGCGATTTGCGCTCAGCAATGACTTTAACGAAGTGCTCCTCGAACGAAGAAATGATTTGATCTGGCGTACTTTCGAAATTATCTTTTAACTCATTCGTCCCCAACATGATGATTACTAAATCAATTGGATCATGCGTATCAAGACAAGGGATAATGTATGTGCTGCCGTTGCGACCTTCTTTGCCTGGGCGCGTATCTTCACTCACAAGAGAACGGCTGTTTAAGCCCTCTTCAATAATTTCGTAATTGTCGCCGAGTAACATTTGCAGCTTACCAGTCCATCTTACGTTAGCGGCAAACCGTTCGTGGCTTGTGGCCGGCATATAACCCCATGTCAGCGAATCGCCAAAGCAAAGTACCCGTTTGGCATTAGGATTTGTATTCATAGTGAAATTGTAGCACCACCCCCCCCACCTACTAGCTTAAGTGCTAAAATACACTTGTCCATATATATTCGCACCGTTGAACGATTAAATCGTTCAACAATCTTTACAAGTGGAGGTAACCATGTACGAAATGGCGATTGCGGCGAGTTTGCCTCGCAAGTTGGCCCTAGCGATTGCTGAGAGGTATCCTACGGTAGAAGTGTTGGTGTACTTTCTGAACAGCAGCACTGATGCTTGGGACACCCTTCAAGAACAGTTTTTCGGCTTTGGTGAAAGCAGAGCGATTGCTCTGCACCAAACACTGACCACGGCAGGCTACCGCCTAAAGTACAAGCCTTAGTCCCGCCGCCTCTCACAAAGGCAGGTAGTTGAGACCTTTTCAACTACTTGCCTTCCCATTAGATTACTGTCCTCTTCGACTTTAGAATTCACGAACTGGCGATAGTCATGTATTGATTGGCCTCGATAATCCCCTTCGCCATATCAACAAGCTGTGCGTCCATAGTGAAATTGTAGCACCAATGCCCCACTCCACAGCGTAAGTGATAAAATACACGTATGCCGTTATTCAGCATTAATAACTCGTCACTTTCGCCAATTTCACGTAAAAAGATAAAACTCGAAAAAGATATCCAAGTACTTGTCGAGAAAAACCTAGAAACGATCTTTGGACTTACCTTTGTAGCACATGAATTTCAGCTTAATAACTTTCGTATTGATACGCTTGCCTACGACAAAGAATCTAAAGCTTTTGTAATTATTGAGTATAAACGTGATCAAAGTTTTAGTGTTATTGACCAAGGTTATGCTTACCTAGGGCTGATGCTCAATAATAAAGCCGAGTTTATTCTTGAATATAATGAACAAAACAAAGAAAATCTCGTACGAACTAGCGTAGATTGGAGTCAATCACAGGTAATATTCGTTGCTAGTTCGTTCACCCAACATCAACAAGCATCAATTAACTTTAAGGACTTACCGATTGAGTTATGGGAGGTTAAACAGTACGAGAACGATCTGATCGATTTCAGCCAGATCAAACCTGCTTCCACCAGTGAATCAATTCAAACCGTAACCAAAGACGCATCAGTAAAAAAGATTGCAAAAGAAGTAAAGACTTATACCGTTGATGGTCTATTTAAGGATGACTGGAACAACAGTAAACAACTATACGAAACACTCGTAGAAAGAGTGCAGGGCTTGTTTGAACCTGAGATATCTGCTGTTAAGCATTATATAAAGATTTACAATAACAGCGACCGCGTGTTCGAGATCGTGCCCCAGAAACAAGGTCTCAAACTTTCACTTCCCATGAATATTAAACAGTTTAAAGACCCAGAGAAAAAGCTTCGAGATGTGTCGAATATGGGCAGATGGACCAATGGCGAAACAGAATATCAACTCAACGATGACTCCGACATTGATTACACATTGTTTCTTATAAAACAGGTTGTTGCAAAAGCTGAATAATCCCCTTCGCCATCTCAACAAGCTCTGTGTTCATAATGAAATTGTAGCAGGTTATATTGTTGCTCTGAGATATGGTAGGCTATCCGCGATGGTGGTTGTATTAATGTTGTCTAATATACTAAATATTTCATCTTGTTCTGTCTGTTTAAACAAACCCTCAATTCCTAAAACATCAATATAAGTAAATGGTGTTTCGTACAAATCCTCTGGCTCGAGGATTCCATTGCGAGAGATATTATCAATGATTAGTCTTACAAATTGAACTTGGTCAGCAGTAAAGCTGTTGTTGTCCAAAAACTTAGAGAATAGTTCTTGGACCTTTTGTTTATCCAATCCTACTGTCTGGCGAATAAACTTCTTCAGTTCGGATTCATCCCCAAAGGTTTCTTTTCCTTTATCAGCATCATCCCCAAGCGCTATTTGTACTAATGTATCTATATCACCTTGTGTGATTTGTAGATTAGACTTAATTTTGCGTATTGCATCATTTTGTGGGTTATCTCGAATAAATTTCTGGATCTTCTTTTTGTAATCAACTGATCCGTATTCTGTCAGAACAGGTTCTCTCACGACTGAAGCACCCATAGTATCAATAAAGCTCGTGTACTTGTCTGGGAAAGCTGGATCCCGATCGATAAACTTAACAAGATCTCGCATTTCAGATCGAACACTTTCTAACTGGATGATGTTTATATTCTCCCAAAACTCAGTTGACTGGACCTCTGTAATTAGTTCCTTCTTATCGGCAACTGCGGGGATGTTAAACTTCTTCTGTAAGTCTTCGCTAATAGATACAACTCGTTGCATGTACCTGTCTTGAGTTGGCATTTTAGTAAAGAGAGCTTCTTGCAGATCCGCTATGAGAAGGTCGAATCTAACTGCATATTCATCTTTTTCTTCCTGTATAGGTAATTTTGCCAGGTGATCATTAATATCAATTACATCCGTATCACTTAGATTGTTCCAAATCTCTCTATTGAGATATTTGTGAAGGTACTTGAGGTGTGGACGAACGATAAAGTTCTCTTGATCGAGCGCCTCAATTTGCGAATAGATACTTTCGATAAGTGAATCACGAAACTGAGTATATTCTTTGTTAGCAGCAAACTCAGAATCTTGAATTGCTTTAATCAACCGTACTTTGGACTTAAATATCCTGGAAGACACGGATTCTTGCTGGGAAGATTTATAACCGTCAGGATGCTCATCAAAGAACTCAAAGTTGCTGCAGAAATCAAAGACTACAAAGAACTCCTTATCTTCTCCTGGACCAAACAGGTCAGGGCATATTCGTGTACCTCGTCCAATCATCTGCCAGAATTTAGCTTTAGAACGAACCCGCTTAAAAAAGACGAGGTTAACTATCTCTTCTACATCAATGCCTGTATCCAACATGTCTACCGATACAGCGATAAAAGGGTTAATGCCATCCTCAGAGACAAATTTTTCTATAAGATCGTGTGCATACTTTTTACCGTGTGTGATTACTTCCAAGAACTTCCCTTTGAATTGAGGGTATTTGATATTAAATCGTTCCTCAATAAAATCAGCATGTTTCTGGTTAGCTGCAAAGATAATTGTCTTACCAAGCTTATCTCCACCAGAAACCTTTAGCCCATTTTCCATTAAGAAATCGATTACTTTATCTACTGTATCGGTGTTAAATAACCATCGATTCAATGCACTAGATGCAATTGATTCAGGAACCTCATCAGTTTCTTCATCTCTAAAAGTTGCTTCATACTCGTCTTGCTCTTCTTCTGACAAGTCTGAGTACTTAATACCTTCTTGTTGGAATTTGATTGGCACTTCAACTGCCTTTGGTGGAACAAGAAATCCATCACTAACTGCTTCTTCTAGATCATAAGCAAATGTAGGTACACCCGTTTCTAGCTCAAACAGCTGGTAAGTATTATGATCAACTTCATCCTTTGGTGTAGCCGTCAAACCCAACAACATCGCATCAAAGTAATTAAAGATCTCCTGGTATTTTTGGTATACAGATCGATGTGCTTCGTCAATGATGATCAAATCAAAGTATCCTACTCCGAATCGCTTAATGCGGTTTGGACTCGCATCATTAATTGCATTCATCATTGTTGGATAGGTGGAGAATACCAATCTACTTTTGTCATCTTCTTTTTCTTTGGTTAGATCGACACTTGAAAGATGGGGTACATATTCTCCATAGGCATTTTTTGCTTGTGTTACTAGTGCATTTCGGTCAGCCAAGAACAACACTCTTTTCGCCCAATTGGCTTTGGTCAAAATATCAACAATTGCCGCTGATACTCGTGTTTTTCCTGATCCTGTTGCCATTACAAGCAAGGACTTCCTATGCCCTGCTTCATAATGTTCACAGACTCTTTTAATCGCTTCTTCTTGAAAAACTCGCCCCTGTCCTGCAGCAATTTCTTTATTGATGGTTGGTTGTGCTATTGATTCAAGAGAGTTACGACGGTTGATTTCTAGCTGAAGTTGGTCTTTGGTATAGAATCCATATACTGAGCGTGCAGGGTATCGCATATCATCCCACAACCATGTCTCAAATCCATTTGAGTAGTAGATTATTGGTCGTTGTCCAAACTTTTCTTCCAGACAATCTGCATAGAGTTTAGCTTGGTGTTTGCCTTTCTTTGGAGATTCCGTAGTTCTTTTTGCTTCCACCAGTCCAACGGGTTTGCCATCATCTCCCCAAAGCACATAATCTACCCATCCCTTACCTTCATTATTTGGCATACCCTCTACCTCGTACTCTTCTACGTTTTCACCTTTTGGATCCCAACCTGCTTCACGTAACATAAGATCGATAAACATCTCTCTTGTTTCTGCTTCGTTTGGATCAGCGGTATATGTCTGTG
>JAGQKZ010000010.1 GCA_020429745.1 candidate division WWE3 bacterium | reverse complement strand
GCTTTTGGGCCCTTGTTGACGGCTGCTATCCTTTTTGGGATTTGAATACTCAATATAGTTTTGTGCATTGCAGACCTCGCAGTGAAGGGCCATCGCTATTCGCTTCTTTTTTGATTTACCTGAACTCTTCGCCATAACGTGAAGATTATAGCATACAAGTTAAGCCGTATGAGAGGAGATACTTGAGAATTATAGATAATTCTCTTAAATTTAAATCTTAAATCAGGGATTTGAATTCTGGAGCCGAGAGAGGGATTTGAACCCTCGGCCCCTTCCTTACCATGGAAGTGCTCTACCCCTGAGCTATCTCGGCCAATGTCTTGTGTATTTACTTTTTTAGTAAACACCAAACGTTTCTTGTTTGCTCTTTAGTTTGGCAGGGCCAAACTTATATGAATTTCGATTTATTCGAAAGTCTATTAACCAACTGAGCTAAGTAGGTAAACGAGGGTAATTCTACCGCGTAACCTTCAAAGTTTCCACCTCTTCTTTGAGCTTTTTGGCGTCGGCGTTATTTTCAAAGTGATTTTGCACCGGCTCAAGAAATTCATTTATATATTCGGCTAACGAGTTTTTTAGATCTTGTGGGTGGAGTTTTTTCTGTACGAAAACGTCTTCAAGCTCTTGATAGGATTTAAACTCAAGATCACCACCGTGTTTTTTTGCACGTTCGATGACAACAGTGTCTATTTTTTGAAATACAAAATACTTAAAGTATTCGAGTATTGGGTTCTCTGTAGCCTGTCCTTCGGGACACCAGGCGTTTGATATCTTGCGTTTGACCTCGTCAGGCGAGTCCGTCATAAATATTGCGCTATCCGGCTTGGACTTGCTCATCTTAAGCCTAATCGCCCGGTCGGTTGTAGACTCTTCCCCGGTAGTATCACTTGGGGGGAGAAGCCCTAACAGCATGTGATGGCTGACGACCACAGGCTTTACAAAGCCTAGATCCTCGGCGGCCTCACGGGCAAGCATGTTGACCTTCCTCTGGTCCATGCCAAGTTGCGTGACGTCGGCCTTGAGCATAAATATGTCGGCGGCCTGCATAAGTGGGTAGATTATTTGGGATGCGGTCAGACTATCGGTCTCGTTACGCCCCATGATCTGTACTGTACGAATAATTCGAGGAAGATTGTTTTTTACGGCGATCTTCATGACAAGGTCCCAATAACCCTCCGTTTTTACTAGATCACTTGCCCAAACAAACTCGACCTGATCGAGATTAAGGCCGGCGGCCTTCCACACCTCAATAAAGTACTCCCCAACGAGGCGTATCTTGCCGAGATCTCCGCCCATCTTGTGATTTGCCCAGGCATGCCAGTCAGCGACTAACACCTTGAATTGAAATCCAGCCTTAATCATCTTATTGATGTTGATAGCGCGTAACAGACCTTGGGGAAGGTGGATCTTGCCGCTTGGTTCGAAGCCATCGTAGGCTACTAGATCGTGTTTGTTCAGCAACAGGTTTTTAAGCTCTTCTTTTGTAGTTATCTCTTCGCCGACGCTTTCAACGAGCGCAAGCCTCTGTTCGAGGGATAGTCCCGATTCGTTCATGTTGTCATTATACCTCAGTGCCAGCGAGTGTAAGAAGTTTATGTTAAGGCACGTTGGCAGCACTGGTAAAATAAGTGCGTTATGTTCGGCAACAAACCAGAGACTGTTGCTGCGGTAATCTCGATCTTTAACGAGGAGAAGTATATGCGTAACGTTATTGACGCAGTGCTACGGAGCGGTCTATTTGACGAGATAATATGCGTCGACGACGGGTCAAGTGATGGATCTAAAGAGATATTAAAAGGCTACCGCAACAGGATCACAGTGATATCGTTTGAGGAAAATAGAGGAAAGTCTTACGCCATGGTTGCGGGGGTACGTGCAGCTGTCTCGGATATTATCGTTTTTTGCGACGCTGACCTCATAGGAATAACAAAAGATCACTTGCTAAGCTTAGTAGAGCCTATTAGGCAAAACTTAGCAGACCAGGTCTTAGCAATTAGACAGTTCGACGGCTTGCCTTTTAAAAATTTAACGGGGGAGAGGGCGTATCGCCGTAAAGATTTATTACCCCATCTGGATAAGATGGAAAATAAAAAGTTTGGTGTGGAGACTTATCTAAACGAGGTGTTCTCCAATGAGCGAACGTACTGGATTATGACGAAGGGTTTAATGCAGGCGGGGAAGTTTGATGAGAACTTTGTAGTTGGATATGTGAAAGAAGGTTACGAGATCGTTTTGGAGGCATTACGCCAAAAAGAGATAATTCCTGATAAGAACACACGAACAATCCTTCGAGATCTAAGAGATAGTTATAAAGAGTATCTAAAACGGTTGGAGAAGTATTTGCGGAATTAGTGGTCCGGGGAGAAGGACTCGAACCTTCGAAGGGCGAAGCCCGCGAGGTTTACAGCCTCGTGCAATTGCCGCTATGCGACCCCCGGGTAAATATCTCTTGGAGATATTTATCAACATCGTTGATTATAACATTGGAGTGGGAATTGGATTTGTGTTTTAGCTATTGCTTAAATAGTTCTTAAGCATACTCTTAAGGAATCTCCTCCCGTATCCTGACTTTAGGTACTTCTCGAACTTTTTTGCATCGCGTTCGTTTTCCATAGCAAAGTAACAAATTAGTTTATAGGGGCCTCTTGTCGATGTATACTCCGATTGTCCTCGTCTGTGCTCCCTAATCCTTCTGCTTAAGTTGTTTGTGTATCCTATGTAGAGAGACCAATCCTTCGGATTCTCTAAGACGTAAGTGTAAAACATGAATTTTTGAATGCGTACTTTTTGGTCGCGTGAGATTCTTGCTTGTGCTCGAATCAACGCGACTCATCACGTCTATTTGACCGTGCCAAATAACACGTGATGGAGCCACCTCGGGGATTCGAACCCCGGACCTACGGTTTACAAAACCGCCGCTCTGACCAACTGAGCTAAGGTGGCTTAATTAAAGTGAATACCTTCACTTTAATTTATGAGAAACCTCTGGTTTCTCAACGAAAAGATCGGGTTTAACTTCAGTGATTGTACCAAATAATGTCGATGGTGAATTAACGAAAAAAGCTCCGTACTCTTAAGTTCACAATCGTAAACTCAAGGCTACAGAGCCTTTGAAATCGACCGTTTGGAAAATGAATTACCGGTCGATTTCCGAATAATACCATCCCGCCGAATCGCGCTGTCTGAATTAACAGACGGAGTCCGTATTCTGCTCCTAAAAGCAAAAATATTTTAGACTCAACTGAAATGAACGATTTAATCGTTAATCAGCGATGTTGTCTATACGTTGTGCAAGGTGTCGAGCAAAATTCAACGCCTCCTTTACACGTAATCAGCAGGACTTCAAGGTTCTTATGCGCTTTGCGCATGACCATCTACACTATAGTAAATGTGTGTGCGCTTGTCAATGTAAAATGGTTACTTACTTCAGATACCCGCGCGCGAAGTCGGCAAAGGTCATGGGAGATTTACCTTCAATTTGGATATTTGTCGGTGTTAATCGTCCGTTCTCATATTCTGCTGAGAAGACCTTTACGCGTTGGCCCTCCCACTTTGTTGGTATCTCTCTGTCGGGTGCTAGTTTAACAACCAGATCAGAGAGATAGGTCCAGGCAATAGGCTTAGGGTAAAATGCACGGATCTTTCGATAATTTGTCTCTTCGGATTCAACAAGGTTCAGGTATGCATCCTCTGTTGTGAATCTTGTCGTGTAAGAGGCCTCCTTGTTGGGCTGTGAACGAGTAGGTAGATCTCCATCGGGATGTTCCTTGAGCAGGTCGATAAGCTTGTCAACGCCAAGTGTAACAAGGCGATGAGCGAGTGAATAAGTTGTGTCGTTGGCATTAATATCACTCTCTGCCTGGAAAACGATCCCACCTGTGTCGAAATCTTCATCGACCGTAATTAGGGTAACGCCAGTTTTTGTGTCACCATTTAAAATGGCCTGTTGCATCGGGCTGACTCCGCGATACTTGGGTAAAAACGAAGGGTGCAAGTTCAACGTCTTGTGTTTAGGAATATTGAATATCTCTGGTGGAACCAGGTAACCAAAAGAGTAGATGAAACCAAAATCCGGTGACGACAACGAGATATCGTCCTTGAGCCCTTTAAGCTCGGCAGAACTACTAATATTTAGGGTAGGTATACCGTGTGTTTGTGCGATCTCAGAGACCGAGTTGTATTCAAACGGGTAGGTCGCTTTTTTTCTTCCCGTGACGACCTGCACAACCTCAATGGTTTCACTCTTTAGTAAAAGATCGAATGCGATCGTTGAGTAATAATCGGAACCGAAAAAGATTATCTTCATAACTATCCCTGCAATATCTGTACCTTTTCTAACAGGTCGATCGTCTCCAAGGTCTTCCCACAACCGCGTACTACTGTTGTGAGCGGATCAGGATCGACTTTTACTGGCATCATTGTTATCTTCGCAATGCGTTGATCCAATCTGTTTAATAACGCACCACCACCTGTTAGTGTGATACCGTTTGCGTAAAGATCCGAAATAATCTCGGGTGGCGTCTCTTCAATTGTATCTTTAACATTCTCGATGATCACCTTTATCGGTTGATTTAACGCCTCGCACATGTCGTTCTCGGTTACTTCTATCTGCTTGGGAAGACCAGTTTTCAAGTCGCGCCCTCTAAGCATTGCGATATTTGGCTCTCCCTCGGCTGGTAGAGCACAACCGATTGCTAGCTTTATCTCTTCCGCGGTTCTTTCCCCGATGAGAAGATTGTGTTTTTGTTTAGCCCAGTCGATTATCGCCTCGTCAAACTCGTCGCCTGCGATTCGCAGCGAACGACTGACGACGATTCCCCCGAGGCTTATAACAGCCATCTCCGATGTCCCTCCGCCGATATCCACAACCATGCTTCCTAATGCCTCTTCTACGGGTAGACCAGCACCAATCGCGGCAGCCATAGGTTCCTCAATCAAGAACACCTTACGCGCACCGCTTCTCACGGCGGCGTCAATGACAGCCTTTCGTTCAACTTCTGTTATCCCAGACGGAATGCCGATCGTCACGCGCGGGCGAGGAACTCTTGGATTAAACAAGCTCATACGTCGATGAATCTTCTTGATAAAGTAGCGAAGCATTGACTCGGTTGCATCAAAGTCGGAGATAACTCCGTCACGTAGCGGTCTTAGCGCAACGATGTTTGCTGGTGTTTTGCCGATCATCTTTTTCGCCTCGGTCCCTACAGTCAGCACGTCCTTGGTTTTCTTATGGATTGCGACGGTGGATGGCTCTCGAATCACAATCCCTTTTCCTAGAACGTAAACTAATGTATTGGCGGTTCCAAGGTCTATGCCAACGTCATACGTAATGTAGCGCCAGATGTAATCAGAGAACGAGTTGATTTTAGCCATGAGATCTAGGGTGATTATACCTCAACTCATGATCCTCATCTGGAGCCCAAAAAGCAAGACGTGTGGGTTATATAATGAAGCCATGAAGAGGTACTACACCCTACTTTTCATCTCAATACTGTTTATGACCGCGAGCCGAGTGTTTAGTTTCGACGGTATACGTTCACTCGGGCAAAGCGTGCTTTCGCCCATTAGTTTCGGGTTGTACCGAATCGGATTGGCGACCTCGGGTGTTGTAGATTTTGCGGTAAGCATTCCAAGCGTGTATCAAGACAATAACGCTTTAGGAGAGAAGGTTATCTCGCTTGAGGAGCAGCTTATTGATCTGCAAAGCACTAAAGAGGAGAATTCCATCCTGCGTCAGCAGTTGAATGTTCTTGGCGATCGAGATGAAAAAACCGTTCTAGCTTCTGTGATAGGGCTTAACGACCAAGGGCGCTCGGTGTTAGTAGTCATTAACGAGGGGAAACGGAGTGGGATTAATATCGGGCAGATAGTAGTCAACGGTGGAAGGCTCATTGGACGTGTAGTCGAGGCCAATGCAAATAACGCTTTTGTTTTGCCGATATTTGCCGTTGGTAGCAAGGTGCCTGTCCAGGTTATACACGGCGAACAAAAGGCGATTGGACTTATTGAGGGGGAATTCAACTCGAAGATCGTAATTTCCGATATACTTCAGGAGAGCGAGATTAACGCAGGCGACCTTGTTATTACAAGCGGTGAAGGGGGGGTGTATCCATCAGGACTATATGTTGGTAGGGTAGGTGGGATTTTGTCCTCCGATAGCGAGATATTTAAGCGTCTGCGGCTGGTTCCTTCTTGGGAATTTGCAGGGATGCACACGGTGTTTGTAATCGTTGATTAACATGGCTAACTATCTAATAGCACTGGCATTAGTCTTGGTATCGATCGCACAGGTGGCGTGGGCTAATTTTTTAGTTATTGGAGGAGTGATTGTACCGATAAGTGTGATCGGACTTTGGGTGGTAACCTACAAATCGGAATTTACCAACGTTGCCGTTTACGCCTTCCTTTCGGGTCTCACGATCGACATCTTAAGCGCTGACGTTTTCGGTCTTCGTTCTCTGGCCTTACTTCTTAGCGTCGGAGGCATATCGCTTATTAACAACAGATTCGATAAAAGCAACTTGCTTGCCAAGGTTATGGCTTTGGTAGTGGGGTTAGTTATTTACCAGCTCGTTGTAGTCTCGATATCCTTAATACTCAAATGATGAACTGGAAAAACGTGTCCTTATCGGAGAATATCTCTCAGGCGGAGAAGAGTCAGTACGGCTCAGACAAACGAGTAGGTGAAGAGGCGTTTACGTCTTGGCAGGAGGGTATGACGAGGTTTGTAAAAGGTAGTAAGTTTAAGCCGCAGTTTAACAGTCTCCGTTTCTATCTGCTCGTATTCGGCCTATTTGTAGGTTTCATGATCGTTGTCGGCAGATTGTTCTTTCTACAAATAGTTGACGGGCGTGAGCAGCTTGTCCTCTCGCAGAGAAACCGCGTATACGTTAAGAGCGTTATCCCTCAACGCGGTGTGATATACGACCGAAACGGTGTGATCCTTGCGCGCAATGCACCGGCTTATTCTTTGGGGATTATTTATTCAGAGATTCCTAGTGAGCATCTTGTTGATCTTAAAGAACGTCTCCAAGATTTTTTTGCAATAGATCAGGATGATCTCGACGATGGCTTCAATTTTGCGCTCGAAAATCCTCATGAGGAGGTGCTTCTGCAAAAAAATGTAGTTCATGAAAAACAGGTAGCTTTTCAGGTCATAGCGGATGAGTTCCCGGGTGTGTTTTTAACACAGGACGATATTCGTGAATATCCGCAGGGTGACTATCTGTCACCGATACTGGGATATACGGGGATTATAAATTCGAGCGAGCAGGAAAGCCTGCTTAACACTCAGCAGTACACGTACGGCAGCACGACGGGTAAGGAAGGGGTAGAGGCGCAGTATGAATCTTCATTGCAGGGCAAACTTGGTAAGGTTTTAGTAGAGACCGAAGCGACAGGCAAGGTGAAGAACGAGCTACTCGTACAGGAGTCTACGCCAGGCGACGACATTACACTGACCCTAGATGTAAATATGGAGAAAAGATTAGGCGACCTGGTTGGTGAGTCGTTAACAAAATATGATGCGGTTGCAGGGAGTGCGATTATTATGAACCCCAAGGACGGTTCCATTCTCGCGATGGTGAGCTTGCCAACCTACGACAATAATATATTCCAGCGTGACAGCGAGAAGGTTGCTGAAGTCCTAAACGATCCACGCGGTCTTTTGGTAAATCGCGCAATTAAAGGTAGTTACGCACCCGGTTCGACCGTAAAGCCAGCAATCGGAGCGTATGCGTTGCAGGTTGGAGTGATAAACGAAAATACGTTGATTTCAGGCACGCCGAACGTTATTCGTTTGGGGAGCTGGGAGTTCCCCGATTGGACTTACACTTGGGGACGTGCACCACACGGTAATATGGATGTTGCTGATGCGATCTCGGTTAGCTCCGATATATTCTTTTACAAGATTGGTGGCGGTTTCCCAGCGGACTGTGGCGGTAGCGAACCTTGTTCCATAGAAGGTCTCGGTATCGATCGGTTGGTAAAGTCGCTCCAGGTTTTTGGGTTTGGCAAGGCTACTGATGTCGATCTTCCGAGTGAGGGTGTAGGGTTAGTACCGGATCCAAGTTGGAAGTTGGCGCAGCGCGGAGAACCATGGTTTTTGGGAAACACTTATCATCTAAGTATTGGTCAGGGAGATATGCTGGCAACACCTATTCAAGTCATTAACCTCGCCAATATTGTCGCCACGGATTCTAAAACCCCGACGCCTCATATTCGTGCGCTTGCGCAAGAGGAGATCATCTACAATGCCAAGCCGGTTGATCTTCAAGACCTTCACAAGGTTAGAGAAGGCATGGAGCTTGCCGTTAGTGATGGCATAGTATATCCCCTAAGAGCTGCGGCCGTAAAAGTCGCAGCCAAGACCGGTACAGCTGAGTTTGGCACTCTAAACGCTAAAGGTGAGTACGACACACACGCCTGGGTTATGGGATACGCCCCTGTAGACGATCCACAGATAAGCTTTGTCTTTATGCTCGAGTCCGGAGGTGCCTCCTCAAACGCTGCCGAGGTTGCCAAAGAGTACATTGACTGGTATTTTAAAGACTATCTAAAAGGTGCAACAGAGTAGTACGCAACTCTCACAACTTGTGCGCATTCATTTGGCCGTAGGGCTTGGTGATCGCAGTGTTCATAAGCTTTTTCTGAAGTCAGACGATCTTGATGATCTGATTAGAGAGATTGAGCGGAATACCTTCTTTGGTTTGCTCAAGAACGATAAGGTCAAACTTCCCTCTGCAAGAGACGTGGAGAACGTAGTCGGGGAGATAAAGCGGCTAGGCGTTCGTGTGATTCCAAGTTTTAGTAGTGATTATCCAGTTCTACTACGCGACTTGTATGATCCACCACCGATAATTTATTTTCGTGGCGATTACAAAAACTCAGACATGAACTCACTTGGTGTAGTTGGCACTAGGCGTTATACACGTTACGGCGAGCAGGTTGTGCAAAATATTGTCGGTGAGGCTTCAGCCAACGGAATCACGATAATCTCGGGTATGGCGATTGGCATCGATACCTTTGCACACAAGTCGGCGCTTGCCAATAACGCACGCACAATCGCCGTTTTAGGCAGCGGAGTGGACGTTATCGCGCCGGCACAGAACGCGAGGTTGTATCAAGATATCATAGAACATGGGTGTGTTATCTCGGAGTTTCCTATGGGAACTCAAGCCGCTAGATTCACATTCCCCCAGCGCAACCGGATAATCGCCGCATTATCACGGGGAGTGCTTGTGGTCGAAGCAGGAGAGATGTCAGGGACCTTAATTACCGCGGACTTTGCGCTCGATATTGGTCGTGAGGTTTATGCCGTCCCGGGAAGCATATTTAGTCATGCATCGGTGGGGACAAACAAATTGCTGTCGATGGGGGCAAAACCTGTACTTGGAGCCGAAACGCTGCTTAATGACTTTGATGTTAAGGCCAAAGAGGTGACTGATCCTGACAGCTCAGTTTTCTCTGAAACGCAGCTCTGTGTATTTAGCAAATTGAGTAAAGAACCAAAGTTCATCGATGACATAATCGTATCGTCCGGGATAGAATCGAACGCAGTTGTTCAAGCTTTATTAGAGCTTGAGTTAAAAGGATTTATCAAACGAGTGCACGGTGATTATTACTTTCGAGGTTAAAAAAACCGTTGTATGTCAAAGTAACTTAACACCAGTACCAGGATCATCAAGAGCACAAAACCTATTGTGTGGAGCCATCCTTCGTATTTAGCCAGGATCTTCTTCCTTGTAATACCTTCAAATATAACAAAAACTAAACGCCCGCCGTCTAGAGCAGGGAAGGGAAGAAGATTGACGATGCCTAAGTTAAGCGATATCAAAGCGATAACCTGAAGCAATGGGAATATGCCTTCTTTGGCAGCGTCGCTAGTGAGTTTTGCGACCCCAATTGGTCCAGCTATGTCTTGTGGTACCGATCCATGGATAAGGTTGCTCAACATCGTGATAAGTCCTTGAAAGATGGCGCTAACGAGCCCTACGCTGGCCTTAATCGTTTCGGCGGGTACGTTTATAAGTTTGATTTTAACGTAATTGATCTCGTAGCTCTCGTAGAAGGAGATCCCAATCGCGCCTTCTCCTTCAGGCACCTCGGTTCTTGGCGTCAATGAAATAACGTAAGCTGACATCTTGGGATCAACGCTTAATTTAACTTGAAGATTAATCTCGTTACCTTGATTTGCAGCAACAAAGTCGCTAAACGAACTACCCGTGAAATCTTCTGAAAACGCATCATCCGAGGGAAGTTTATATCCCGTGATGTAGTTGCCGGAACTCAATCCCGCCGACTCGGCAGGGGAGTTTGTGGCGATCTCGCTTATCTGTAGCACCGGTTTGGGATCGGGTTTGCCGATGGCAGTAAAGATGATGCCGATGAGGATCGTGCCGAAGAGGATGTTCATGAATATTCCCGCTGAGAGTACGATGGCACGCTTCAGTGGTGGCTTTGAGTTAAACGAACGTTCCGACTCGATGGGGTTTTCACCTGCGGCAGGAGGGTTTTCGCCGAGCATATTAACGAAACCGCCGATGGGAAGTATGCGTAGGGTGTAGTTCGTCTCACCATCGTTATAAAATGTAACAAGCTTTGGCCCCATACCAATCGCGAATTCATCAACCTGAATGCCCGCCCATTTGGCTGCCAGAAAGTGACCCAATTCGTGGATAAACACCAAAAATGAAAGGGTTGCGATGATTATAATGATCGACATGATAATGGATTTGTATTTAAACTAAAGCTCCATGAGCGAGGTCTCTTTGGCCGCTTTAATGTTTTCGACTTTTTGGTTATACTCCTCCACCAGATCTTGAACCTGCTTTTTAGCTCGATCTCTCTCGTCTTCAGAGATAAGTGAGTCGACCTCAAGGCCATCGACCGATTTCATCTTATCTTGACGAACGTTTCGGATTGACACCTTAGCCTCCTCACATAATTGAGAAACACGACGGACGTACTCTTCACGTCGTTCTTGGGATAAAGCGGGAATGTTGAGACGGATGTTCGTGCCGTCAACCGCAGGTTTAAGCCCTAACTTTGAGTTCTGGATCGCCTCTTCAATGTCGGTGACTATTGTTTGGTCCCACGGCTGGATCAATAGTACGTTGGAGTCGGGGACTGAGATTGCCGCAAGCTCCTTAAGCGGGAAGCTGCCGTCGTATGCATTAACAGGCAAGTCTTCTATTAAGCTTGGAGTCGTTTGGGATGAGCGGATTACGGCCAGTTCCGAGTTCAGGTGGTCGATCGTTGCGTTAAATTTACTTTGTGCATCACTGATAATTTCTGCAGTCATAAAAATATTATATACGATGAATGCTTAAACTCTGTATGCGTATTAGGGTCGGAACAACTATTCGCCCAGTTCGTAACGTACAAACCGGCGCAACTCAATATTTTCTCCCGTTTTCGCGACTAGCTCTTTAATTAAGTCTGAGACCTTTTTTTTGGTGTCGCGAATATAATCTTGAGAGAGTAAACCTTCGACGTCGTCAGGGTTCATCGATACTATCTGCAAAGCAAGTTCGTGCGCCAACTCTTCAAATTCAGGAGTCTTACCGACAAAACTCGTCTCGCAATTTAGTTCAAGAAGAACCCCTGTGTCGCCATTGCCGTGAATGTATGAGTGAATCAATCCGTTGCGTGCTTCGCGTTCGGCGCGCTTTTCTGCCCGTGCCATGCCCTTCTGCATAAGGATCTCCTTGGCTTTTCCTGTGTCGCCATCTGATTCAGCCAATGCACTCTTTACATCCATCACACCCGCACCGGTCTCTTCACGCAATTTCTTGATTAGTTCGATATCCATGATTATTTTCCTTTGGGTTTAGATTTTATCGAATCGCCCAGCGTGTTGAGGATGAGTTCTATGCTTCGTAGCGCATCATCATTGGCAGGAATTGGGTGTGTTACCATGTCGGGATCGGTGTTGGTATCGACGATGCTGATAATCGGTAGGTTAGCCTTGCGAGCCTCGGCGATAGCTGTTTTCTCGCGACGTGGATCAATTACGACCAATACGTCGGGCTTTTTTTCAAGTCCTTGTAATCCTTTAAATATCTTGCCTTGGCGCTCAGCTTCCTTGAGAAGAATGTACTTCTGCTTTGTTGAAACGCTCTCCATGTAAGCTTTGTCGTTTATCTTTTCTAGGAGCTCTTCGTACTTTTTTACAGCGCTTTGTATGGTCTTAAAGTTTGTGACTAGTCCACCGGGCCATCGCTCGGTGATGTAAAAAACACCAGCATCTTCGGCCACCGCTTTAACAACGGGTGCTGCTTGTCTTTTAGTACCAACAAAAACTATTGTTGCGTCTTTATCGAGACTTTCACTTAGTAGATCGACCGCCTGCTGTAACTTTTCCTGTGTTTTTTCAAGATTGATAATGTGAATCCCTTCAAGTTTGCCGTAAATATACTCAGACATCTTGGGATTCCATTGGCGGGTACGGTGTCCAAAATGAACACCCGCCTCCATCATTTCTTCAAGTGTAGGTAGTTTGGTAGCCATATCGGAGATGATTATAACATGTGTTGGAAGAATACCTAAGCAGATTCATCCTCTTCTTTGCGCGGATCTTCCCAACTTGCCCATTTGCATTTAGGGTAGTTGCTACAACCGTAAAAGATCTTTCCACGTTTTGTATGGCGAATGATTATATCGCCGTCTTTGCAGTCCGGACAGTTCATGCCGATCTTTTCAATAAAAGGTGCAGCGTATTTACACTCGGGGAAGTTTGAACACGACTTGAACTTCCCATATCGTCCAAGTTTGGAGACCAAGATGTGATCGCAATCCGGGCACTTCTCGTCGAGCTCGGCTATCACCTTGTAGTCTGAACGCTCGAGTTCCTCCTCCTTCTTTTCTATGGTTTCTTCAAAAGGTTTATAAAACTCGTCGATTATCTCCTGCCACACTCCCTTACCTTCAGCGACATCGTCGAGCTGATTCTCCATGTCCGCGGTGAATGAGAGATCTACGATGTCTGGGAAGTGGTCGACTAGCAGATGAGTGACCGCCTTACCTATGTCGCTCGGCACTAATGCACTCGACTCTCGTCCGACGTAGTTGCGATAGATAATCGTATCGATCGTTGGTGCATAAGTGCTCGGTCTGCCAATTCCATGTTCTTCCAGGTCTTTAATGAGTGAACTATCGGTGTAGCGTGGGGGAGGGCTAGTGTCGTGTTGAGAATTGGTGATATCGTTTACGTCTACAACGTCGCCTTCTTTAAGCTGTGGAATGTCCCTGTCTTCTGCCGTCCGACCCCACATCTTGATGAACCCATCGAAGGTGAGAATAGATCCCTGGGCACTAAAAACGTAATCGTGATTAAGGTTGCCGTTTGGTTTCAAGGTCAGTGTGTCGCGCTTATATTGAGCATTTGTCATCTGTGATGCGACGGCTCTGCTGTAGATAAGTTCGTATAGCTTCGCGGCTTTTTGTTCTATCTTTTGCTCAATCTCAAGGCTTGCCTCTTTTAGATCACCAACCGACGTTGGCCTAATAGCTTCATGTGCCTCCTGGGCGTTTTTTTGTGATGAGGCATAGGTGATGGCTTCGTCGGGCAGATATTCGTCACCGAACTCATTTTTGATGTAATCTCTAGCTGGAGAGACAAACTGTTCGGAGAGGTTGAACGAGTCTGTGCGGTGATAGGTGATATACCCTTCTTCATAAAGCTGTTGTGCCAGATACATCGTGCTTTTTGGTGTCAGTCCTAATCTCGTCGACGCGCTTCTTTGCAAGGTCGAGGTTGAGAATGGTGCAGAGGGCTTTTTTGAGTAGGTGGCAGATTCAAAACTGCTAACTATAAAAGTCTTTGCGTTTTTTAAGTCATTCTCCAACTCCTCGAGTTTCTCTTTTGTGGAGATGAGCGTTTGAGAGTAAGTGTATTCTCCGGCAAATAGGGAGAGCTTGTTTTTAGTTTCGATCTTTTCATCGTCGAGGTGCGTGAGTTCAGCGGTTAGTTCTTTTCCTTCCTTGACGCCGTTCATGGCTATCTTGTAGTAGGGTGTTGATTTGAAATCCTCTCGTTCCTTTTCGCGCTCGACGATGAGACGCAAGGCGACCGATTGAACTCTGCCCGCCGACAAGCCAAACTGAATCTTCTTCCAAAGAAGTGGGCTTAGTTTATACCCAACAAGCCGATCGAGTACACGCCTGGCCTGGTAAGCGTCAATTAATCCGTAGTCGAAGTCGCGTGGGTGGTCAAAGGCCTCAAGGATGGCATCCTTCGTGATCTCGGAGAATACGACTCTCTTTACCTTGTCTGCTGAGTCTTTTGATAGGTGGCCTTTTTTATCCAAAACCTCTAAAGCCGAGGCTATGTGCCATGCTATCGCTTCCCCTTCGCGATCCAGGTCGGTAGCAAGGTAGATCTTACCTGCGGTTTTGGCTAACTTTTTAAGTTCTTTGATGACGTTGCCTTTGCCGCGAATGGGTTGATAGAGCGGTTCGTAGTTATTTTCGACATCCACTCCGAGCTTGCTTTTTGGCAGGTCGATAATGTGTCCTTTAGAAGAGGTAACGGAGAAATCCTTGCCTAGATATTTTGCGATAGACTTGGTTTTTGTAGGGGACTCAACTACGACGAGGTTTTTTTTCTTCGGCATATTACTCCTAATATTGTATGGGATGTGTCAAAAGTATGCTTAATACCTTTACCTGCTGACGAATATGACCTTCTCGCGCTTTGGTACTTTAACAAAGCGATATCCTCTTCTTGAATTGAAAAACCTGACGCGATATAATTCTGTTTGTTATTTAGGGTGGTTTACGCCTAAACTGACCCCAAAATAGTGTTATGCTAGGAGGTGTTTTAATGTGCCAAAGGCAAAAAAGACTGATGCATCAATCGATGATAAGACTGATATTACAACCGACCCGAAATCCTCTGATAAGAAAGGGGACTTACCTCCCGTATATTCCAACGACGACCTAGAGCTTATTGATAATAAGGATAGATCCCAGGCAGGTAAGCACCCTGTTCACATTCGTGTTGCTGCCAGACAGGGAGAGAGTGTTGAGCAGATGCTCCGTAGGTTTAACTTCGCTGTTACAAAATCTGACCTCATACAAAGACTTCGAGATCTGCAGTTTTACGAGAAGCCGAGCAAGCGACGTCAGCGCGAAGAGAAGATGCGAGGATCTCAGAGAAGGTATAACGATGACTAAGAAGCTTTCAGTGGGTTTTTCTCTAACACATGACAAGTCGATGAAGGAGATTAACCGTAAGGTTTTTGGTTCAAGCTCTACGACAGATGTTATCTCCTTACCACTTAACGAAAGCGATGCCGAAAAGAACGTGCTCGGTGATCTTGTCGTCAACGTTGACGAGGTCAAAAAAAACGCTGACAAGTACGGGGTTTCTTTTATCGCTGAGTTAGCGAGAGTCGTAGCCCATGGCGTTCTTCACCTGTACGGATACGATGACGCTACAGATAAGGGAAAGGCTGCGATGCGTACTATTGAAGATATGGTAGTGAAAGACGTTAACGTGAGTGATATTCTTAATGCGGATGATTAGTGAAATTATCACCAACGCTTTAAATTATTTGCGTTCCTTTGGCTACGCGTTTGAAGGTTTGCTACATGCATTTAAGGAGCATACGAGCTTTAAGATTGAGGTTGTGGCTGCTTTTGTAGTTATTATTACCGGCATTTTGGTTGATCTTAATCGCAGCGATTGGTTGATTCTTCTCGTGGTCATATTCTCAGTTTTGATCGCCGAGCTATTAAACACGTCGATCGAAACAGCACTTGACTACATGGCGAAGGAACATCACATTCAGGTTAAGGTTGCAAAAGACGTAGCTGCAGGAGCCGTGTTTCTTTTGTCGATCGGGGCTGTCGTTATTGGTACGGTAATTTTCTGGCCATACATTCTTGGATAGATTAGAGAGCCCAAAATCTCGTGTTTTAAAGTCCAGCGATTGTAGTACTATTACAATGTGAAAATACTCGTGGGGCTGGGGAATCCCGGTTCGTCATACGAAAAGAATCGTCACAACTGCGGGAAGATCGTTGTAACGAGCATGGGGGGAGTGGAAGGTATGACCTCGATGATATCGGATGTTTTTATGAATAACTCCGGCACCTTCGTCCGTAAATCTCTAAGGAAAAATAACGCTTCTGTCGGCGATCTGTATCTAGTGCATGACGACTGGGCGTTTGAGGTTGGGGACTACAAGATCCAATTTGGTCGTGGTCATAATAACCACAACGGTGTAAAAAGCGTGATCGATTCACTTGGCACAAAGGACTTTTGGCGCGTTCGTGTTGGTATCGGGATGTTTTCAGATGGAGACGAATCTTCCGAATATGTATTGAGCAACTTTAGCAATAGTGAACTCTCTGTGATCAAGGAGACAGCAGTAAGGATAAAGGTTGACCTAGAAAGGTTACAAAAAGATGAGTGAGGTTTTATATAGAAAATACAGACCGAGTAAGTTAGATGATGTTGTGGGGCAATCGCACGTTACTTCGTTGCTGTCTGCGGCGCTTGCCAATAATAGTGTTGTAAATGCGCTTCTATTCGCTGGTCCTAAAGGTACGGGTAAAACAAGCGTAGCGCGAATATTGGCTCGAGAGTTGGACGTTTCCGGGGTCGACCTGATCGAGATTGATGCGGCGAGTAACCGAGGCATTGATAAGATCAGAGAGATTCGTGAAACGGTTTTCTACCAACCTACTCAGAGTCCTAACAAGCTGTATATTCTCGACGAAGTGCATATGCTGACCACAGATGCATTTAATGCGTTACTTAAAACTTTAGAGGAGCCACCGAACTTTGTATATTTTGTATTGTGTACGACCGAGCCATACAAGGTTCCCGTAACGATCCTCTCGCGTTGTCAAAGATACGACTTCCAACCGGCGGGTCAGGACGACCTGTTGTTGTTTGTAAAATCGATTGCAAGCAGTGAAGGCCTCGAGCTCGACGACGAGATTGCGAGATTGATCGCCGATAATTCAGGAAATTCATATCGCGACGCAATGGTCCTGTTACAAAAAGTTATCGGCCTGAGCAATGGGGGGTCTGTTAACCCTAGTAATGTTAGAGATCACATAGGAATCGTCGAAGATAAGTTAGTCGAAGAAGTGTACAACATGATTGCGCATAATAATACAGAGGGGTTCGTAAATAGAGTTAGATCTATTGCAGGCGATGGGGTTTCGTTGGCGTATATTACGGATAAAATCGTTGAACGGCTGATTGACGACATCTACTCAGGCGGCCCCCATAGTCAGGAGGTTGTTTCTAGTAGGTCTAGCCTTGTAGTACTGTTGGGTAGGATTATCGAAGCACGCCGACGTATGGCTTATACTCGAAATCATCTTGCTGCTCTGGTGTCTGTTTTTGAAGTATCGCAGAAAACAAACGTAGTTGATGCCGACCAGGTTTTAACCCAGAGTGCGATCGACAAGAAAGTTTTAGAAAATAATCTGCTGGTGACCAGTGACGAAAAGGAACATGCTCAGGTTGGAAAGGAGATGGTTGATGATCAATCTGGTGTTAACTGGGATACGCTGCTTGCCAAGGTGCGTGAAAAAAAGAAGAGCGTCGAAACACTTCTACGTGCAGCTACTGTTTCTAATATTGCTGACAACGAGATTGTCCTAGCTTTCAACTATGCATTCCACAAGGAGAAGCTTCAGGAAACCGTCAACAAGGTTGTGGTGGAGGATGCTTTAACCGAGCTTTACGGAAGGAGCTATAACTTAAAGTGCCTTTTAAATGAGGTCGGCGCAGAAACGTCTACGGTTTGGGACATACCTCAAGCAGACAACCTAAAAACTGAAACGAACGGAGCGGGTAGCAATATGTTGAGTGACAACAGTTTGCCGAAACGTAGTGGAAATAAGGATGATCTGCTCGAGATAGCGAGGGATGTTTTTGGGGGTCAGCTTATCGAGTAGGATTATTCTTAAAGATGTAGTATCATGCTTTTGAAATGTTAGACAAGGTTAAAGAGTTAAACGAATTTAGAAAAAAGGCCAAGCAGATGGAGAGTGAACTTTCTGCTGAGGTGATTGAGGTTAGTTACAAGGGTGTTGTTGTCAAGGTTTCGGCCAACATCGACATCGTTGAAATTATTAGTAACGACCGCAGCGATTCTGATATCACAGACGCTGTCAACAAGGCAGTCAAGGAGGCCCAAAAAATTGCAGCAAAAAAGATGCGCGGACAACTTGGCGATCTTGGTCTGAATCTCCCCGGTATGTAGTTTGCTAGTTTATTGGTTAAGAATTTATGAGAACTATTCCTGCGTCAGTTGACAAATTAATTGAACAGTTGAAAAGACTCCCAGGTATCGGACCGCGATCCGCAGAAAGACTGACGTTTTATCTTCTCAGGATGCCTCAAGACGAAGTTGTTGAGCTCGCCATGGATATCAACAATGCAAGAATGAATAGCTCAGTCTGTGAAGAATGTTTCACCATCAGCGAAGGACGTCTTTGCCCAGTCTGTCAGAACACATTTCGTAACAGATCTCAGATTATGGTTGTTGAGGAGCCGCTCGATATGCTGGCTATAGAGAAGACGGGACGTTATGAAGGTGTTTATCATGTGTTAGGGGGGGTAATTGATCCGGTTCGCGGAATCGGCGCCGAAGAACTCAACGTGAAAGAGTTAATTAATAGGGTCGCAGGCTACCTGGGAAATTATGATAGTATCGAGGTTATACTGGCAACCAATCCGTCGACCGAAGGAGAAACTACGGCACTTTATCTTCGTAAGGTTATGAAAGATGTGCAGGATTATGATCGAGTCAGGTTGACACGCATTGCGCGGGGGCTTCCGGTTGGTGGTGACGTTGAATACGCCGACCCGATTACCTTGCAGCGCGCCCTAGAAGGAAGAGATGAGTACTAAACAACGTCTGCGCCTATACAACTCTTTAAGTGGCAGTAAAGAAGATTTCGTCCCCGTAGATGAAGACAACGTAGGTTTGTACACATGTGGTTTTACAGTCTACGATCACGTGCATATAGGACACGTAAAAAAATACGTTGGGGACGATGTCTTACGGCGCACGCTTGTGATGTTGGGATATTCGGTTAGGCATGTGCAAAACGTCACCGATGTTGGCCACCTTGAATCCGACGCCGATGAGGGCGAGGACAAGCTCGAAAAAGGCGCTGCAAAACACAACTTGAGTGTATTTGAAGTTGCCCGAAGATTTGAGAAAGAGTTCTATAACGCTATGGACGAGGTAAATGTCCTCACGCCTTCAGTAATAAAAAGGGCGGCAGATGACGATGCGATAGACCAGCAGATTAAATTGATAGGAGTATTGCTCGAAAAAGGATACGGTTATGTAAAAGATGCGGCGATCTACTTTGATGTTGGTAAACTACCAGACTACAATCCATTCTCCAAGCAGCCGCTATCGAAAAAACTAGTGGGTGCGCGTGAGGGTGTGGAGGTCGATCCCGACAAGAAGAATCCGGCGGATTTCGTTTTGTGGATGTTTAAAAAAGGAAGGTATGCTAATCATGCGATGAGTTGGGGTTCTCCGTGGGGTGAAGGGTTCCCAGGCTGGCATATCGAGTGTTCTGCGATCAGCATGCATTATTTAGGAGACCACATTGATATCCATACCGGAGGGGTGGACCATCTTCCTGTGCACCATCCGAACGAGATTGCCCAGAACTTTGGTGTTACAAGTCATCGTGTTGTGAACTACTGGGTGCATCACGAGCATCTTAAGGTGGACGGTGAGAAGATGAGTAAAAGTAAGGGGAACTTTTTCACGCTTGAAGATGTAAAAGCTAAGGGATTTGACCCGATTGCCCTTAGATATCTGGTTTTAAACACACACTACAGGAAACAGATGAACTTTACCTGGGAGTCCTTGGCCGCAGCGCAGAGTGCGGTAGACCGTTTGCGTTCGAAGGTGGTCGAGTACATGTCAGATTCGACTGCAGAAAATAATGATTCCGGTGGACCTAACAACACCTACATCTCAGAGTTCACTACGGCTATGACAGACGATCTCAATACACCGAAAGCTCTCGCACAGACTTGGATGATGCTTGATTCCGAGCTCTCGTCCTCGGAGAAGTTAAAAACTCTGCTGCTCATGGATACGGTTCTAGGCTTGGCTCTTAATGAAGACAACACAAAGGAAGGTACCGTCATACCCGATGACGTACTTGAGTTCGCGAAGCAGCGTTGGGAGCTAAAGCGTGACGGTAAGTTCATTGAAGCTGACGGTCTTCGGGATGAGATTGCAAAACGGGGTTATACGGTGCGTGACCTTGCCGACAGTTACGAGTTGGATCCTTCGTAGGTTGACAAGATTGACGCGATAAGTGAATCGTAGATCTTAACAAGCCCGGTTAAGTTAAGTTGTGTGATTAGCTGCGGGGGAACAAATGAGATATCGTTTATTAGTTGATAGATATCCTTTGCTACAACTCTTGCATTCAATAAAACGGTGTTAAACTGTTTGTTATTTAGCGCTCTTGATTTTAATTTCTTAGAGTGGTCTCTTGCCGCAAGCATCAGTTCATGAGCCCTTTTAACCTTGTCAGATAGATCGTAACTCTCCATAACGGTGTCTGAGATTAACGGCTTGCTGACGACGTCGGTTACATTCATAAGCGATATGTATGGCTGATACTCTTTAACCCAGAAATTGTTTACTATCTCTGAGTCTCTGCTTGTGCCCCGTGGATAAACATATAGTGATTTTTGCCATGGCGTAAAGCCAAATCTAACTAGTGAGTCACGTAGCGCGTCGCGGATAGAACGTTTATCTTCTGGAACATCGAAGGTTATCATCCACCAGTCGTTAAGGGCATTTAAGGGTTTCGGTTGTACTGGGCGGTCAAGTATCTCATACCGATCGAGAATATCCTTGCGCCCCTTTGTGGTAACACTTATGTACGAAATCGAATCTTTCAGCTCTTTTTGCAACATAGCGTCATTGCAAAGTGAGTTTACGCTGTGTCGGACAGAGCTTTCGTGATAAACGTTCGGCGACATGATTCTATAGATTGTTTCATAAGGTATTAAAAACAAGCCAGCGGCATTGGTTTGCCGTTCCAGCTGAAAGAGTGTAAATAACACGTATCCATCGATCGATGTGGCCACAGTAAATCTATCGTACAAGCAAACGCACATTACGTCAACAAAGGTACTTTTCTTTAGTATTTTCATATTTTGCCGGTACGGTTTGTGGGGTTAGATATTCGTGTTATAATTCGTTCGAAATGAACAATCGGTCACAATATGAATTAATGGTCATCCTGGATCCCGATATGGAGGAGGGAAAGTCATTAGATGCAGTCCGTTCGCTTGTAATAGATCGTGACATGGAGATAAAGGAGGAAGATCTTTGGGGATTAAGAACATTAGCTTATCCAATCAACAAAAAGACTCAAGGTAGATACGCGCTTTTTTACGTATCAACGAATGACCGTTCTAAACTGGTTGATCTGAAAAAAGAGTTGAATATTCATAGTGCAGTTTTGCGCTACACTTTAATCAAGTCTAGGGGGTGAATGTAGATGGCAGTCAGGTCGTTAAACAAGGTTATGTTGATAGGGAATCTCACGAGAGATCCAGAGTTGCGTTATACCTCGTCAGGTACGGCGGTTGCTACGTTCGGGGTTGCTACAAATCGAGAATACTCTCCTTCCAATACAGAGTCTACGGTTGAGGATACCGAGTTTCATAACATCGTGGCTTGGGCAAAACTAGGTGAGCTTTGCGAGAAACTTTTGCATAAGGGTGACAAGGTCTACATCGAGGGGCGCTTACAGACGCGGGATTGGAACGATGAGGCATCCGGTAAGAAGATGTACCGAACCGAAATAGTCGCAGGTGAGATGATCTTACTTAACAGTAGGAGGTCCGGAGACGGAGGTCAAGAAGACGCTTCTTATGACCAGGGTTCACAGGGTTTTGGTACTGGAGGTAGTCAGCAGGGATCAGGGGAAACTTCCACTCAGTCGGACGAGATTCCGTTCTAGAAACGTAGTCTTATTTTTGATTTGTCTGTTATAATAACTTCGGCGCGTGCGCCGTAAATGGTATGTCAGCAGCTAAAAGAAGAGATACAAATAATGTTTTGTTAAGTAGGTCCTCGCGTGAGTCGCGTAGGGGCTGCTGGTTCTGTGAGAATGAGATCGACCCAGATTACAAATCGGTGGATGTCGTGAAGAGCTTCTTGTCTCCGCGTGGAAAGATCCTGTCCAGAAAGATAACGGGTATTTGTGCAAAGCATCAAAGACTGTTGTCGTCTGCAATTAAATTGGCTAGGCATTTAGCCCTTGTTCGCTAACTTTTTCTTTTTCTCGTTGATTTTCAGGATGGTACAATTTATAAGAGCGCGCTGCCTATGAATGATAATAAAACAACCTTAATTATCGATATAGCTGATGATAGTGTCAGCGGGTTTCTCTTTCGAGCAGGGCCGGAAAGGATTGACTTAATAAATATCCAGCGCTACGTACGTTTTATTGAAGACGATAAGAAGCTAATTGAAGCGTTGCAGATTACCTACAAAGGTCAGTACGATGAACTAAAGATAGTCGACAATCGAATAGAATGGTTCGGAAACGCATTACGCAACATGTACCCCGAAGGACTCACGGTCGGCGTTTTGATCGACGGTAGCCGTACCGTTGTTGGGGCAAGCTCATATGGGCGACTCTACAACACAAAGGCATACGACTACGGTGTTGGTGAAAAACTTGATGATACTCTCGATAGTTTGGGTCTTGAACATATTAAGGGATGGTTGAGCATTATGGGGCGTGATGACGATAGTGATCGGTTAATGAATCTACTTGGCAATCGTCGACTTTATCGCGGGTTGAAAGAGAATAGCAAGGATAACCAAACAGTACTCCTCGGTCTCATTCGCTTGATACTAAATAAGGTTAGGGGAGACCAATCGTTCCTGCACGAGGACTCAGTCAGTTTCACCAAAGGAACTCACAGGATTGTTATTACGGGTGATATTGCATTAGAGTTGGGTGATTGGGGAAACGTTGTTCTTGCGGTCCTGGACGGAATAGGTATCGAAGGCGTCTGGGAGATTATTGTGGACACACAGTCTGCATTAATAGCAAGTTCTTACACGAACTCCGGCGGCCGCCTTGTTCTCGAAGAGATAGGCGTACAGTCATTAGGTTCTATAATCATACCTTCGCACAACTACCCTTGGGGAGAATATTTAGGTGAGGTACAGGTTGATATCGGTCTTAGTGAGGATCAAGTAGTTGAATTGCGCTCAGGAGAGATCGTTCGTCTCCCATTAGACACAAACGTTAAGGGATCGATCGGAATGAAGGTCAAACCGCACATTACTGTGACGGGTTATAAGGGACTTGAAAAGATAAACGGAGGATTAGTCGGATTGGTCCTTGACGTGCGAGGCCGACCGCTTCCGGATATCTCAGATACTGAAACCTATGCAAGCAATTATAGGCACTGGGAACAGGCAGTAAGATAGCGATGGAGAGTATTACCTATAAAAGAAAACCATTCCAGGAAGGCGTACCGTATCAGTTCGAAAGAACGCTTGATTCCTCGAGTAATGTTAACGTCAAGGTGGGGGAGCTTGTACGTCCCGAGTCTATTTTGGCCACTACCTGGTATAAATCGGGCTTTCGCACTTTTAATCTTGGTAATTTATTTAAGCTACCTCCTGAGAAGTTGGACGCGATTATAAAACGAACCGTTGGGAGTAGGGTTTATCAGGGTGACGTGATAGCTCAGCGCAAGGAGTTTTTTGGTCTACGCGAGCGTACATTTAAGAGCCCATTAACTGGGGACATAGTCAACTACGATAAAGAAAGCACACGATTGACTTTACAGTATCTTCCTCACGAGGTTAAGGTAGTTTCGGGTGTTTTCGGAAAGATCGTCGATATTATTCCACAAAAAAATATCGCCATTGGGACCGTGGTCGATGCTGTTTACGGTATAGTTACATTTGGTACCGATAGAGAAGGAAGTCTATTGGAGATCGGTTACCCAGATATTCCACTTCAAGAGGATCAGATAACTGAAAAGGCCGCCGGCAAGATTATTTTTGGCGGTACAAAGGTTTCGATTGAGGTCTTATATAAGGCGCTGGCGATGGGCGTCAAAGCTATTATCACAGGAGGAATAGACTATCAAGATTATTTACAGCTACGTAGTAGTAAGGGGCGATTTGAGGATGTCGGTATATCTGTGGTAGCAACGGAGGGTTTTATTATTGGCCCTATGTACTCGGCGGTTTATGAGAAACTCAAAGAGGCTGAGCATAGGCATGTTTTTCTGCATAGTCAAAAAAACGTAGTTGTGTTACCTTTGCCCAATAGTAAGATCGCGAGCCTGGACTCGATTAATCTTAGGGAAGGTAGGCTAGCAAAACATAGAGGTTACGGTATACTGATACCTGGTCAAACAGTTCGAGTGCTAAGTGGTGACAACGTTGGGCAGTACGGTGTTGTTGAAAACGCGGAAGATACCAATATTGTCGTAAAGATACGTGAGATCGGAGTTAAGATCCGTAAAGAGTTTTTAGAGATTATAGAATAGTCTAGTAATGCAAAACAGTACAAAAGACAACATAATACATCAGAATGTGTCGCGCCGGCCGAGTCCTACAAAGATCGTATTTGTCTGGTTAGCGGCAACCTTAATCTTTGGAGTGTTCGTGGGTATAGGATTAAGTCGGTACTTCGCCTTGTTTGAAACTTCGCGCACGGGTGTTTCTTTCAACGTTATTAACAAGTCTGCGCCTGATAATGTAGTCGTGAAAGATCTTGACATGTCGAAGTTTTGGAAGGTGTTAGGCCTGGTGGAGGATAACTACTTGGACGTTTCTGATGTGGATCCAAGTGATATTGTGGATGGTGCTATTAACGGTATGATGGCAGCGCTTGGTGATCCTTACACCTCGTATTATTCGGATGAGCAAAACCAGGGGTTTAAAGACGATCTCGAGGGCGTTTATGGCGGTGTTGGAGCACAACTTGGTTTCAAGGACGACCGGCTTGCGATAATAGCTCCACTTGAAGGTT